>NZ_ARVV01000001.1:3017005-3325507 GCF_000385375.1 Methyloversatilis discipulorum
GAGATCGAGGCGGCCACGATACGGCGCATCGAAGGCATCCTCGAACCGCTGGTCGGCCGCGGCAATTACCGCGTGCAGACGGCGGCCGACATCGACTTCAACCAGGCCGAACAGACGGCTGAAACCTACAAGCCGAACCCGACGCCGAACGCGGCCATCCGCAGCCAGCAGCTCAGCGAGTCGGAAACCAATCAGCCGAACGCCGCCGGCGTGCCGGGCGCACTGACCAACCAGCCGCCGACGCCGGCTACCGCTCCGGTTACCACGCCGCCGGCCCCGGGTACGCCGGCGGTCGAAGGCGCCAACGGCCAGCCGGCGATGCTGCCGATCAACACGCGCAAGGACTCGACCACCAATTACGAACTCGACAAGACGGTGCAGCACGTGCGCCAGTCGGTCGGCCAGATCAAGCGGCTGTCGGTGGCGGTGCTGGTGAACCACAAGACCGAGACCGACAAGGACGGCAAGGTGGTTCAGGTGCCGTTGAACGAGGAAGAGATCCAGCGCATCACCGCGCTGACGCGCGAGGCGATGGGCTTCAACGAAGGTCGCGGCGACACGATCAATGTTGCCTCCGCGCCTTTCACCGAAGTGGTCGATGCAGCCCCCGAAACGCCGCTGTGGAAAGACCCGGAAACCATGGGCTTTGCACGCGAACTGCTGAAGTATCTGCTGGTCGCTGGCGTCGCCGCCTACCTGCTGCTCGGCGTGCTGCGCCCGCTGGTGCGCAATCTCACCACGCCGGCAGAGGCGGACGAGAACGAGCCCGAAGTGCGCGACGTGACGCTCGACGAGAACGGCCAGCCCATACCGGGCGCTCTGGCCGGCGGCTCGGCTGCGCAGCTCGAGATGTCGCCGGAGGCGCGGGCCCAGCTCGACTTCGAAACGAAACTCGAATCGGCGCGCGAATTCGCGAAGAACGATCCGAAGGCGGTGGCCGAGGTGATCAAGCACTGGGTGAGCGGCGATGAATGACGAAGGAATCGAACGCAGTGCCCTGCTGCTGGTGACGCTGGGCGAGGACGCCGCCGCCGAGGTGCTGCGCCACCTCGGCCCGCGAGAGGTGCAGAAGATCGGCACCGCGATGGCTGGACTGAAGAACGTGCCGCGCGAGAAGGTGCAGGCGGTGCTCGACCTGTTCGACGAGGCGACCGCTGCCGGCAGCCGCGTGTCGGCGGACGAGACGCTGATCCGCAACATGCTTACCAAAGCACTGGGCGAGGAACGCGCCGGTCACCTGCTGTCGCGCATCCTGAACGACTCCGACACCGCCGGCATCGAAGGCCTAAAGTGGCTCGATGCCGCCACCATCGCCAACCTGATCAAGAACGAGCACCCGCAGATCATCGCCACCATCCTGACCCACCTGGAATTCGACCAGGCGGCCGAAGTGCTCAAGCTCTTCGTCGAACGGCTGCGCAACGACGTGGTGCTGCGCATTGCCACGCTCGACGGCGTGCAGCCGGTGGCACTGCGCGAACTGAACGAGGCGATGTCGCGCGTGCTGTCCGGCTCGGCCAAGATGAAGAAGACGACGCTGGGCGGCATCAAGGCGACCGCGGAAATTCTCGGCTTCGTCGGCAGCGCCAACGAGTCGGCCATCCTCGACGCGGTGAAGGAATACGACGCCGATCTGGCCCAGAAGATCGTCGACGAAATGTTCGTGTTCGAGAACCTGCTGGACATCGACGACCGCGGCATCCAGACGCTGCTGCGCGAAGTCAGCGGCGATCAGCTGGTGCTGTCGCTCAAGGGTGCCTCGCCGGAGTTGCGCGAGAAGATATTCAAGAACATGTCCTCGCGCGCCGCCGAGGCGCTGCGCGAAGACCTCGAAGGCCGCGGTCCGGTGAAGCTGTCGGAAGTCGAGGCCGAACAGAAGGAAATCCTGAAGATCGCCCGCCGTCTGGCCGAGGAAGGCCAGATCGTCATGGGCGGCAAGGGTGGCGAGGAAATGCTTTGACGATGGCCCGCGCTGAGGCAGGCTGCGCACGATGAACAGCGAATCCTTCACTGCCTGGCAGATGCCGGTGTTCGATACGCCGGAAGCTGCAGCTGCGCCGGCACCCGAACCGGCTGTCGACGCCGACCCAGCGCCTCCCCCCGCGATGGCGCCGGAGGAGGCGGCTGCGGCCGACACGGACGACGAGACGGCGGCGCCCTTCCGCTTTCCCACCGCGGACGACATCGAGAAACTGCAGCAGGAGGCGCACCGCGAGGGTTATGCCGCCGGCTACGAGGAGGGCACGGCGCGCGTGCGCATGGAAGCGATGCGCCTGCACAGCGTGGTCGAGCAGCTGGAAGAGGCGCTCGCCGCACTGGACAATTCGATCGCCCGCGAGGTACTGAACCTCGGCGTCGAAATCGCGCGCAACGTCGTGCGCCAGACCATACGTGTGAATCCCGAGGTGGTGGTCGCCGTCGTGCGCGAAGCGATCAACCAGTTGCCGCACCAGCACACCGCCATCTATCTGAACCCGGAGGATGCCTCGGTCGTGCGCAGCCACATCGGCGACCAGCTCACGCACGCCGGCCACCGCATCTTCGAGGACGGCGCCATCGCGCGTGGCGGCTGCAAGGTCGAATCCGGCGGCAGCCAGATCGACGCCACGGTCCCGACGCGCTGGGACCGCATCGTCGAATCGCTGGTCGATGGCGCGGAGTGGCTGGAACATGACTGAATCGACGTTGGAGCCGGACAGCGCGGACAGCACGGACGAGCAACCGGAGGCGGCCGGCAAACCGAATGCCCATGTGCGCAAGTGGTCCGGCTTCCTGACCGACTGCGGCACGCTCGCCGGACGCGTCAATCCGTATCAGCACGCCGGTCGCCTGACCCGCATCAACGGTCTGGTGATGGAAGCGGCCGGCCTCAAACTGCCGCTGGGTTCGGGCTGCCGCATCATGGTGCCGGGCGGCAACAGCTGCGAAGCGGAGGTGGTCGGCTTCAACGGCGAAAAGCTGTTCATGATGCCAACCGACGACGTGGTCGGCCTCGCACCGGGTGCCCAGGTCATCCCGCTCGAAACCGCTCCGCAACGACCGACACCGACCGAGCGGCTGGAGCCGCGCCGTCGCGCCTCCGACCGCGCCAAGCACCTGCCGGTCGGCGACGCCCTGCTCGGCCGCGTGGTCGACGGCGCTGGCCGTCCGCTCGACGGCATGGGGCCCATCGTCACCCGCCATTCGCGCTCGGTCGCCAGCCGCGCGGTCAATCCGCTGCTGCGCGAGCCGATCAAGCGCACGATGGACACCGGCATCCGCTCAATCAATTCGCTGCTCACCGTCGGCCGCGGCCAGCGCGTCGGCCTGTTCGCCGGCTCCGGCGTCGGCAAGTCGGTGCTGCTGGGCATGATGGCGCGCTTCACTTCCGCCGAGGTCGTGGTGGTCGGGCTGATCGGCGAACGGGGCCGCGAAGTGAAGGAATTCATCGAGCAGATCCTCGGCGCCGCCGGACTGAAGCGTTCGGTGGTGGTCGCAGCACCTGCCGACACCAGCCCGCTGATGCGGCTGCAAGGTGCCGCCTATGCGACCACGGTGGCGGAATGGTTCCGCGACCAGGGGCGGCACGTGCTGCTCATCATGGATTCGCTGACCCGCTATGCGATGGCGCAACGCGAAATCGCGCTGGCCATCGGCGAGCCGCCCGTCACCCGCGGTTACCCGCCGAGCGTGTTCGCGCGGCTGCCACAGCTGGTCGAGCGCGCCGGCAACGGCCCGGAAGGTGGTGGTTCGATCACCGCCTTCTACACTGTGCTGGCCGAAGGCGACGACCAGCAGGACCCGATCGCCGACTCGGCGCGCGCCATCCTCGACGGCCACTTCGTGCTCACGCGCCAGCTGGCCGACTCCGGCCACTACCCGGCGATCGATATCGAACAGTCGGTATCGCGGGCGATGCACGGCCTGGTCAAACCCAGTCATTTCGATCTGGTGCGCCGCTTCAAGGGCTACTGGTCGCGCTATCAGCGTGCGCGCGACCTGATCGCCGTCGGCGCCTATGCCCCCGGCTCCGACCCGCAACTGGACCAGGCAGTGAACATGTTCCCGACGCTGGAGGCCTTCCTGCAGCAGCGCATGGACGAACGCGAAGGCTACGAGGATGCGGTCATGAAGCTGCACCAGATCTTCGGTCAGACGCCATGATTGCAAAAATCCGTCACTGGCCGAAAATGCGTGATCTGGATCACGCCCGGCCCCGATGATCGGAACGATGCTTTCAAGTCATGGCTGAACAATTCCGACTCCAATCCATCCTGGATCTCAGCGTCACGCGCATGGACGAAGCCGCCCGCGCGCTGGCTGCGCTGATGGCCAGCGAACAGGACAACACGCGCAAGCTCGACATGCTCGAGCAGTACCGCAACGAGTACCAGGGCCAGTTCATGGCGGCTGCACGCAGCGGCCTGACGCCCAACCAGTGGTCCAATTACCGCGCCTTCCTTGCCCGCATCGACGACGCCATCTGTCACCAGCAGCGTCAGGTCGAGCGCTCACGCGATCTCGCCCAGGCAGGCCAGCGCGAGTGGCTGGACACGCGTACCCGGGTCAAGGCGTTCGAAACGCTGTCCGACCGCCACCACGCAGGCGTCGCCCGCAAACAGGCGCGTGCCGAGCAGCGGGTGAACGACGACCGTTCGGGCCGTCAGGTCAACGACGACTGAACTGCTCCACCCTTCCCGGCAACTGGCACGGATAGTGCTGTGGTCCCTCCGTCACAGGAGAGATCACCATGCCGGCACCGACGCTTAACCTGCCTACTTCATCGAATCCGCTCGCCACGTCCGGCCCGGTCGGAGAGATCCGCGGCATTGCTGGCGAACTGAGCGGCGAAGACGCCGCCGCCTTCGCCAACCTGCTCAAGGACAACCTGCTGGCCAGCGGACAGGGGCGCGAGCTTCCGCCCGAGCTGCTGGCCGATCTGATGGCCGACGCCATCAAGCCGGACGAGGACGCGCAGGAACTGATCACCACCGAAACCCCGCAAAGCGGCGCCGACATGCTCGCCGCCGGCCTGCTGCTGACACCTGTGCTGCAGCTGGCCGATGCGCTGAAAACGGCCGCTTCCAGCGAAAGCGAAGCCACGACGGCGTTGTCCGACCTCACCGGCGGCAATGGCGGCAAAGCGGCAAAGGGCAATACCGACCCGCTGGCGGCAGGGATTGCCGCCCAGGCCGGCAGCGACATGGAGGTGGACGGCAAAACGCTGCCGGACTTCGACCTCGCTGCCGACGTGCTGCCCGACGCCTTCGCCGACAACACCACCGGCACGATGCAGCAGGCACAGCACGCCGACTTCCGCGCCCATATGGCGGCAGCCCAGCAGCCGAAGACCGAAATGACGGTCGCCACGCCGGTGAGCCAGCCGGGCTGGGCCGACGACGTCGGCCACCAGATCAGCTGGCTGGCCGATCAGGGCATGAGCAAGGCCGAACTGGTGCTGACGCCGCCGCATCTGGGTCGCATCGAAATCACGCTGGAGATCGGCTCCGACCTCAGCACCGCACAATTCGTATCGGCCAATCCGCTGGTGCGTGAAGCGCTCGAACAGGCCATGCCCCGTCTGCGTGAAATGCTGGCCGAAGGCGGTATTTCGCTCGGCGAGGCGAACGTCAGCAGCGACCAGCCCTCGCGCGAGGGTCAGGGCGGCGAACAGCGCGGCCAGCGCGGTCGCGACAGCGGCGAGCTCGCGGTCAGCCAGACCGCGCGGCGCGGCACCGGTCTGGTCGATCTGTTCGCCTGACGGCTCCCCGAAATCCGTGGCAGCCGCAAAGGTCGGGATGCACCTGTCGAGCAAAAAACCGCTCCGGCACTAAAAAAACGGATCAATCAGCCGTTATTCGGACATTGAAAGGCATGTGTGCCCGCCGACAATTCCGAATCAGACAGGAGCATCGAATATGGCCAAAGCAGCCGCCACCCCGGACGAAGCCGGAGCAGACGCACCGAAGAAGAAGGGCAACAAGATGCTCGTCATCGTCATCGCCTTGCTGGTGGTGGTGATACTGGGCGGCGCCGCGGCCTTCTTCATGATGGGTGGCAGTCACGCTGAGGAAGGCGAGGACGGCGAGGAAGTCGTTGCCGAGGACGATCATGAGGCAGCCGCCAAGGAAGCGAAGAAGGCCAAGCTGAAGAAGAAGAAGGACGCGGAAGCCAAGGGCCTGCCGCCGGTCTTCGTCGAACTCGACCCCTTCACCGTCAATCTGCAGCCCGAAACCGCAGTCGACCAGTACCTGCAGGTCAAGGCGACGCTGCGCGTCGATGAACAACCTGCGGCCGACAACCTGAAGGCCTACATGCCGGAAATCCGCCACCGCGTGCTGATGCTGCTGTCCGGCAAGAAAGCCTCGGAACTTGGTAGCGCGGAAGGCCGCGAGCAACTGGCGGAAGACATCAAGCACGCGGTCAATGCCATCGTCGGCGAGGTACCGCGCAACCGCAAGGGCGAGCCCGAGGAACCGATAGGTCCGGTCGAATCGGTGCTCTTCACCTCCTTCATCGTGCAGTAGCGCCGAAGAGAACAGCGAGGAAGATCATGTCCGACTTTCTTTCCCAGGAAGAGGTCGATGCCCTGCTGAAGGGCGTCACCGGCGAAACCGACGAAGCCGTCCAGGAGGACGACACCGGCGGCATTCGCCCTTACAACCTCGGCACCCAGGAAAGAATCGTCCGCGGGCGCATGCCCACGCTGGAGCTGATCCACGAGCGTTTCGCCCGTTACCTGCGCATCGGCCTGTTCAATTTCATGCAGCGCAGCGCCGAGATTTCGCTCGGCCCGATCCGCCTGCAGAAGTATTCGGAATTCATCCGCAATCTGGTGGTACCGACCAACCTGAACCTGGTCCAGGTGAAGCCACTGCGCGGTACGGGTCTCGTCGTGTTCGACCCGAACCTGGTGTTCCTGGTCATCGACAACATGTTCGGCGGCGACGGACGCTTCCATACGCGGGTCGAAGGGCGCGATTTCACGGCGACCGAACAGCGCATCATCCACGGCCTGCTCGACGTGTTCTTCGCCGAGTACGAGCGCTCGTGGGAGCCGGTGCACAAGATCAAGTTCGAGTACATGCGCTCGGAAATGAACTCGCAGTTCGCCAACATCGCCACGCCGTCGGAAATCGTCGTCGCCTCGACCTTCACCGTCGAGCTGGGCGGTGTGTCGGCGGAGATGCACATCTGCCTGCCCTATTCGATGGTGGAGCCGCTGCGCGACATCCTGAATTCATCGATGCAGAGCGACAGCGTCAGTTCGGACAACCGCTGGATCAAGCTGCTGACCCGTCAGGTGCAGGACGCCGCGGTCGAACTGTCGGTGAACCTCGGCGACGGCTCGCTGACGCTGGGCGGCCTCAACAACCTAAAGGTTGGCGACATCATTCCGATAACTATCCCAGAGACGGTGACGGCCGCGGTCGATGGCATAGACGTGTTGCAGTGCAAGTACGGCGTTCAGAACGGGCACTACGCATTGCGCATCGAGCGTTTCATGGCCGGCGAGGAAGAGTTGATCGAGCACGCCCTGAACGCCCAGGGCAAGAAGACAGGTGAGGAAAAACCATGAGCGATCTGGCCGAAGCCGAAGAACAAGTCAGTGACGATGACTGGGCCGCCGCGATGGCGGAACAGACCACCGCAGACGAAGCACTCGCCGCACTGGACGCCGACCACGCAACTGTGGAGGCGCAGCCGGCGAACATATTCCAGCAGTTCGGGGAAAGCGCGAACAAGCCTGCCGAAGGCCTGCGCGACTTCGAAATGATCCTCGACATCCCGGTGCAGCTGACCGTGGAACTGGGCCGTACCAAGATTTCGATCCGCAATCTGCTGCAACTGGGCCACGGCTCGGTGGTCGAGCTCGACGGCATGGCCGGCGAGCCGATGGATGTGCTGGTCAATGGCACGCTGATTGCGCAGGGCGAGGTGGTGGTGGTGAACGACAAGTTCGGCATCCGCCTCACCGACATCATTACCCCGGCCGAGCGCATGAAGAAGCTCAAGCGCTGAAGCCTACGAACCTCCTCCTGATTCGACCAGATTGAATCGGGTTTCAGGGCGACGCAGATGCGTCGCCCTTTTTCTTTGCCGCCGCGCCTTGCTCTCAGTCGAGCCGCGGCGCGCCCGCCCGGTCGATCAGCGGCAGCGTGTGGTCGCTCTCGTCCTTCAGTCCGATGCCGGTCAGGCGCAGTGCACTCGCCTGCTGCATCAGCCAGTTCAGGCGATAGGCGGCGGCACCATAGGGCTGGCCCTCGGGCCGCACATTCGATATGCAGTTGCGCTCGGCGTCCGACCGGCCGACGCGCGGCGCCCAGGTCAGGTAGACGCCGAGGCTGTCCGGCGAACTGAGCCCCGGCCGCTCGCCGATCAGCATGGCCACCATGCGTGCGCCCAGCGCCTCGCCGACCTCGTCGGCCAGCGCCACGCGCGCCTGGGTGGCGATCACCACCGGCGCGATGCACCAGTCCTCTGGCAGCAGCGGATACAACGCCGCGAGCAGCGGCACCGCGTGCCGCGCCACCGCCGCCGACGACAGGCCGTCGCCGATCACCACCGCCAGATCGCAGCCCTCGCCGCGCATGCCATCCAGCCGTACGCGGTCATCGGGGTCGAGCCGGCGGCCGAGGTCGGGCCGGCGCAGATAGGTTTCGCGGTCGGGCGCACGGCTTTTCACCGGCAGTGCCGGCCAGTCCTGCGCGTTCAGTTCGGAGGCCAGCGCCGCCACGTCGAGCGGCGTGTGGATGGCGTCGCGGGCCAGCGCGTGGGCCAGACCGAAGCCCAGCGCTTCCGCGGTGGGCACGGCGTTGCCGACGCGGCCCAGGCCGATGCGCGCCGACGTGAAACCGCGCCACAGCGCCCAGGCATCCTTGCTGTCGCTCAGCGCGCCGTCCTTGTCTTCATCCTTCATCGCACATCTCTTCACGTTCCTTGCGCCGGCCCCGACCGTCGCTGCCCGGGACCGGCGTCATCTCAGAAGGCCTTGGTCACGCTGACGAACAGCTTGTCCTTCGCAATATCGGAATCCGACCGCCCGTTGTCCAGGCTGACGAAGTCCTTGTACGCGTTCGGCTCGCTCGACGCCGAGTAGAACACGCCGGCCGACCAGCCATCCGGCAGCGCGCGGGTGACGCCGACCTTGTAGTAGGTAATGTCCAGTCCAGTTGAATTGCGCACGATCTGGCGGCCGATCTGACCGCTGACGTTCCACCCTTCGGCCACGTCGTAGGCCGCGTTCAGTTCGAAGTAATGCGAACCGCGCGTATTGCCGGTGACGCCGGCCGACAGGTCACCGAAGAAGCCGCCATTGACCGGCGAATTGTTGGTGCTCCAGCCGAAGTATTCGTTCAGCGTGCGCCCGGTCTTGAAGGTGAGCCATTCCCAGTTCAGCGCGACATAGGCTTCGGCAGTGTCGAGACGGTTGCGTGCGTTGAAGCCGGTGAAGGGCGAATCGTCCCAGTTGGCTCCCGGGTACATGTAATACACGGCGCCGACATCGACGCCTATCGTGTCCGCCACCTTGGTGCGGTAGCCACCGTAGAGGTCGGTTTCGACCGCTGCGCCCGGCAGCCAGTGATCGGATACGTTCGACGCGAAGAAGCCGGCGTAGAAGCCCGAACTGTGCACCGCCTCGATGCTGAACTGCAGCGCCGGACCGCCCCAGGTCTGCGACTGGCCGCGGAAGATGTAGTCGCTGACCAGCGTGACGCTCATCGGCACCGTCCAGTCGGAGGCCGGCGCGGCCTCTTCGGCGTGTGCCAGCGGTGCGGCGGCGAACAGGGCTGCACAAAGCAGCGTGGTGTGGCGGATCGAAGTCATGAAGAAAGCTCCCGGTCTGTTTGAAATGGATGTGGGTTTCATGCGGCGCGCGGCGAGGGCAACGCAGCCAGCGAGGTGATGCCGTCGACCAGCGCGCGGCCGCTGCCGTGCAGCAGTTCGCCGTTCGGATCGGTGAGGCCAATGGACTGCAGCCAGCGCTCGAATTCGGGCGCGCGCTTCAGGCCCAGCGTGCGGCGAAGGAACAGCGCGTCGTGGAAGGAGGTGCTCTGGTAGTTGAGCATGATGTCGTCCGCCCCCGGCACGCCGATCACGAACGGAATGCCGGCGGCGCCGAGCAGCACCAGCAGCGTGTCCATGTCGTCCTGGTCGGCTTCGGCGTGATTGGTGTAGCAGACGTCGCAGCCCAGCGGCAGGCCGAGCAGCTTGCCGCAGAAGTGATCCTCCAGCCCGGCGCGGATGATCTGCTTACCGTCGTACAGGTACTCCGGGCCGATGAAGCCGACCACGGTATTGATCAGCAGCGGCTTGTAGCGGCGCGCCACCGCGTAGGCGCGCGCCTCGCAGGTCTGCTGGTCCACGCCGTGGTGGGCGTTGGCGGACAATGCGCTGCCCTGCCCGGTCTCGAAATACATGACGTTGTCGCCGAGCGTGCCGCGGCCGAGCGACAGCGCTGCGTCATACGCCTCGTCGAGCACGGCGAGGCTGACGCCAAAGGACGTGTTCGTCTTCTCGGTGCCGCCAACCGACTGGAACACCAGGTCGACCGGTGCGCCCTGCTCGATCAGCTTCACCGTGTTGGTCACGTGCGTCAGCACGCAGCTCTGGGTCGGGATGTCGAAGCGTTCGATCAGTTCGTCCAGCATGTGCAGCAGGCTGGCGATGGCGGGCAGGCTGTCGGAGGCCGGATTGATGCCGATCACCGCATCACCGGCGCCGCACAGCAGACCGTCCAGCGTCGAGGCCGCCACGCCGCGCAGATCGTCGGTCGGGTGGTTCGGCTGCAGCCGCACCGCCAGATGGCCGGGCAGGCCTATCGTGTTGCGGAACTGCGTCACCACGCGGCATTTGCGCGCCACCGCGATCAGGTCCTGGTTGCGCATGAGCTTGCTTACCGCCGCCACCATTTCCGGCGTCAGGCCCGGCGATACCGCGGTCAGCGCGTCGGCGTCGGCCGCGTCGTCGAGCAGCCACTCGCGGAAACCGCCCACCGTCAGATGGGCAATGGTCGCGAAGGCGGCGCGGTCATGGCTGTCGACGATGAGGCGGGTGATCTCGTCCTCCTCGTACGGCACCAGCGCCTCGTTCAGGAAGGTGGCCAGCGGGATGTCGGCCAGCGCGTGCCGCGCCGCCACACGGCGCAGCGCGGAGCCTGCTGCCACGCCGGCCAGCACGTCGCCGGAGCGGGCCGGGCTGGCGCAGGCCATCACCGTCTTCAGGTCGGGGAAGCTGAACGCCTCCCCGCCCACCGTCACGCGATAAGCCATTGCGCTCTCCTCAGCGGCTGCCGGCCAGCATCACGTCTTCCGGTGCGTCGGCGCGCTGCTGGCCGGTCAGGAAGAAGTAGGCCGAGGCGAGCGCGAACAGGCCGAGGAAGACGCCGGCCAGCAGCGTGTTGAACCACACCATCGCGCCGAGGCAGAACACGCCCAGCGCCAGCGCAATGGCCGGGAATACCGGATAGAACGGCGCGCGGTACGGACGTTCCAGCAGCGGCTCGCTCTTGCGCAGCTTGAACAGCGAGGCCATGGACATGATGTACATGACGATGGCACCGAATACCGACATCGTGACGATGTTGGCGGTCAGCGTCTGGCCGCCGAAGCTGATCCACGAGTCGCTGAAGATGGCGACCACGCCGATCACGCCCCCCGCCAGCAGTGCGCGGTGCGGCGTCTGGAAACGCGGGCTGAGTGCGGCGAAGTAGCGCGGCAGGTAGCCGGCACGGGCGAGCGCGAAGATCTGCCGCGAGTAGCCCATGATGATGCCGTGGAAGGAGGCGATCAGGCCGAACAGGCCGATCCATACCAGCATGTGCAGCCAGCCGCTGTTCTCGCCCACCACCGCCTTCATCGCCTGCGGCAGCGGATCGTTGATGTTGGCGATCTGGCGCCAGTCGCCGACGCCGCCGGCGAAGATCATGACGCCGAAGGCGAGCACCAGCAGGGTAAGGATGCCGGCCACGTAGGCGACCGGAATCGTGCGCTTCGGGTCACGTGCCTCCTCGGCCGCCATCGCCGCGCCCTCGATCGCCAGGAAGAACCAGATGGCGAACGGGATGGACGCGAAGATGCCCGCCAGCGCGACGCCGGAGAACTCGTTCTGGCCGGCCCAGCCATTGGCGACGAAGTTCGCCATGCTCCAGCCGGGCGCGACGATGCCCATGAAGAGCAGCAGTTCGAAGATGGCGAGCAGCGTCACGAACAGTTCGAAGGTGGCGGCGATGCTCACCCCCACCCAGTTCAGCGCGATGAACACGACGTAGGCGCCGAGCGCGATCATCTTCGGATCGACGCTGGGGAACTGCACGTTCAGGTAGGCGCCGATGGCCAGCGAGATCGCCGGCGGCGCGAATACGAATTCGACCAGCGTGGCGAAACCGGCGATGAAGCCGCCGAAGGGTCCGAAGGCGCGCCGCGCGTAGGCGAAGGGACCGCCGGCGTGCGGGATGGCGGTAGACAGTTCGGTGAAGCTGAAGATGAAGGTCGCGTACATGGCCGCAACCAGCACGGTGGCGCACAGGAAGCCCAGCGTGCCGGCCGAGTTCCAGCCATAGCTCCAGCCGAAGTACTCGCCCGAAATGACCAGTCCGACCGCGATGCCCCACAGCTGCAGCGGACCCAGCACCTTCTTCAGCGACTGCGGGCCGCCCGCTCCGGTCGCATTCAGTGTTGACGACATGTTTTCCTCTCCCGGATCTGTTCCGCCCGGCGCGGAACCTCTTTTTCATTCGATCACCGGGAAGGCGTCCCCGCTATCCGGAATCGGAAAAGTCGCGGCAGTGCACTATCCCGAATCGGAAAAGCTGTTTGCGGCAGTTGGCACGGGGAATGCTAAGTCCCTGCAATCACGGTACATTCCTGTTCGCGCGAGCGACAGGAGGAGAGGCAGAACATGGGACATGACATCGCGCCAGCCCCGACCGCGGAGGACGCCACCAGAAGCGCCCCGAAGGACGGAATCCGCGTGTGCCGCAGCGACGACGTCGCCGAGCACGCGGACAATATTTCGCGCTGGCATCAGGAATACGAGCAGTTGTCGGGTGGCGTGTTCAGCGGCTGCATCCGCGAAATGCTGGTCGAGGACGGCCCGCGCTTGCAGGTGTTCCACGAATACACCGAACAGGAAACCAGCCAGCAGTGCGGCCCGTGGTCGGGCTCGGTGTGGATGGGCCTGCCCGATCTGTCGCGCACCGGTGAAGTGCGCTTCTGCGGCCGGCCGCACAGCGATGGGGTGCATCTGATGATGGCGCGCGCCAGCAGCGGCTTCACGCTGCGCACGCCGCGCGACTTCGGCATCTACGGCATCGTCGCCGACGAAGGCTGGCTCGCCTCGCGCCTGACCGGCCGCCACGGACACAAGCTCGAACAGCTGCTGCTGCACGGCTCGGTCGCCAGCCGCGCGCTCAGTCCATCGCGGCACAGCGAACTGTGTTTCCTGATCGAAGGCCTGCTGGAACCGGTCGGTGCCACCACCCCGTCCGGCGATCTGTGCGCCGATCTGGTCGATCTGCTGCTCGACAGCCTGGGCGACGACCCGGCGCCGCCATCGCGCACAGCACTCGAACAGCGCCGCTTCGACATCGTGATGCAGGCGCGGCGCATCGCGCTGAAGCCGGAAAGCTCGGTCGACGGCGTAGACGAACTGTGCGAACGCCTGCACGTCACGCGCCGCACGCTGCAGAACCACTTCAACAGCGTGCTTGGCATGGCGCCGAAGGATTACCTGAAACGCGTGCGGCTGAACGCCGTGCGGCGCGCGCTGCAGCACGGCAGTGACCCGGCGCGCAGCGTGCACGACATCGCGATGCAATGGGGCTTCTGGCATCTCGGCCACTTCTCGCACGACTACCGCGAACTGTTCGGCGAACTGCCGTCCAGCACGCTGCGGCGGGCGCTGAACGGTACGTTCTGAAGCGGGCGGCAGTGAGCGCCGTCGTTGTGGGAGCGGTCTTCTGACCGCGACGCGGCGGTTGCAGGCCACCGGCTTCGATACAGGCTGCTGTCGGGGTCGGAAGACCCCTCCCACAGAACTCCGGCTCCGATCACCGATTGGGCGCGATTCCTTTGGGATCGGCCTTGGCCGCGACGCAGCCGCTGCAGGCCCGCGGTATTCGATTCACGGCGCAGTCTTCGCCCGATGACCGCCACAGACGCCCACACGTCATTCACCACCCCCGCAGGGTGAGTTCCCGACGCACCAGGTCAACGAAAAAGGGCGACCGCTTTCGCGGTCGCCCCTCGCACACCTGTCTCACGACAGTTGCGCGGAATCAGGTCTTTGGCTTCTCCGGCTGGGAGCTCTGGGGTTTGGCGTCGCCGTGCTTTTCGCCCGGGCATGCAAGAACGGCACTGGACGACGCAAACATCGCCAGCCCCAGCAGGATCGCGAGACGTTTCATCACGGATCACCTCCTTTCGTGGTTGCAGAGCCTTCACAATAGGCGCTGCCCCCACCCCGCGCAAGAGAGGATTACTTCCGGATGTTGCACTGGCTGCGCCGACTCGTTTCCGCCGTCGAACCCGAACTGCCCGACGTACCCGACGAACAGTGGGCCCGCATCGAGGCCCGGCTGCCCTGGCTCGATTTCCTCGACCCCGCCGACCGGCCGCGCCTGCGTGAACTGGCGCGGCAGTTCATCGCCAGCAAGGAATTCCACGGCGCCCACGACACCGTGCTGACCGACGACATGCTGCTCGAAATCGCGCTGCAGGCCTGCGTGCCGGTGCTCAACCTCGGGCTGGACTGGTACGACGACTGGGTCGGCGTGGTGGTCTACCCGGGCGACTTCGTCGTGCCGCGGCGGGTGACCGACGACGCTGGCGTCGTGCACGAATACGAGGACACGCTGGTCGGCGAGGCGTGGGAAGGCGGCCCGGTACTGCTGTCCTGGCAGCCGGAATCGCTGGCGGCCGACGGCATCAATGTGGTCATCCACGAGTTCGCGCACAAGCTGGACATGCGCAACGGCGAGCCTGACGGTCTGCCGCCGCTGCATGCCGGCATGAGCGTGCAGCGCTGGGCGGCCGTGTGGTCGACCGCCTACGAGCGCTTCTGTGCCGACGTCGACGCCGGCGTGGACACCGGCATCGACGAATACGCCGCGGAAAGCCCGGCCGAGTTCTTCGCCGTCATGTCGGAGTGCTTCTTCGAAATCCCTGACCTGATACAGCAGGCCTGGCCGGATCTGTACGAGCAGTTGGCCCGCTTCTACCGGCTCGACCCGGCACCACGCGCCCGCGCGCTGTTCCCGCCGGACGCCGCATGATCGAGGAACTGATTGCCTGGGCACGCCTGGACTGTCTGCCGGCGGCGCAGCGCCTTGGTCTGCGCCGCGAGGCGGCCGCGCTCGCCGTGCGCCATCGCCGGCTGCGTACGCACTGGGCAGAGCACATCGCGCAGACGCGCGCCGCCTTGCTCGCCGCCGCCCGCCTTTCCGCCGCAGCACCTGATGCACCGCGGCGCGCATGGATCATGGGCGCAGGTCTGCTGCAGGACGTGCCACTGCGCGAACTGCTCGACCTGTTCGAAACCGTAGACCTCGTAGACGTGTGCTTCGGCCCGGCTGCGCGTGCTGCCGTTCGCAAGTACTCAGGGCGGGTGCGCTGTGTACGGCAGGACGTGAGCGGCGTGCTGGAGGACCTGTCGCGCGATCCGCTGCGCGCCGCACCCGCGATGCCGACCGACGCCTGGTGCGCCTCGGTGAACCTGCTGTCGCAACTGCCTCTGCTGTCGTGCGCGGCGCTTCTGGAGCGCGGCGAGGCTGAGTCGGCCGTCGAGCGCTACGGCGCGGCGATACAGCAGGCGCACATCGATGCACTCGGCCGCGTGCCGCACGCCTGCCTGATCATCGAATACGCGCAGACTCGAGCGAGTGCGCCGGACGAAGTGCTGCTGCCGGGTCTGCCGGAGCGCCTCGTCACCGACGGCTGGGCTGCCGGTCCCCGCTGGCACTGGCCACTGAACCCTGCCGGCGAAACCCTCGAGCCGACCGGCCGAACGATGCAGGCGTGGTGGCGCAGCGGTAACGCCGGCCGCTGACGACAAGCCCCGTCGCTGTACTTACCGCGCACACCACCTCTCCCTGTGAGAGCGGCCTTGGCAGCGACAGGGCCTTTGCGGACTTCGATGCGGGCTGCTGTCGGGGTCAAGGCCCCTCCCACAGAACCCCGGCCCTGGTTCCAGTCACGAGTCAGGCGCGATCCCTGTGGGGGTGGCCTTGGCCGCGACACGGCCGCTGCCGTCCTCGGACTTCGATGCAGGCTGCTGTCGGGGTCAAGGCCCCTCCAGAACCCCGGCCCCGACTCCAGCCACGAATCAGGTGTCAGACGCATGCGCGCTCCGCCCCGGCGAGCACCCGCGCAAACACCCGTGCCAGCGGCGCGCGGGCCGCGTCCGCGCCTTCCATCTGCGCGCGCACGATGGCGCCCTCGATGAGCAGCAGCAGATCGGCGGCGACCTCGTCCGGTCGAGCGAAACCCACCTCGCGACAGGCCACTTCGATCCGCGCCGCCAGTTCCCGCTTGTGCGTCACCGTCATCGGCGGCGCGTCCGTGCCGGCTTCGGCGTGACCATTGATGAAGGCGCAGCCGCGAAAGCCGGGCGCGCGGAACCAGTCGTCCAGCGCATCGGGCAGCGCAGCCAACCAGGCGCGGGCATCCGGCGCAGCGGCAAGCCGGCTTTCCAGCCAGCCCATCCAGCGCGCGTGACGCAGGTCCAGATAGGCCTCGACCAGCGCCTGCTTGGTCGGAAAGTGGCGGTAGAACGAAGCCTTGGCGACGCCCGACTCGGCAATGATGCGGTCGATGCCGGTGGCGCGCAGGCCGTGGCGGTAGAACAGCCGATAGGCGCATTCGAGTACGCGGGTCCGCGCATCCTGTTCGGACAGCGGACCGGGTCCGGCGAGATCGTCGAGAGATGTGAACATCCATTCATGTTGACAGACAGACCTGTCTTGTTCAAGTATGTAGACAGACCTGTCTCTTTTCAACCCCCGGAGCCTTTGCCATGACCGACGCCCCCCGCCCGCCCCTGCCGCCCTTCACGTCCGAAACCGCTGCGCAGAAGGTGCGCGCCGCCGAAGACGGCTGGAACAGCCGCGACCCGCAACGCGTATCGCTCGCCTACACCGCCGACAGCCGGTGGCGCAACCGCTCGGAGTTCCTGCGCGGCCGCGCCGAGATCGTCGACTTCCTGACCCGCAAGTGGGCGAAGGAGCGCGAGTACCGGCTGATCAAGGAACTGTGGTGCACCGCCGGCAACCGCATCGCCGTGCGCTTCGCCTACGAATGGCAGGACGACGCCGGCAACTGGTTCCGCTCCTACGGCAACGAGAACTGGGAATTCGACGACAAGGGCCTGATGGCGCATCGCCACGCCAGCATCAACGACCTGGCGATCAGCGAGTCGGAACGCCTGTTCCGCTGGCCGCAGGGACGGCGTCCCGACGATCATCCCGGCCTGTCCGAACTGGGGCTCTGACGATGCAGCCGCCGGTGTCGCGAAAGTCGACGCGGGCCGGCGGTCGGCGGTAGATTGCAGGGCGCTGCGGCCGCGCCGCCCGCCCTTCAACGACCGCGAGATCCCATTCATGTCCAGCCCGCTCTTCCAGCCCTACGACCTCGGCGGCCTCAGGCTGTCCAACCGCATCGTCATCGCGCCGATGTGCCAGTACTCGGCCAGCGACGGCAACGCGACCGACTGGCACCTGATGCACATCGGCCAGATGGCGCTGTCGGGCGCCGGCCTGTTCGTGATCGAAGCGACTGCGGTCGAAGCCGACGGTCGCATTTCTGCCGCCGACCTCGGCCTGTGGAACGATGACAACGAAGCCGCATTGCGTCGCGTGCTCGACGGTGTGCGTGCCCACTCCAGCATGCCGATCGCGATCCAGCTCGGCCATGCCGGCCGCAAGGCTTCGGTGGCACGACCTTGGGAGGGCGGCGCGCAGATCGCGCCGACCGCCGGCGGCTGGCAGACCGTGGCGCCCTCCTCGATTCCGCACGCCGCGCACGAGAACCCGCCACATTCACTCGACGCCGACGGCCTGCGCCGGGTGTGCGCTGCCTTCGCCGACGCGGCAAAGCGCGCGGCGCGGCTCGAACTGGACGCCATCGAGGTGCACGGCGCACACGGCTACCTGCTGCACCAGTTCCTGTCGCCGCTGGCCAATGCACGTGATGACGCCTACGGCGGCACGCTCGAGAACCGGCTGCGCTTTCCGCTCGAGGTGTTCGACGCGGTGCGCGAAGCCTTCCCTCACGACCGGCCGGTCGGCATGCGCATTTCCGCCAGCGACTGGGTGGACGGCGGCTGGGACATCGAACAGAGCGTGGTCCTCGCGCAGGCGCTCAAGGCGCGCGGCGCGAGCTTCATCCACGTATCGAGCGGCGGCGTATCGACCGCGCAGCAGATTCCGCTCACGCCGGGCTATCAGGTCGCCTTCGCCGAACGCATCCGCGCCGAAACAGGACTGCCGACCATCGCGGTCGGCCTGATCACCGAGCCGGAGCACGCCGAAGCCATACTCGCCGCCGGCCAGGCCGACCTGATCGGCGTCGCCCGCGCGATGCTGTACGACCCGCGCTGGCCCTGGCACGCCGCAGCCAAGCTCGGCGCGCAGATCAAGGTAGCGCCACAGTATCTGCGCTGCGCACCGCGTGAGGTCGCCAGGCTGTTCGGATGAAAAAAAGCCAGGCACGAGGCCTGGCTCAAAGAAACGCCCGGTTGCCCGGGTCGAGGCGTGAAACTCAGATGCGGTTCATGCGGCGGCGGGCAACGAAGCCGACCATGCCCAGACCGGCGAGGAACATCGCGTACTCGGACGGTTCCGGCACCGGCGCGGCGATCGGCGCGAAACCTTCGAAGTTGGCGACGCGCAGCGGCGGCGACGTGCCGTCGAGGCTCGGTGCCTGACGGATGGTCACTGCGCCCGTGAGGTATTCGAACTCGGTCGCGTTGGTCTTGATCACGTACCAGCCGGTGGTCGGGTTGCCTTCCTCGACCGAAATGTCGGTGCGGAAATCGACCACGTTGTCGTCGAACACATCGACCGGATTGGTCGGACGCGTACGCACGCCATTCGACGTGTGCGCGACACTCTGCAGACGGAAATCGCTGTCAGTGCCCGAGTCGTACCAGCCGACCGACACGTCGTAGCCGGCGAAACCGCTGCGCAGGATGTCGTTGATTTCGACTTCGTACTCGAGGTCGCCGATCTCGATCTCGCCGACTTCCAGCGTGAAACGCGATGCGAAGGCCAGCGTGCCGTCGGTATAGCGATAGACGTAGTCGTAGAAAGTGCCGACGTCGGTGCCGTCATAGATCACCGAGCTGATGCGGCGGGCAACTTGGGTGTAGCCGTTGTCGGCCGGAGCCCAGTCGGCGCCGAGGAAGAGCGGATCGGTCGCCGTGTTGTTGGTACCGGTGATGCGCAGCGTGCCGCTTTCCGGCAGCGCGACGAAAGCCCAGGCAGAGTGAGCGGAAAAGCCGAGCAGCAGGGACAGTGCAAGGTTCTTGATCTTCATGGGGAATATCCTCTTGTTGGTGTGTGTGTCAGAGCATCAGGCGCGCAGACGACGGCGCACGACGGCACCGATCAGGCCCAGACCTGCAAGGAACATGGCGTACTCGGAAGGCTCCGGAACGGCCGCGACGGTCGGCGCGAAACCGCCGATCGAGCTGTACAGCAGCGCCTGGCCTTCTTCGCCTGCCTGGTAGTAGCCGATCGCGTCCGCCATCCACTTGTAGTCGGTGGCGTCGGTCTTCAGCAGATACATTCCGCTGAAGGGGTTGCCCTCGGACAGGTTCACGTCGGCCTGGAAAGCAACCGCGTTCAGGTCGAGGAGCGGCGTGCCGGTGAGCGAACGGACGTCGCTGCGCGAGGCGTTGTACATGCGCAGATCGAAGTCGCCATAGAACAGCCAGGCGGCCTTCACGTCGAACACCTTGTCGCCTTCGACGAAACCGTAGCGGTACATGAAGTTCAGTTCCGCATCGTCGGCATAGGAGGGCGACTGACCGAGCACGAAGCGGGTGCCGAACACCAGCGAGTTGTCGCGCGAGTCACGGAACACGAAGTCGTAGGCGTCACCGATGGTGTCGCTGCCCAGCGTGATGCCGGTCGTGACGTGGTAGTCGATCAGCGACAAGGTGCCCGACGCTGTCGGCGTGCCGCGCGGAACCGTGCCGCCGATCGCGGCCGTACGCCACTCGGTCGCCGAATAGTCGATGCTCAGCGGCACGTTCGAGTTACTGCCGCTGGCAACGACATTGTTGGTCTGAAGATAGAGCTTGTCGCCGGCCGGCTGGTTGGCGCCGGACACCTTGACGGTCGTGTCGTCAGCGGTGCCCAGGATGCCGTCAACGCCGGGGCCGATGGCGTCCGTGTCGTCGGCCGTACCCCACTTCAGGTCCGGGCCGGGGCCGGTGTTTTCGAGCAGGCTGGTGAAGTCACCCGCCTGGGCTGGCGCAGCGATTGCCGCCAGCATTGCTGCCAGGGCTGTTGCGCGTAGTTTCATAGTGCCACCTCCTCAAGTTTCGATCCGCCGGAACGGATCATCAAGTTCGCGTTTGCACGACCGCGCGAACAATCGGTATGAAAATCGGATGCGAAAGTCAGTTGCTCCGCGGCATGTCGAACGCGTAGGTCAGGCCGATCCAGCCAGCGCGCGGCGAACCGGGGCCGACGAACTGCGAATGGGTCCAGGCGAAGGAGTTGTAGTTGAAGCCGGAGGCGTCACGGGCGCCGAAATTGCCGGCGACGAAGGGATTCAGTTCGAGTTCGCTGGCAGTGACGTACTGCTTGTCGAACAGGTTGTCGACCCGCGCAAACACCGTGAGCTGGGGCGTGATGCGATAGCGGCCGACGAAGTGGAACACCGCGTAGCCGGCGGTCGAACCCTTGCCGACATAGGCCCGACCGAGGCCGGCGGAGCCACCACCGAAGGAGTCGCCGTACTCATCGTCGCCACCCGCCTGATGCTCGTTGTTCTCGTTGCCGCGCGAGTACGAACCGGCGTGCGCAATCATGTTCACGCCGAAGCTGAGCTTGTCGGTGGCGTCGTAATTCCAGCCCAGACGCAGCACATCGCGCGGAATGCCGGGGATGTAGTCGCCCGGCTTGATCGTGAATTCGTTGAGCTGGCCCGGCGTCTTGTTCGAACTGCTGTTCGACTGGTTAACCACCCGCGCAGTCGAATCGAAGGTGGCTTCGAGCCGCGTATAGGCGGCGCGGAAGGTGTGCTTGCCCAACCGCGCGGTCATGCCCAGTTCGAAGCCTTCGCGCGTGGTGCTTTCGAAGGTGTCGAACACGCCGCGGTTCTTGCGGCCGAGCGACACGAACAGGATGTCGTCCTCGAGTTCGGTCACGAACACCGTGGCGTTGAAATCGATCTTGCCGTCGAGCGCCGTGCCGCGCAGGCCGAACTCGGTGCTGAGCGAACGCACCTGCGGCAGATAGGGGTCGCTGGTCAGCGCGGTCGGCACCGAACAGCCGATGCTCTTGCCGTTGTTCTGGTTCTCGACTTCCTTGTCGCGCGCGCAGCCCAGTTCGATCACCGACGGCGTGCGCGAGCCCTTGCTCACGTTCATGAAGAAATTCAGCTCGGGCGTCGGCAACCACGACATGCCAAAGGACGGATTGGCGCTGTAGTAGGTGTAATCGCCCTCCGAACAGAGGAAGCGCGCGGTGGCGTCGGCCAGCGTGCCGCAGCGCATCTGGCGGGTGTTCAGGAAGTTCTGCGTGAACTGGTAGAGCGGAATCGGCTTGTCCGACACCAGCTGGTTCTTCACGTGCGTGCGGCTCCAGCGCAGGCCGTAGTTCACGAAGAAGTTGTCCTGCACCGTCCAGGTGTCGGTGGCGAAGATCGCGACCGCCTCGTTCGACCCGGTCAGGTTGTTGCGCTGGATCAGCGTCTCCAGCGGCGCCAGTCCCAGTTCGTCGGCCTTCGACGGATCGGTGTAGATGTTGCGGTCACCGTCGATGAAACCGAGCAACTGGCCCTGGCCGTAGCTCATGTCATTGCGGTCGAAGGTGCCGCCGACGACCACCTGGTGTCGGTCGCCCACATGCACCCACTGCAGCGTCAGCCCCATCGCCTCCTGCGAGGTACCGCCGATATTGAACAGCCCGTTGGGCGCAAAGCCGGGGCAGCCGGGCGAGGTGGGACCACCGACCGGGTCGTAGGCGCCGTTGGCCGACACGTAGGGGAAGTTGCTCAGCGGGCAGTCGTCCAGACGGCCGTAGGACAGGCGATCGAAGTCGTCCCAGAAGTCGCCGCCGACCGAACGCTGGGTCAGCTTGCGCTGATACAGGCCGAGCGACAGGCTGTCGCGGTCGCTGATGTCGAGCCGGCCACGCAGATTGATGTGAGTGAGATCGTTGTCGTTGGTGTCGGGCGAGGTGAACACCGACTCCGGTCGCACCTGCCAGTCCTCGTAAGGCACCAGCCCGTTACCGGTGAGCTTGTTGTCGACCTTGAGCAGCGAGCCGGTCAGCTCGACCTTGCCGATGCGCGCATCGATACGGCCGAAGTACTGGTTCACGCTGCTCGGCGAGTTGTCACGCCAGCCGTCCTCACGGAACTCGCTGATCGCCAGGAAACCGGCCACCGTGCCGTTGTTGCCGCCGATCGCAAGCTGGTTCTGGGAACGACCCCACGAGCCCTGTGTCCTGGTCGCTTCGAAGCGCTGCGAAGTGAAGCCGGACTTGGTCTGCAGCGACAGCGCGCCACCTATGGTGTTCAGGCCAAACAGCGGATTCGAGCCGGGAATCAGGTCAGTGCGCTCGATCGCGATGGTCGGGATCAGATCCCAGTTCACCACCTCGCCGAAAGGCTCGTTGATGCGTACGCCATCGAGGTAGACCGACAGCCCCTGCGGTGTGCCGACCAGCGGCGACGCGGAAAAGCCGCGAAAACTCAGGTCCTGCTGGAAGGGGTTGCCTGCGTAGTCGTTGATCGTGATCGACTGTCCCGTCGTGTTCAGGAAGTCGGTGATGTTGATCGACTGCTGCTGGCGGATGTCCTCGGCGGTCGCGCTCTGCACATTGACGCTGGACTGGTCGCGATCGATCACCACGCCCGGCAGCGGCGTGATGATGCGCGGTGCGCGAATCTCGACCGGTGCCAGCTCGATCACCTCTTCCTCCTGCGCCATTGCGGTACCGGTGTATGGCCCAGCGGCCAGAGCGAGTGCCGCCAGCGACCTCGCCCCTCCTCTTCTTGTATGCCTTGTCATCGACCTCGATGTAGGACGGACTCCTACAACGCCACGGGCTATTTGTTTCCCGTCTTGTACCGAGGCGCGTCACGTGGAAACAGGGAAAACATCCCGTGCAGATAACGCGGGGAAAATTTCCCGGGCGGCGATTTCATTCCCGAGGAATGCACGCATGCCGCACGGGTAGGCCGGATCGGCCGACGGGCCCGGTCTGTGGCCGAACACCGGCTGTTGCCCTCCGACCGGGACCGAGTCCCGGTATTGACGGGAACATTTCCGAAAAGGTGACGATTTACTGCTTGGCGGCAACGGCGATTCCGCCTGACACGGGTCACGCGGACCGGTGTCGGCGACGGGATCGGACAGGCGGGAAGATCGGGAGGAAGGTGCTGCAGCCGGGCGCTGAGGTCAGGCCCGGGGAAGAACCGGAGGCGGGGCCGGCGAATTCACGGCGAGCAAGGCCGCGAACCGCTGCCGGGCCGCCGGTGCGCCAGCCAGGGCGCATCGGCGGACGGTGTCGCTCAGGCCTCGTCCGGCTCCGGGTCATCCACGGCGGCGTCGCGTTGCGCGCGCAGCCGTTCGATCACGTCGGCCGGGGCGGCCGCCGGAATGCGCGGCGTCGGGCAGTCGACGTCGCCGCACTGTGCGCGGTGGCGCAGCGCGTGGTCCATCAGCACCAGTGCCAGCATGGCTTCAGCCACCGGCGTGGCACGGATGCCGACGCAGGGGTCGTGCCGGCCGTGCGTATTGACGATGACCGGATTGCCGGCCTTGTCGATCGAGTGACGGTCCAGCCGGATGCTGGAGGTGGGCTTGATGGCGATCGACACACGCACGTCCTGCCCGGTCGAAATGCCGCCCAGCACGCCGCCGGCGTTGTTCGACAGGAAGCCCTGCGGCGACATTTCGTCCGAGTGCTCGGTGCCGCGCTGTTCGACGCTGGCGAAACCGGCGCCGATCTCGACACCCTTGACCGCGTTGATGCCCATCATCGCGTGCGCGATGTCGGCGTCCAGCCGGTCATACACCGGTTCGCCCCAGCCCACGGGCACGCCACTGGCAACCACGTCGATGCGGGCACCGCAGGAGTCGCCCGACTTGCGCAGCTGGTCCATGAACAGTTCGAGCTCGGGGACGATGGTGGCGTCCGGCGCGAAGAAGGGGTTGCTGGCGATCGCGTCGCGGTCGCGGTATTCGATGCGGATCGGGCCGAGCTGGCTCATCCAGCCGTGGATTTCGATGCCGTAGCGCTCGCGCAGCCACTTGCGGGCGATCGCACCGGCCGCCACGCGCACCGCGGTCTCGCGCGCCGACGAGCGGCCGCCGCCGCGGTGGTCGCGGATACCGTACTTCTGCCAGTAGCCGTAGTCGGCGTGTCCCGGGCGGAAGGTTTCGGCGATGTTGCCGTAGTCCTTCGAGCGCTGGTCCTGGTTGCGGATGAGCAGCGCGATCGGCGTGCCGGTGGTGACACCTTCGAACACGCCGGACAGGATTTCCACTTCGTCCGGCTCGCGCCGCTGCGTCACGTGGCGCGAGGTGCCGGGCTTGCGCCGGTCCAGTTCGGCCTGGATGTCGGCGGCGCTCAGCGCCAGCCCCGGCGGACAGCCGTCGACCACGCAGCCGATGGCCGGGCCATGCGACTCACCGAAGGAGGTGACACAGAAAAGCGTGCCCAAAGTATTGCCGGACATGGGAAAACCCGCGATTTTTCGAGGCGCAGAGTCTACCATGCAGGCCCGGCCGACCTCCCGCCCGGCCCGACCGCATATATATAGATGACCACGCCCTTCGCCCTCGCCATCGTGCTGACCATCGTCGGCGGCCTCTGGCTGGACGCGCATGGCGCCGCGTGGGCGCCGCACGTCGTCGCACTGTGGACCTGGGCACTGCTCGGCGCGCTCTGTCTGCGCGCCGCGCCCGGGCAGCGCGCGCAGTGGATGATCTGCCTCGCCTGGGCCACCTTCGGCGAAATCGTGCTGTCGCTGTGGTGGGGGCTGTACGACTACCGCCTCGGCAATCTGCCGCTGTTCGTGCCGCCGGGCCACGTGCTGCTGTTCGCGCTGGGCGTGTGGCTGAGCGAACGCCTGCCGCACGGTGTGACAGACGCCGTGCCGCCGCTTGCGCTCGGCCTGGTGGCGGCCTGTGCGCTGTTCGGGGCCGACGGCATCAGCCTGCCGCTGTTCGCGCTCTACCTGCTCGCGCTGCGCTTCGGTCCATCGCCGCGCCTGTACTCGACCATGTTCTTGCTGGCGCTGGCGATGGAGCTGTACGGCACCGAGCTCGGCTGCTGGATCTGGCGGCCCGAAGTCCCCGGCCTGCCGCTGACGGCCGCCAACCCGCCGCTGGCGGCCGGCGCCTTCTACTGCGCACTTGACTGGCTGACCGGTCTGTACGCGCGCCGCGCCGGAACACGCGCCACCCCGCTTGCCGACGCCTCACGCGCCGGTTGATCCTTAGCGCATGTTCCCGCCGCTCAGCGCCTCCCTGCCCGCCCTCGCCCGCCGCCTGCCGGGCGCCCTGGCCTCGGTGCACCGCTGGCTGGGCATCGCCGGCTGCCTGCTGTTCGTCATGTGGTTCGGCTCAGGACTGGTGATGAGCGTGGTCGGCTTCCCCGCGCTGAGCGACGCCGAACGCCTGCAGGGCCTGGGCGCGCTCGACGCGGCGCAGATCAGGGTGTCGCCCACCGCGGCGCTGCAGGCCGCCGGTGTTCACAGCTTCCCGCGGCGCCTGTGGCTGGAAGCGCTGCCGCGCGAGGACGGCAGCAGCGAGCCGGTGTGGCGCATGACCATGGCCGACGGCGGGCGACATGCCATCAGCGCGCGCAGCGGCGCACGCGTCACCGCCATCGACGTCGCCCGGGCCGAAGCCATCGCACGTGCCTTCTCCGGCCAGCCGGGCGCGCGCCACGTGGGCATCGTCGAACGCGACCAATGGACGGTGCTGGCGACGCTGGACCGCCAGCGCCCCTTCCACCGCATCGCGCTGGACGATGAAGCCGGCACCGAGCTCTACGTGTCGGCACGCAGCGGCGAGGTGGTGCGCGACAGCACCCAACGCGAGCGCTTCTGGAACTGGCTCGGCGCCGTGCCGCACTGGTTCTACTTCACGCCGCTGCGCGAACAGTCGGCGCTGTGGCGGCAGACCCTGCTGTGGGTGTCCGGCATCTGCTGCATTTCGGCACTGAGCGGGTTGCTGCTGGGCGTGCTGCGGCTGCGCCGGCGGGCGCCGCTCAGCCCCTTCTCCGGCTGGATGAAGCTGCACCATCTGGCCGGTCTGGGCGGCGGCCTGTTCGTGCTCGCCTGGATGGTCAGCGGCTGGCTGTCGATGTCGCCTGGCGACTGGCTGCGCAACACGCCGCCGGGCAACGCGGCGATGGCACGCTACACCGGCAGCGTGGCCGCCGCGTTTCCGTGGCCGCACGATGCACAGGCGCTGGTGCCGCTGTTCGCCGAGGCGGACTGGAAAGAGGTGCAGCTCTACTGGGTGCGCGGTCAGGCACGCATGACGCTCACCGCCGGCAACGGCTTCCGGCGCAGCGTGGACATGCCCGACCTCGGCCACCCGGACGTGACCGAACACCACGCCGAGGCGGTGGCGCGCGCGCTGATCCCGGACGCGCGGCTGGCGGCGATCGAACGTCTGATACACGAGGACGCCTGGTGGTACGCCCGCCGCGACGCGAGGGAACTGCCGGTCTGGCGCGTCAAACTGGAGGACGACGCGGAAACCTGGGTGCATATCGACGCGCTCGACGGTCGCCTGCTCGGCACCCTGGACCGCGACGCCCGCCTGCGCCGCTGGCTGTTCAACGCGCCGCACAGCTTCGAACTGCCGGCGCTGGCCGGGCGCCCGGCGCTGCGCTACACGCTGCTGTGGCTGGCCGCGCTGGCCGGCCTCACCTTATCGGTCAGCGCCGTGGTGATCGCCGCCCGGCGGCTGACGCGGCCCCGCGTCGATCGCTGAAGGGCGGGCGCTCCGCTCACAGGCCGGTCATTCGCCTGACTGCGGCGAAGTACAGCCGGTAGGGCAGCAGCCGCAGCACGCGCAACCAGCCGGTGAAGCGCTTCGGGAAATGGATGTGGAAATCGCCGCGCGCCAGGCCGGCGAGGATGTGGCCGGCAGCCTCGTCGGCGCTGATCAGCGCCGGCATCGTGAAGTCGTTCTGCGCGGTCAGCGGCGTCTCCACGAAGCCCGGGCACACCAGATGCACGCCCAGCCCGCGCGGGTGCACGTCCATGTACAGCGACTCGGCGAAATTGATCAGCGCCGCCTTGCTCGCGCCATAGACCAGCGCCTTCGGCAATCCGCGGTAACCGGCGACGCTGGACACGATGACCAGCGCACCGGACTGCTGCACCAGCATGCCGGGCAGCACCGCGGCGCAGCCATGCATGACGGCGGCAACGTTGGTGCGCAGCGTGGCGTCGACATCGTCGTCGTCCAGTTCCCAGGCGCGCACCGGACGGTAGCGCGCGGCGACGAAGAACACGGCATCCACCCCGCCCCAGCGTTTGCACAGTTCGGTGGACGCGTCCATCAACGCCCCCGGCTCGCTGACGTCGAGTGGAAGCTGCAGCACGTTCGGCGCGCGGCCGGCCACATCGGCCACATCCGCCAGTCGCGCCGCGTCGCGGGCGGACAGCGCGACACGCGCGCCCGACTCGATCAGCCGGCGCGCCAGTGCGGCGCCAATGCCGCTCGACGCACCGATCACCCAGACGCGTTTGCCAGCCCAGTCCTTCACGGGCGGATTCAGCGGCGCGAACATCAGGGCGCGCCGCGGGTGAAGGACAGCGTCACCTCGCCCAGATGAACGCCGAACTTGCTCATCGCCGAGCGGTTCAGCATCACCTTGTCGTCGATCAGATACATCCAGTCGTCGAAGTCGACGTTGTAGACCTTGTCGTCCACCGGCAGCGCCAGCACGTAGCGCCAGCGCAGCGAGTTGCCGCGCGCTTCGCCGGTCGCCTCGCCGACCACGTCGTCGGCGCGACCGCTGTAGCGGCCGTCGCCCAGGTGGCGGATGGTCCAGACGCGGCGACTCTGCGTGCCGTCGCTCCACTCGAAGCGCTCGTCCAGCGTACCGGTGTCGCCCTGCCAGCGGGCGTGGATGTGGACGACGAAGCGCTTGATCACCTCGCCGCTGCGGTCCTGGAACATGCCCCAGCCGGTCACCGGGCCATTGAAATACTGCTTCAGATCGAGCACCGGCTTCTGCGCCGCGTACTTCTCCACCGGCACACCGCCGCAGCCGGCCAGCGCGGCCAGCCCGAGCACCGACAGCAGCCGGCACAGCATTTTCTTCATGATGAAGCTCCTTGCAGATCGGGTTCGAGCCGGCGCGTGCCGGCCCACAGCAAACAGAGCGCTGCCGCCTTCAGCAGCAGCGGCAGCAGCGCATAGACGGCGGTCAGCGCGGCGCGCGCCTCGTCGCCCTGCTCGCCCGGCCGGTAGCCGAGCAGCGCCAGTGCAGGCAAGGCAACGCCGGCGGCCAGCGCAAGGTTGAGCTTGGTGACGAAGGTCCATACGCCGAAGCTGCCGCCGGCCGGCAGCGGCTCCTCGCGCCGCGCAATCAGACCGGCCAGCAGCGCTGGCGGCAGCGCGAGGTCGGCGCCCAGCGCGATGCCCGAGCCGACGCAGATGAGCATGAAGGCGGTGGCGTCGCCCGGCCCCAGCGTCCATGCCCAGCCGAACACGGCGATCGCCAGCAGCATCGACGCCGCCCAGCTGCGGGCGCGGCCGATGCGGTCGGCCAGCCGCGTCCACAGCGGCAGCGCCAGCACGCCGGCGACGAAGTAGAGCGCCAGGAAAAGACCTTCGCGCTCCGGCGCCTGCAGCACGTCGGCGATGAAGAAGAGCACCAGCGTGCCGGGCACCGCCGCCGCGATGCCATTGAGCGCGAACACCGCGAGCAGGCGGCGGAAGCGCGCGTGCCGCATCACCTCGCGCAGCGTCACCAGCAGCGGCTGCGCGACTGCCTGCGGCCGCAGATCGGGTACCGTGGTCGTGGTCAGCAGCGCGGCCAGCGCGAGCCAGGGCAGCCAGTACAGCACTGCGCGCCACAGGCCGGTCGGTGCGTCGTCGGCCAGCAGGCCGGGGGCGACCGACGCCGCGACGACGCCGACCAGTGCCCAGCCCTCGCGCGACGCCACCAGCCGGGTACCCAGCGCCGGCGTGGTCGACAGCTCGGCACCCCAGGCGGCGTAATGGATGGTGGCGATGCTGTAGCCGGCATAGACCAGCAGCAGCGCGCCGACCAGCCAGAGCAGCGGGTCGATGCCGGCCAGCGGCTTCACCAGCGCGGGCAGGCCGACCGCCAGCGGCAACAGCCCGAGCAGCACGATCAGGCGACGCCCGCGCGCACGGTCGCCGGCGGCGCCGATCAGCGGGTCGGCCAGCGCGTCGACCAGGCGTGCTACGAACAGCACGACGCCCAGCAGCGTCAGCGATACACCGTAATGTTCGGCGTACAGCTTCGGGATATGGATATAGATCGGCAGCGCGGCGGCCGCCAGTGGCGCACCGAGCAGGCCGTAGGCGAATACCCGCGCGGTGTTCACCGCGCCTGCCCGGCCTCGGCCAGCAGCTTCGCGCGCAGCGCCGGCTCGCGCGTGCGCGGATCGAGCCAGATGGCGAAGAAGGCGTCCGACAGTGCGCGATCGTCGACCGCCGGCAGCGCCCGCCCCTGGTGGAAGAAGCGTGCGCTGCCGTCGGCCAGCTTGACGCCGGTGATCACCTCGCCCGCCTTCACGTCCGGAAAGACGCGGGCCAGCACCTCATGCCAGCGCGCGATCTTCGCCTCGTCGCGCTCGCCCAGGCGGCGGATTTCGTCGATGCTGGCGCGCGCCAGCCGCACGCCGTCGAAGTCGCGGGCGTAGCGCAGGCTCAGCGCGAAGCCGCCGTCCGGCTGGTAACGGCCGCCACTTGCCCACAGCGTCGCGTCGTACAGCTTGAGACCGAACCAGCGCATCTCGCCGCTGCCCAGCGGCTTCGGATCGTCGAGCAGATCGACCACGCCCGCCGGCGGCTGTGCGAATGCGCAGGCCGAGGCGAACAGCAGCGCGCAGAGCAGACGCCTGATCACGGCTTCACCAGGTGGAACTGGTGCACGTCGATCGACCCGGCGCGGAAGCCCGCCTCGCAGTAGGCGAGGTAGAAGCGCCACAGCCGCTGGAAGCGGGTATCGAAGCCGAGCGCGCGCAAGGCGTCGGTGTGCTGTTCGAAGGTTTCGCGCCAGCGTGCCAGCGTGATCGCGTAGTCGATGCCGAAGCGGTAGTCGTCACGCAGCTGCAGACCGGCGCGCTGTGCCCGGTCCACGAACACCGACGGCGACGGCAGCATGCCGCCCGGGAACACGTACTGCTGGATGAAGTCGGTGCCCTTGCGGTAGCGCGGGAACAGATCGTCGGCGATGCTGATGGTCTGCACCACCGCCTCGCCGCCGACCGTGAGCAGGCCGTTCAGCTTGGCGAAATAGGTCGGCCACCAGCGCTCGCCGACCGCCTCCAGCATTTCGATCGACACGATGCGGCTGACCTGGCCACGCAGGTCGCGGTAGTCGCACAGTTCGAAGCTGGCCCGGTCGGCGAAGCCGCCGCGCTGGGCCCGTTCGCGCGCCCACGCCAGTTGCGCCGGCGACAGCGTCACGCCGTGCACGAAGGCACCGTTCTGCTGCGCCGCCACCTCGGCGAAGCCGCCCCAGCCACAGCCGATCTCGATCACCGGCTGATCGCGCTGCAGGCGCAGCACGCGGGCGATACGCGCGTACTTGGCATGCTGGGCGGCCGCCAGATCGCGCTGCGCGTCGCCTTCGAACAAGGCGCTCGAGTAGGTCATGCTGCGGTCCAGCCACAGCGCGTAGAAATCGTTGCCCAGATCGTAGTGCGCCATGATGTTGCGGCGGCTTCCGCTGCGCGTGTTGGCGCGGCACAGGTGGCGGATGCGGGCCATCGCCAGCGCCAGCAGGTTGCCGTGTATGGCGCGCCCGAGGGCCTCCCGGTTCAGCGCGAACAGCGTGAGCACGCGCGCCAGGTGGTCGCTGTCCCACAGTCCGTCGAACCACGCTTCGCCGAGGCCGATGTCGCCGCGCGCGATCACGTGATCGAAGGTGGCCCAGTCCTTCACCCGCATTTCCACCGGCTCGCCGTGGTGGCCGAAGGACAGCAGTTCACCGTTCGGCAGCGTCATCAGCAGCCAGCCGTGTTCGATACGCTCCAGCAGCCGGCACACCTGGCGTGCGGCGAACGGCAGCGCATTGCGGCGCTCGAGCGAAATCAGGACGTCGGGCTGATTCATCGGGTCATTTCCTGTACGGGAGGTTGCGGTTTGCTGAAGAAGGGCACGCGCGCGCGCCACAGATGGAAGGCCTGCACGTGGATGCGCGCGATCACCGCCAGCGTCATCAGCGGGTGCGCGGCCAATGCGCGCCAGGCGGCAGCCCGGCTCATGGTTTCGGCACGACCGGACACGCGTGTGCGCAGCCGGCGTTCCCCGCCGTCGTGGTAGTCGATGGCCACCGCGTGCAGATCGCCCCGCCGGTCGAAGCGGAAGCGGTAGCTGCCGCTGACCGGGAAGAAGGGCGATACGTGAAACACCTTGCGCGTCTCCATCCACTCGCCGTCGCCGATCGGCCGACCGTCGGCGTGCGCGACCAGATAGTCGTGACGTTCGCCAAAGGTGTTGTTCACCTCACACAGCACGGCGCGCAGCGCACCGGCACGGTCATGGCAGAACCAGAAGCTGACCGGGTTGAACACGTAGCCGAACAGTCGCGGCATGGTCTGCAGCACCACTTCGCCGTCGGCGCAGCCCAGACCTTCGCGCGCCAGCAGCGCGCGTATCCAGAGCAGCGGGTGCGATCCGTCGCGCGCGCCGTGGTCACGGAAGTGAAAGGACAGCGGCGCCCAGCGGTTCAGCGCCAGCATCGGCACCGGCTGCAGGCCAAGCCGGCTCAGCGCGATGCGCAGGAAGAACAGGCGGTAGGCGAAGCGGGTGCGCACCGGCGTCGCGCGGGCATGCATGACCGCGCCGCGACAGAGGCTGACCGCCAGCACATCGCTCATGCGGCGAGCACCTCGCCGCTGCGCTGCCACGGAATGTCTGCGCCCAGGTGACGCGCGACGCGCACCGCCGACGCGAGGCCGTCTTCGTGGAAGCCGTAGCCGGTCCACGCGCCGCAGTACCACAGGCGATCGCGCCCCTGGATTTCCGGCAGCCGCGCCTGCGCGTCGATGGCCGGACCGTCGAACAGCGGGTGCGCGTAGTCGATGCGGGCGATCACGCGGGCCGGGTCAGGTTCGATGAACGGATTCAGCGACACGACCACCGGCTGCTCGAAAGGCAGCGGCTGCAGCCGGTTCATCAGGTAGGACACGCTGACCGGCCGGCTGTCCGGCGCGCCGGCGCCCGCCATGTAGTTCCACGACGACCAGACGCGGCGGTTGCGCGGCAGCAATGCGGTGTCGGTGTGCAGCACCGCATGATTCTGCTGGTAGCGGATGGCGCCCAGAAGACGCCGCTCGGACGCCGTCGCCGTATCGCCGAGCAGCGTCAGCGACTCGTCGGAATGACAGGCCAGCACCACCTGGTCGTAGCGTTCGAGCACGCCGGCCGCCTGCACCAGCACGCCATCGGCCACACGCTGCAGGCCCTTCACCGCCGACGCACGGCGTACGTCGTGCAATGCGGCGGCCATGCGCTTCACGTACTCGCGCGACCCGCCGCGCACGGTGAGCCACTGCGGCCGGTCGTTCACCCGCAGCAGGCCGTGGTTGTGACAGAAGCGCGCAAAAGTGGCGAGCGGATAGCTCATCATGGTCTGCGTCGGACAGGACCAGATGGCCGCCGCCATCGGCAGCAGATACCAGTCGCGGAAGGCGTCGCCATAGCGGTTGCGCACCAGGAATTCGCCGAGCGAAATGTGCTCGGCGGTGCCGTTGGCCGCCCTCTCGGTAACCGCCGAATTGAAGCGCAGGATGTCCTGCAGCATGCCCCAGAAACGCGGGCGCGCCAGATTGGCCGGCTGCGCGAAAACGCTGGCCAGATTGGTGCCGGCCCACTCGATGTCCGGCTCGCGCAGCGACACGCCGAAGGACATGTCGCTGTCGGCGATCGACACGCCGAGCAGCGAGAACAGGCCGCACAGATTCGGATAGGTGTCGCGGTTGAACACGATGAAGCCGGTATCGACCGGATGGCTCACGCCGTCGATCTCGACATCCACCGTGTTCGAGTGACCGCCCAAGCGGCCCTCCTGCTCGTACAGCGTCACCTCGTGCCGGCGCGACAGCAGCCACGCTGCCGACAGGCCCGAAATGCCTGCCCCCACGACCGCAATCTTCATTCTTTTCTGCCTCCAGCCCACCGCTACACGCGAACGGGCGTTATGGATTCACCTGCTCGAATTCGCGTGTGCGATCCGCCGATCTGCGTCATCTGCCCAGAGCCGCTTCGATCTCGCGCAGCAGCACGTTCGAATCGGGGGCCACGTTGCTGGGGAAAGCGGTCACCGTCCGGCCATCGCGCCCGATCAGGTACTTATGGAAGTTCCACGCCGGCTCCGAACCCGAGGCCTTCGCCAGATCGGCGTAGAAGGGGTGGCGCTGGGCGCCCTTGACCGAGGTCTTCGAGAACATCGGAAACTTGACGCCATAGGTCATGCTGCAGAATTCGGCGATGTCCTTGTCGCTGCCCGGTTCCTGGTTGCCGAAGTCGTTCGACGGGAAGCCGAGCACGGTCAGGCCGCGTTTGCCGTAACTGTCCTGCAGCTTTTCCAGCCCGGCGTACTGGCCGGTGTAGCCACAGCGGCTGGCGGTATTGACCACCAGCAGCACGCGGCCGCTGTACTCGCACAGCGAGCGCGGCTTGCCGTCGAGCAGGCCGGGAATCGAACGATCGAGCAGCGTCGGGCAGGCGTCGGCCGCAGCCGCAGTCATCGAAGTCAAGGTCGTCACCAGCGCGAAGACGATGCGCAGCACGTCAGCGCGCAGCACGGGCCGACTCGCAGCAGCGCGCCGAAGCATCGACGACGAGGTGCGCCGGGAAGTAGGCACCGGTCGCCGCGCGGTGCAGATGAACCAGCGCGTCGGTCTGGCTCGACGCCGGCTGCGTCGTCGCAGACGTCTTTGCCGCTGGCGCCGCCGCACGCTCCTGCACGACCGGCTCGCCCGCCGACGGCATGACGGCCCACGCGGACACGCTGAACAGCACCGCCACCGCGCTTCCTGCACTCTTGATCGTGTTCATACCGCCCCCTTTTTGTCCTGGACAAAACAAGACTCAAGCCGTAATCTAGGACTCATGAGTCGCCATGTCAACGATTTGTCCAGGACAAAATGAGTGCTCACGCATCAGGGCTGTCCCTGCTGACCATCAGCGCGGTGGAGCGGGAGACCGGCCTTCTGAAAGACACGCTGCGCGTATGGGAACGGCGTTACGGTTTCCCCAAACCCATCCGCGACGAGGCCGGCGAGCGGCTGTACTCGCTCGAAGACGTTGGCAAGCTGCGCCTGATACGCCGCCTGATGGACCAGGGCTGGCGTCCGGGCAAGTTGCTTGCGGCCAGTGCGGCCGAATTGCAGCTCATCATCGAGGCCGAACAGGCTTCACGCGTGCCGGCCTTGTTGGCCGGTGAAATACTCGACGCCATCCGCAGCCATGACGTCGAGGCGCTGCGCCGGGTGTTCCAGCAGACGCTGCTGGAAAAGGGCCTGCAGGGGCTGGTCACCGATCTGGTCGCGCCGCTCAATGTAGACATCGGCGAAGCGTGGATGCGCGGCGACATCGGCGTGCCGGACGAGCATTTCTATACCGAACAGACGCAGTCCTTCCTGCGCGGAACGTTGGCCAGTTACGCGCGCACCGGCAAGCCGCCGCGCGTGCTGCTGACCACGCTGCCGGAGGAAGAACACGCGCTGGGCCTGCTGATGGTCGAAGTAATGCTGACCGCAGAAGGAGCGCAGTGCTGTTCGCTCGGGCCACGCATGCCGCTGGCCGACATCCGCACCTCGGCCCTCACCGCCAGCGCCGACATCGTGGCACTGTCCTTCAGTTCCGCCTTCCCGGTACGCCAGGCCATTGCCGGCATCCGCACGCTGCGCGAAGCCCTGCCGCCTACGGTGGAACTGTGGGTCGGCGGCGCCGGTGCGCGCGACAAGCTGCGCAACGAAGCCGGCGTGCGCGTGATACGCGGCATCGCCGACGTCGGGCCCGCTGTCCGCGCCTGGCGGGACGCCCACGCCAACCACTGAACCGGGCGACGGGAAACACGCGCTATTCCGGCGATCCGCCGGCGTCCATCCATGATTGAATAGGCAGCTGCGTAGCGGCCGGCTCGCGCATGCACGGACCTCGCCACGCGGAGAGCTGTCATCGGGCTGACTTCTGCTCGCGTAAAATGCCTTTTTCTTCAGGAGCCCTGCATGCTCTATCCCGAACTGTTCAAGTCACTCGAATCCGCCCGCTGGGACATGGCGAAAGACGTGCCCTGGGACAGTTTCGATGCCTCGCTGCTGTCCGACGAACAGGCGATGACGATCAAGATGAACGCCATCACCGAATGGTCGGCGCTGCCGGCCACCGAAATGTTCCTGCGCGACAACCGCGACGATTCCGACTTCTCGGCCTTCATGTCGATCTGGTTCTACGAGGAACAGAAGCACTCGCTGGTGCTGATCGAATACCTGCGCCGCTTCCGCCCCGATCTTGCGCCGACCGAAGAGGAACTGCACGAAGTGCGCTTCGAGTTCGACCCGGCGCCGGCGCTGGAAACGCTGATGCTGCATTTCTGCGGCGAGGTGCGCCTGACCCAGTGGTACCGCCGCGCTTCCGAATGGCATACCGAGCCGGTGATCAAGCACATCTACGACCTGCTGTCGCGCGACGAGGCCCGTCACGGCGGCGCCTATCTGAAGTACATGAAGCGGGCGATCGATCAGGCCGGCGACGCCGCGCGCGCCGCGTTCTCGAAGATCGGCATGCTGATGGCCGCCAGCGGCCGCGCCGGCAAGCCGATGCACCCGACCAATCTGCACGTGAGCAAGGCGCACTTCCCGCGCGACACCGTGCAGTCGCGACTGCCGGACCCGGAGTGGCTGGAGCGCTGGCTGGACGAGCAGATCCGCTTCGACAAGGACTGCGAGGCGCGCGTGATCGGCGGCATCCTGCGCAACCTGAGTTCGCTGTTCGGCGAAAGCTTCAAGACGGTGGGCGACCTGAACCGCTTCCGCAAGCAGTACGCTGGCGCCGCCTGATGCAGGGCGGCACGCCGGCCTTCGAAGCCAAGATCTGCCCGCCGGACGAACTCGCGGCACGCCGCCGCACGCTGCCCGGCCCGGTGGTGTTCACCAACGGCTGTTTCGACATCCTGCACCGCGGCCACGTCACCTGCCTCGCGCAGGCGCGCGCACTCGGCGGCTCGCTCATCGTCGCGCTGAACACTGACGCCTCGGTGAAGCGTCAGGGCAAGGGCGAGGACCGTCCGGTCAATGCACTGGAAGACCGCGCGGCGGTGATCGCCGCGCTGGAGTCGGTCAGCCTGGTCACCTGGTTCGACGCCGACACGCCGCTCGACCTGATCAAGGCGTGCACGCCGGACGTGCTGGTCAAGGGTGGCGACTGGCCGGTCGAGCGCATCGTCGGTGCGGCCGAAGTGCTGGCGCGCGGCGGCCGGGTCGAATCGATCGCCTTCGAACACGAGCGTTCGACCACCGCTCTGCTCCGTAAGATACGCAGCCTGTGACCGCACCGTTACGGTGCATCGGGTCATAACCCGGCGCCCGCGGCCGCTGCGCTTATCATCCGCACGCATCGTCGCACTGCTCTCAGCCTCACCATGATCCGCACCCCGCTCACCGCCGCCCTGTCCAGAGTTGCGGCCGTACTGGTCGCCGCAGCCGCTGCCAGCTCCGTCGTGCAGGCCTCGCCCACCGCTGGCGACATGGAGCAGCGCGTGCTCGCCTGTACCGGCTGCCACGGCGCCGAAGGCCGTGCCGCCGCCGACGGCTACTACCCGCGCATCGCCGGCAAACCGGCCGGCTATCTGTACAACCAGCTGCTGAACTTCCGCGACGGCCGCCGTCAGTACCCGCTGATGACCGGTCTGCTGCAGACGCTCAGCGACGACTACCTGCGCGAGATGGCCGGACACTTCGCGGCGCTCGAACTGCCCTACCCGCCGCCGGCGCGCAGCACGCAGAAGGCCGCGACACTGGCGCGCGGCGAGGCACTGGTGCGCCGCGGCGACGCGACGCGCGACATTCCGGCCTGCGAAAGCTGTCACGGCAGCGCACTGACCGGCGTCGCGCCGGCAATACCCGGCCTGCTCGGCCTGCCACGCGACTATCTGGCAGCCCAGCTCGCCGGCTGGAAAAGCGGCATCCGCCAGGCGCACGCGCCGGACTGCATGGCGCAGATCGCCCAGCGCATGAGCGCCGACGACATCCAGGCGGTCGCCCACTGGCTGTCGTCGCAGGCGGTCGCCCAAGGCGGCAAGCCGGCCGCGCATCTCGACAAGGCGCTGCCGATACGCTGCGGCGGCGTGCAGGAGGGTGCGCGATGAAGCGTCTCCTGATCGCAGCGCTGCTGCTCGCCGCATCGGCAGGCGTCTATCTCGCGCTGCAACCGGCAACGGATCCGCCGGCCACCGGCGCGGCGGACGAAGACCGCGCGGCACAGGTCGCGCGCGGTGAATACCTCGCGCGCGCCGGCAACTGCATGGCCTGCCACACCGCGCCGGGCGGCACGCCCTGGGCCGGCGGCCGGGCGATGGACACGCCCTTCGGCACGATCTACACCAGCAATCTGACGCCGGACCCGACAACCGGGCTCGGCCAATGGACGGCCGACGACTTCTGGAAGGCGCTGCACGAAGGTCGCGCGCGCGACGGCCGCCTGCTCTACCCGGCCTTCCCCTACACCAGCTACACCCGCGTCACGCGCGCCGATGCCGACGCGATCTGGGCCTGGCTGCAGACGCTGCCGCCGGTCGAACGGCCGAATCGGCCGCACGCGCTGCGCTTCCCCTACGACACGCAGGCGGCGCTGCTGGCCTGGCGGGCGCTCTATTTCAAGCCGGGCGTGTTCGTCGCCGACGCGACCAAGCCCGAGGACTGGAACCGCGGCGCCTATCTGGTGCAGGGTCTGGGCCACTGCAGCGCCTGCCACGCGCCGCGCAACGCACTCGGCGCGAGCAGCGATCCGGACGCGCTGGCCGGCGGACTGATGCCGGTGCAGAACTGGTACGCGCCCTCGCTCACCTCGCCGCACGAAGCTGGCGTCGCCGACTGGGCAAAGGACGACATCGTGGCGCTGCTGCGCGACGGCGTGAGCGGCAACGCGACCGCCGCCGGGCCGATGGCCGAAGTGGTGTTCGGCAGCACGCAATACCTGTCGGCGGCCGATCTCGACGCGATGGCGGTCTATCTGAAGTCGCTGCCGGTGACGCAGTCGGTGAAGGCGGAGTCGACCGGCGTACTGGACGAACTGCGACGCGAGCGCGGTGCCCAGCTCTACGGCGAGCACTGCGCCGACTGTCACGGCGAGCGCGGCGAGGGCAAGCCGGGCATCTGGCCGGGGCTGGCCGGCAACCGCGCAGTGACGATGGACCCGCCGGCGAACACGGTGCGCATCGTGCTGGGCGGCGGCTACGCGCCGGCCACGCGTGGCAACCCGCGCCCCTACGGCATGCCGCCCTTCGCCGCCGCACTCAGCGACGACGAAGTGGCGCTGGTGGTGTCGCACATCCGCGGCAGCTGGGGCAACACCGCGGCGCCAGTCAGTTCGCTCGACGTGCAGAGACTGCGCGGCAACCTGCGCTGAGGCGGATCGCTGGAGGTAAAAAGGGCGCCGCATGCGGCGCCCTTTGCTTTGCCGCGACCGCCGTCGACACGGCGGCTGGCGGACCGACGATCAGACGCCGCGCATCCGCCGACGCACCGACAGCGCGATCAGGCCGAGGCCGGGCAGCATCAGCGCATAGGTTTCCGGCTCCGGCACGGCAGCGACCTGGTCGATCTGGAAGGCCAGCATCTGCGAGAAACCGGCATTCAGCGTCAGCGTGTAGGCGCCGACAGGCGTGCCCAGCGCGCTCAGATCCCATGTGTAGCGGAAGTAGTCGCTGACGCCACCGTTCAGTGCGCTGTCAACCAGCGTGCCGGCGATGGCCTGGCTGCCGCCGTTGTAGCTCAGCGTCAGGCTGAACGGCGTGCCGCCAAACTGGCCGTCGAAGTCGTTGATGATGCCCTGGAACACCAGCGCGGTCGCGCCGGCATCGACGGTGATGTCGGTGAAGGTGAACGTGGAGGCGCCGCCGTACAGGCCGAAACCGGCCGGGTAGTGGTCGCCGCTGACGCGGGTGAACACCGCGTCGCCCGAGCCGGCGACATTCGAGCCGCTGCCGGCAACCAGTTCTTCGACCGTCAGCGCGCCGCCGGTGCGGTTGCGGTTGAGCTCGTTCCAGCCATCGAAGGACAGCGAAGCCGCCGGATCGACGAACTGCTCATGGGTGCCGTTGGCGTGGGCGAAGGCGGAAGCCGAAATCAGGGCAACGCTGACGACGGAACGGACGAGGACTGACTGCTTCATTGAATCTATCTCCCGATGAACGAAGGTGTTTGCCCGGCCTGGCCTTCTGTCTTCGCTGGGAGGCAATTCGAGGTACTGGCTCCGGACCGGACCTGCCGCCGGATGCCAGAGTGGATTCCCGTCAACACCCGGGCCGTGCCCGCGCTTTGATGAGAACGCTTCTCATTCTATATAACAACTGCCCGTCGTCAAGCCTGTCGTCGATCGGCCGGCATGTCCCGTTCCGGCGCGGGGGCCGGAACGGACATGCCCTGCTCAGGCGCTGACCGACAGCGTCGATCCGGTAGTCGCCGTGCTGGGGTCGCCCGCGTATTCCTGCAGCATCTGCAGCACGCGCGCCAGCATGCGCTCGTCGCGCGCGGCCTCGTCCGGCGGCGGCGGACGGCTGTCGGACGACTCACCCGAGGCGGCCGCTTCCGACTCGCGGAAAGCCATCGCCTCCTGGAAGCTCACCTTGCCGTCGCCGTCGGTGTCCGCCTCGTCGAAGGACTCGACCAGCGCCGCCAGTTCGCTCGCCCCGGCGCTGCCCGATGCCTCGGCCTCTTCCGCCATCGCGCCCAGCTGCTCGACGCTCATGCCTTCGTCCTCGCCCGCCGGCGGCGGGGGCGGCGGCGGACGGTTGCCCATCGCCTGGCCGACGCGCGCCGCGCCGAAACTGTCCTCCAGCTGGTCGGCCACCTTCTGCAGCAGGCTGCCCAGTTCCTGCTCGGTCACCTTGCCGTCGCCGTCGCTGTCCATCGCGCCGAGCAGGTCCTCGGCGGAGGCACTGCTGCCGGTCGATTCCAGCGCACCGGCCAGATCGCTGCTGTCGATATAGCCCTTGCCGCCGCTGTCCAGCAGCGCAAAGACATCCGCCGCCATCGCCGACGCATCCGGTTTCTGCGGCCGGTTGGCCTGCATTGCCGACTGCATCGCCGAAGCCATGCTGCTGCCCACGCCCGATATGCTCATGTTCATGCTCCTGTGTGTATGAGAAATGCGGCCGCCGGCATCGGCAGCCACCGGTCACAGGGCAAGTTATCGGCCCGAAACGGCGCGCCAACCGGCCGTTTCGGGTAAAAGCGCGTGAGCGTACGTAAAGGAAGCGGGATGCGTTGCGCCGTACTCTTTACACGGCGACACCGCGTCGCGTGCCGCAGCGACACCTTCGTCATGCGCCGGCAAGTTTCGCCGCCGTCCGCATCGTGCGGAAGCACCGATGGCCCTCACCGACGCAGCGGTCGACCGGTGCAGCGGCAAGCACTGCCGGCGCGCGACTGTGTAAAGACGCGTCAGCCCTCGGCCGGCAGCCGGATATCGACGCGCAGGCCACCGCCTTCGGCGTTCGACGCGCGGATGTCGCCTCCATGCGCCTCGACCGCGCGCCGCGCGATCGACAGGCCGAGGCCGGCGCCGTGGCTACCGTCGCTGCGCTCGCCGCGGAAGAAGGGATCGAAGATGCGCTCCAGCTCGCCGTCGGCGACGCCGCAACCGCCGTCGCTGATGCTGACGCAAGCACGCCCATCGGCCCGGCCCAGCGCGATGTGCACCACCGAACCGGCCGGCGCGTACTTCACCGCGTTGCGCAGCACGTTGTCGAAGGTGCGGCGCAGCAGTTCGACCTGACCCTTGACGACCGGCCCCGCGCCGTCGATCGACAGCACGACCTCGACATCGCGCGCAGCCGCCTCGAACCGCGCATCACCGGCGACATCGTGCAGCAGGGCGTCGAGCGCCACCGGCTGCGGCAGCGTGTGCGCGGCGTCGTGCTCCAGCCTCGCCAGACCCAGCAGTTCGCCGACCAGGGTGTCCAGCCGGGCCGTCTCGCGTTCGACGCGCTCCAGCATCGCTTCGATCCGCGACGGGTCCTGCCGTGCCAGACCGATGGCGGCACTCATCCGCGCGAGTGGCGAACGCAGTTCGTGCGACACGTCGTGCAGCAGCCGGCGCTGCGCGTCGACCAGCTGTTCGATGCGTGCCGCCATGCGGTCGAAGCCGCGGCCGAGATCGGCGATTTCGTCGCGCCGGCGGCCGATCCGTGCCGCCGTACGTACGCCCAGATCGCCACCGGCCAGCGCGTCGAACGCCTGGCTGAGGTGACGCACCGGGCGCGACAGATACCAGGCCAATGCGGCGCTGAAGGTGAGCGCGCCGATCAGCAGCGCGACCACTTCGAGAAAGGGCGGCGGCGGCAGTGGCACACCGGCCGCCGACGGCGGTCGATCACCGCGCGCGGCCGCCAGCACTTTCCACTGCGCGCCTTCGATGGACACGACCCGCGCGCCTTCCAGTCGTTCGGCGCTCACCGTACGCCCGAACTGCTCACTGCCGTCGGGCCGCACCAGCAGCGGCAGCGGCACCTGCTGCGCGCGCCAGATCTCAAGCAGCGCCACGGTCGCCGGCGGCCCCTGCTCGCGCAGCAGCACCTCGACCGTGTCGGCCATGAGCACCGATTGTGGCCGTGGCCCGCGGCCCTCCCGCGGCCAGATCAGCGACAGCGCCAGCGCCACCAGCAGCGCCGCCACCGCCAGCGCGGCGACGAAGGCGAAGAACAGCTTCCAGAACAACCGGCCCACTAGGCGCGCACCAACTGGTAGCCGACGCCCCGCACCGTCTGTATCAGCGGGCGACCGCCGCTGAGCGGCGCGAGCTTCTGCCGGATGGCGCTCACGTGCACGTCGATGTTGCGGTCGTAAGGGCCCATCGGCCGGCCCAGCGCCTGCAGCGACAGCTCGGCCTTGGACACCACGCTGCCGGCGTTGCGCGCGAGCACTTCGAGCAGGCCGTACTCGGAACTTGTGAGCGTGAGCGGCGTACTGCCGTACTCGGCGCAGCGCCGCTGCGGCCACACGGCCAGCGCGCCGACGACGATGGCGTCGTCGCTTGCCGCCTGCGCGCGCGCGCCGCCGATGCGCCGCAGGATCGCACGCAGCCGCGCCACCAGTTCGCGCGGCGTGCATGGCTTCTGCACGTAGTCGTCGGCACCCAGTTCGAGCGCGAGCACGCAGTCGATATCGTCGCCACGCGCGGTGAGCATCAGCACCGGCACGCCGGAGAAGGCGCGCAGCCGGCGCAGCACTTCGATGCCGGACACGCGCGGCATCATCACGTCGAGCACGACGATGGCGAAGTCGCCGTGGCGCAGCAGCGTCAGACCGCTCTCTCCATCGGCCGCGCGCTCGACCGCGTACCCTTCATTGGCGATGTACTCGCCAAGCATCGCACTGAGCTCGGCGTCGTCGTCGATCAGCAGAACCCTGTTTGCGTCGGCCGTCATCGGCATGCCTCAGCTGTATTCGATGACGGCGATGATAAGCGCGGGAGACTGCCGCGATGGGCGGGATACCGCCCGCGCCACGGTTCATTTCCGCGCCGAGCGCGAAGCGATGGCACAAATGGAAAAGGCGGGCCGCGGCCCGCCCTTCCCGACGACATGTTACTCAGGCCATCAGGCCGCCTTCTTCACCTGCTTCTGGTACAGGAACTCGAGCAGCGCGGCGCGGTACTCAACGAAATCGGCGTCGTGCGCCAGCTTCAGCCGGTCGCGCGGGCGCGCCAGCTTCACGTCGAGGATTTCGCCTATGGTGGCGGCCGGACCGTTGGTCATCATGACGATGCGGTCAGACAGCAGCACCGCCTCATCGACGTCGTGCGTCACCATCACCACGGTGGCGCCGGTCTTTTCCATCACGCCGTTCAGTTCGTCCTGCAGGCTGGCGCGGGTCAGCGCGTCGAGCGCGCCGAAGGGCTCGTCCATCAGCAGGATCTTCGGTTCCATCGCGAAGGCACGGGCGATGCCGACACGCTGCTTCATGCCGCCGGAAATCTCGTGCGGGTACTTATGCAGCGCATGGGTCATGTGCACCATGTCGAGCGCCGCCTCGGCGCGCGCCTTCAGCTTGGTCTTGCCCTCCTTTTTGCCGAACACGCGCTCGACCGCCAGCAGCACGTTCTCGAAACAGGTGAGCCAGGGCAGCAGCGAGTGATTCTGGAACACCACTGCGCGCTCCGGGCCCGGGCCGGCGATCTCGCGGCCGTCGCAGATCAGGTTGCCGGAGGTGGGCAGGGTCAGGCCGGCGATCAGGTTAAGCAGCGTGGACTTGCCGCAGCCGGAGTGGCCGATCAGCGTGACGAACTCGCCTTCGGCGATGGTGAGGTCGATGTCGCGCAACGCGACGAACTTGCCCTTCTTGGTATCGAAGGTCATGCCTGCGTTCTCGACTTTCACGATGGTCTTGCTCATGGTGGTCTCCTCGCGGGCCGACACAACGTGCCGGCCGCCTCAGTTCAATGCAGTTCGATGGGATCAGCTGTTGCCGTACGAGAAGCGACGGGCGAGCAGCAGCAGCGCCTGTTCGAGCAGCAGGCCGACGATGCCGATGACGAAGATGGCGATGATGATGTGCTCCACCTTCAGGTTGTTCCACTCGTCCCAAACCCAGAAACCGATGCCCACGCCGCCGGTCAGCATTTCCGCGGCAACGATGACCAGCCAGGCGGTGCCGATGGACAGGCGGATGCCGGTCAGCATGTAGGGCAGCACCGACGGGAACAGGATCTTGGTGACGATCTTCCACTCGTCGAGGTCGAGCACGCGGGCCACGTTCATGTAGTCCTGCGGCACGCGCTGCACGCCGACCGCGGTGTTGATGATCATCGGCCAGATCGAACAGATGAAGATGGTCCAGGTCGCCGCCGGATCCGCCTGCTTGAACACCAGCAGGCCGATCGGCAGCCAGGCCAGCGGACTGACCGGGCGCAGCAGCGAAATGACCGGATCGAACATCGCGTTCATGAAGGCGAAGCGGCCGATGATGAAGCCGAGCGGAATGCCCACCAGCGCCGCGAAGCCGAAGCCGATGCCGACGCGTTGCAGCGAGGACAGCACGTTCCAGCCTATGCCCATGTCGTTGGGGCCGTTGTTGTAGAAGGGATCGGCGAACAGCACCTTGGCCGCGTCCCAGACCGCGAGCGGACCGGGAATGCTGCCGCCCTTGGCCGCCAGCAGCGCCCACACGGCAACCAGCAGCGCCATGCCGGCGATCGGCGGGAACACCGCCTTGAACACCGCGAGCAGGATTTCGGAGATCGGCGTGCGCGGCTCGCGCGGCGCGGCCTTCGCGACCGGCGCGGCCGGCTCGTTGGCGGCCGGGGCCGGCACCGCGGACGGGGTGGCATGCATGGACACGACCTTGTCTGATGTGAGGGTTGCTGCACTCATGGCGTATTCCTTTCAGTACCGGTCGGCGCGGGGCAGGCCCCGCGCCGGGAACATTACGCGGCGTTGATCTTGAAGCTGCCGGCGTACTTCTTCGGGTCCTTGCCGTCCCACACGACGCCGTCGATCAGCTTGTGCGTGCGCATGTCGCTCTTCGGCACGGCGACACCGGCGGCGGCGGCGGCCTGCTTGTAGATGTCGGTGCGGTTGATCGCCTTGGCGACGGCCAGATAGTCGGGGTCGGTCTTGATCAGGCCCCAGCGCTTGTGCTGGGTCAGGAACCACATTCCGTCCGACAGGTAGGGGTAGTTCACCGCGCCGTCGTTGAAGAATTTCATCGCGTTCTTGTCGTCCCAGCTCTTGCCCAGGCCATTGGAATAGCGACCCAGCATGCGCTCCAGGATGACGTCCATGTCGGTGTTCACGTATGACTTGGCGGCCACGGTTTCCGCCGTCTTGCGACGGTTGGCCAGCGAGGCGTCGATCCAGCGGCCGGCATCGAGGATGGCGGCGGTCATTGCGCGTGCAGTGTTCGGGTTCTTCGCCACCCACTCGGCGGTGGTGCCGAGGATCTTCTCCGGGTGATCGACCCAGATGTCCTGAGTGGTGACCGCGGTGAAGCCGATCTTGTCGATGATGGCCCGGTTGTTCCACGGCTCGCCGACGCAGTAGCCGTCCATGTTACCGACGCGCATATTGGCGACCATCTGCGGAGGCGGCACGGTGATCACCTTGACGTCCTTCATCGGGTTGATGCCGTTGGCCGCCAGCCAGTAGTACAGCCACATCGCGTGGGTGCCGGTCGGGAAGGTCTGGGCGAAGGTGTATTCGCCCGGCTTGGCGGCGATCAGCTTCTGCAGGCTGGCGCCGTCGGTCACGCCCTGGTCCTTCAGCTTGTTGGCGAGCGTGATGGCCTGACCGTTGTTGTTCAGCGTCATCAGGTTGGCCATGTCCTTCTTCGGGCCGCCGATACCCATATGGACGCCATATACGAGGCCGTACAGCACGTGCGCGGCATCCAGTTCGCCATTGACCAGCTTGTCGCGCACCGCCGCCCACGACGCTTCCTTCGACGGGATGATCTTGATGCCGTACTTCTCGTCGAACTTCTCCACCGCCGCCATGACGACGCTGGAACAGTCGGTCAGCGGGATGAAGCCGATGCGCACTTCCTTCTTTTCGGGGGCGTCGGAACCGGCGGCCCAGGCCGCCGAACGCACGCCGGGGGGCACCATGCTCATCAGCGAAGCTCCCACACCGAGTGCGGCGCCCTGCTTGAGAAAGCTGCGGCGTGTTGCACTGGTGTCAATGACGCTGTCTGCCTGCTTCGGATGCTCAGCCATCGTGTTCTCCGTAGTTTCATGATCGATTCCAGAATGAAAAAAGGGTGTGCATCCGCGGCTGAGAAGCCGACCGGATGGACACCCTTGTCCCTTATGGAGGCTTCTCGCCTCGCTGGCCGCAACCACGTTGTTGCGCCTTGAACGGTGATTAGCACGGGCCGTGCCAACCCCGGAACACAACGCAAAACCTATTTTATTTCAATAACTTGAAGACACAACCAGAAACTGAACGCGAGGATACGGTTCGACACGGCCGCACTTGTGCGGTGCGACAGCAGCGTGCGTACGCACCATGTCGAACCGGCGCATGCATGTCGAAGGCGTGACGCCGGCCGCCGTCGGTCTTGTGGCACGCGTGTGCGGCGATGGCGGATGGCCATCCGCTGCGCAGCTGTGCGCTGCGCCGACGGCGAGGTGTGGCACTGGGGAGAAGTGAAGACTCGGCCGGTCAGCCGAGCAGGCGCGCGGTGGCGATGAAGTCCTCGGACACCGCGGCAATGGTCTTGCCGCGCTCCATCGCGAGTTTGCGCAGCGTGTGATAGGCCGCGTCCTCGTCGATGCCACGCAGCTTCATCAGGATGCCCTTGGCGCGATCGATCGAGATGCGCTCGCTCAGCTTCTGCCGCGCCTCGTCGCGCGAGCGTCGCAGTTCCTGGTGTTCTTCGAAACGCGCCAGCGCGACATCGATCACCGGCTTGATGCGCTTGGGCTCCAGGCCGTCGACGACATAGGCCGACACACCCGCCTTCATCGCGCGGCGTATGGTCTTGCTGTCGGAATCGTTGGCGAACACGACGACCGGGCGCGGCATTTCGCGGTCCATCGCCGCCATGTTCTCCAGCGTGTCACGCGACGGCGAATCGGTCTGGATCAGGATGACGTCCGGTTTTATTTCCTCGACCTTCATGTGCAGGTCGTAGGCGCTCGACAGTACCGCGGCCACCTGGTAACCGGCGCAGGCGAGCCCGGCGCAGATTTCAGCGGCGCGCTTGCGCGATTCGTCTACCACCAGGACATTCAGAACGGCCATTGTTCAGTCGGGAAAGGGATTCCGGACCTGCTCGATGCAATCGCCGTGCCAAGCACTGTCCGGAAGCCGCCAAACCAAGCTGTGACAAGGACTTGCGCGAAGGCCTCAGTCGAGGTCGATCACCATCAGCGACACGTCGTCGTGCGCCAGCGCCCCGTCCAGATGCATGGCGAGCGCCTCGCGCACCGCATCGTGGCGCTGCGCCGGCGCGCTGTCGTGCAGCACCTGTTCGAACCGCTGCTGGCCGAAGGCGTCACCGCGGATGCCCAGAGCCTCGACCAGTCCGTCCGAACACAGCACCAGCTGGTCGCCGGGCGTCCAGGTGAAGCGCTGCGGCGGCACGTCCATCGCGTCGTCACCGTCGATGCCCAGGGGCAGATTGGCCGACGCGAAGCGCTCGATCACCGCGCCGCTGCGATCCAGCCACAGCGCCTCGGGCGTGCCGCCCACCCAGACCTCGCCCTCGCCGGCGTCCAGACGCACCATGGTGGCCGCAACGAAACGGCCGACCGGCAGCGAGGACATCAGGTGACGATTGATTTCGCTGGCCATCAGGCCGAGCGACAGGTTCTTCTTGGCCATGCCGAAAAACACCTGCAGCACCGGCAGCACGCTGATCGCGGCCGCCAGACCGTGGCCGGTCGCGTCGGCCAGCAGCGCATAAAGAGCACCGGACGGCGAATGCGCCACGGCGACGATATCGCCGGAGAACTGCGCGGTCGGCGTGACCGAGTAGTGCACGCGAGGATCGTCGGCCGCCTTGCCCTGCACCTGGCGCTCGATCACGTGCCGCGCGAACTCGATTTCCTCCTCCTGCTCGGCGCGGTAGTTCGCCATGCTGGCATGCATGACGATCTGGCGCGCGCAGTTGGCGAGCTTGGCGGTCAGGATGGCGAAGTTGATCGGCTTGGTCAGGTAGTCGTCGGCGCCGGCTTCAAGACCGGCAATCATGTCGGCGTCGTCGGAGCGGGCGGACAGCAGCAGTATCGGCAGGAAGGTTTCGGCCGCCAGACGGCGCAGCTCGCGCGTTGCCTCCAGCCCGTCCATGCCGGGCATCACGACGTCCATCAGCACAACGTCGGGGCGGTAGGCGCGGTAGGCCTGCACCGCACCGGCACCGTCGGACGCCTCGATACAGCGATGGCCGAGCCGGCGCACCAGCGCGCTGACGGTCGCGCGGCCGACCAGGGTGTCGTCGACCACCAGCACCGTCATCTGCCTCAGCGGTGCAGCCTGCTGCGCCGGCGCCGCCTGCGCCATGCCGACTGCACTGCTCATGGCAGTTCCACCGTTGCCGTGACCACGTTGCCGCAGCCCTTGTATTCGAGGCTGCGGAAGCACAGCTGCCGTGCCATCGCGATGCCGCGACCGTTCGGATCGAAGGCGCGCCCGGGATCGAAATCGAGATAGCGCGCGAAATCGAATCCGGCGCCGTCGTCGCTGACCGTGTAGCGCACGGCCTCGTCGCCGCATTCGATCAGCAGTCGAGCACGGCGGTCGGCGTACTCCGGCAGCAGCAGACGCCGTTCGACCTCTTCCTGCCAGCAGTCCTCCAGCCGCAGCCGCGATTTCTCGGCATAGCTGATGCCGAGGTTGCCGTGCTCGACCGCGTTGATCATCAGCTCACTCAGGCCCATCACGATGTTCTCGGGCTCGGGCGATACCAGCGAGGCCAGCGAGGCCAGTTCGGTTGCCTGACCCAGCGTGCTGAACTCGAACTCGGCACGGCGCAGCGCAGCCATGGCGCGGCGCATGCCCTCGGCCTGCAACCGGATTTCGCGGGTGCGGTGCGCCTCTTCCAGCGCCGATTTGACGATGGCCAGCAGCGCATCCGGTTCGTAGGGCTTGGTCAGGTAGTAGCGGGCGCCGGCCTGCAGTCCCTCGCGCACCTGATCGGGCGTGGCGGCGGCAGTCTGCATGATGACCGGCAGACCGCTCAGACGCGGCGTGCGACGCACGCGCCGCAGCAGTTCCATGCCGTCCAGGCGCGGCATCATGCGGTCCAGCACCAGCAGGTCGAAATCGATCTCGGCGTTCTCGAGGTATTCCCATGCCTCGACGCCGTCGCGCGCCATGGTCAGCTCGTAACCCTGCCCGTCGAGGTACTCACCAATGATTTCGAGGTTGAAGGGCTCGTCATCGACGATCAGAAGTCTGACCGGGGCCGACATGCTCACCATAAGGAAGTGCTCCGCGTTGTAGGCGAGCGGCGGGCCTTGGAGTCCGTCGCCCCCCGCTCATCGCAAGCTGTAACGGCAGCGTAACCGACGGCTTGAGCGCGCTCAGCCGGCCAGCGCCGAACGCGCGACCTCGGCCATTACCGCCTGCACGCGCGGGTCTTCGCCGACCGCGGTAGCGAGGTCGATGCGCAGCGACGGGTGACGTGCGCGCGCCGCGTCGAGCTGCGCCGGCAGGTCGCGCCGCACATGACCGCTCTGCGCGATGAACATCGGCAGCACGGCAATGCGCGTGACGCCGGCCGCGGCGAGCCGGTCGCATGCCTGTTCCAGCGTCGGTTCGAGGAATTCGAGAAAGGCCAGCTCGACCTGCGGTGCGCCGTCGCCCGCCGCCACCTGCGCCGCCACTTCGCGCAGCGGGCGCGCCCATTCCGGATCGCGCGATCCGTGTCCAAACAGGATGAGGCCGTGATTCAAGACATGTTCTCCATTGCGCTGCGGCAGAATTGCAAACACTGCAGCATATAAAATCCGTCCGTCGCCCGATTGCGAGAAACGCCCATGCAGGTAATGATCGTCGAAGACCAGCCGCTCGTCGTGGAAGGCCTGCGCAGCGTGCTGACCGAAATCGACAGCGAGCCGGACATCCGCTGCGCCCTGCTCGCCTCGCGCGCGCTGACCATGCTGCGCGGCGGCCTGCGCCCCGATCTGGTCATGCTCGACCTCAACCTGCCGGACGCCGAAGGCACGACCTTGCTGACGCAGTTGCGCAGCGAATTCCCGGACGTGCCGGTGGTGGTCATTTCGGCACAGGACGACCGACACACGATCACCGACGCCATCGACCAGGGTGCGATGGGTTTCATCTCCAAAAGTTCGACCACTTCGGTGCTGGTGAGCGCTCTGCAGCTGGTGCTGAAGGGCGGCATCTACGTGCCGCAGCAGGTGCTCGACGACGCCATCCACCCGCAGCCGCCGCGGCCGACGATACAGGACCTCGCCGACATCGGCCTGACGCCGCGCCAGATACAGGTGCTCGGCCTGATGATCGAAGGCATGCCGAACAAGCTGATCTGCCGCGAACTGGGCATTTCGGACGGGACGGCCAAGACCCACATTTCGACCATCCTGCGTCTGCTCGCGGTGAAGAACCGCACGCAGGCGGTGTTCGCGCTGTCGCAGATGGGCATACGCCTGCCGCGACGGCCGCCGAAGGGCGGCGCATAGGCGGTCAGCCCTCCTCTGCGGCGTCGAGCAGGCCGCCGATCACCGCGTCGAGCACCACCGGTCGCACCGGTTTGGCGACCAGCGGAATGCCGTGCGTCTCCAGTTCGATCTCCAGCTCGCGCGTGGCCGCCAGTCCGGTCATGATCAGCGCCGGAATGTGCTCGCCCAGTTCCCGCCGCAGTGAGCGCACCGCCGACAGGCCATCTACACCGTCACCGAGCTGGTAATCGCTGATGATGAAGTCGGGCGCGCCCGCCTGGCGCAGCTGGCGCAGCACGAAATCGGGCGAGGTGCCCGACACCACGTCGATGCCGACCGACGCCAGCAGCGACTGCAGCGACTGCAGGATGGCCGGATCGTCGTCGATCAGTGCAACGCGACGCTTGGCCAGCCGCCGCAGGCCCTGCAGTTCGTCCTCGACCGGCGCCGGCACGAAGGCATGCACGCGCGGCACCGTCACGCTGAAGTTCGAACCGCGCCCGGGGCGTGAACGCACGGCCAGCGCATGACCGAGCAGCGTGCACAGCCGGCGCACGATGGCGAGCCCCAGTCCCATGCCGCGGCCACCGCTGCCGGGGTCGGTTCCGGGCAGGCGCACGAATTCGTCGAACACGTCGTCGATGCGCTCCGGCGGAATGCCCTGGCCGCTGTCGCGCACCTCGATGCGCAGCACCTCGTCGCCGAGCCAGCGGACGCCGACGAACACGGCACCCTGTGCGGTATAGCGCAGCGCGTTCGACACCAGGTTGGCGAGTACGCGTTCGAGCAGCAGCGGGTCGGAACGGCACCAGGCGCGCGTCGGATACAGTTCGAAGCGCAGGCCCTTCTCCGCCGCCTGTGCCTCGAAGGTGAGGCGCAGACTTTCGAACACGCGCCAGAGCGGAAAGTCGGTGATGCGCGGCTGGGTGGCGCCGGATTCCAGCCGTGCGACGTCGAGCAGCACGTCGCGCATGTTCTCCAGCTTCATCGACGAGCGCTCCAGCCGGGTCAGCAGACCGCTGCTTTCGTCGTCGCGCAGGCGCAGTTTCAGCGTGCGGATGTCGAGACCCATCGCCATCAGCGGCTGGCTCAGGTCGTGCAGCAGCGCGTCGACGAACTGGGTCTTGGCCCGGCTCGCCTGCTCGGCCCTCTCCTTCTGCTGCTGCAGCTGAGCGGTCGCGTCGAGCACCCGCTGTTCGAGGTCGGCCCGCGCCCCGCTGAGCGTGACGGCCATCCGGTTGATGCCGTCCTCCAGCACCTGCATGATGCCGCGCGCGCCGGTGCGCGCGCGCGCCGAGAAGTCGCCCTGTTCGATGCGGCGCACCGTGTCGGCCAGCGCGCGCACCGGCGCGGTGGCGCCGTCGGACAGGATGCGTGCGAACAGGCCCGCCAGCAGCAGGCCACCGGCGGTGATCAGCGCTGCACTGACGATCAGTTCGCGTCGCGCCTGCGCACTGCCCAGCCGCGACACCTGCACCACGACCACGCCAAGCCGGCTGACCGCGGGTGTCTCGTCACCGTCGTCGAACAGCGGGTCGGGTCGCGCCTGCACGCTGAACACGGGTGCGGCGAACAGATGGTAATCGTCGGTGCTTTCGAGCAGCGTCGGCGCGCCGAGGCCATCGGTCACGCTGCGTTCAGGCATGCGCGTACGCCCTGCCCGGGCCAGCACCACGTGGTCGCGGTCGAACACGACCAGCCCGTCGACATCGCGCTCGCGCAGCGAGGCATCGGCGATCGACTGCAGGATGTCGATGTTGCCGGCAAACAGACCGTACTCGGAAGCCGGCGCCAGGCTGGCGGTGAGCAGCATGGCGCGGTCGATCAGCGCGCGCTCGATGTCGGCGATGCGGGTGGACGTGAAATGGACAGCCAGCGCCAGCGCGATCGCCACCGATGGCAGCAGGGCCGCCACCAGCACACGGCTGCGGAATCCGAGTCGATTGAGTCCGAACCGACTCCGCACCCCGCCTCCTTGCGTAGACCGCCTGTTTATCCGGCGATCATGATACGGGATCGCAGCGCTCGCTTCAGAACCAGCTGGAGCGCAGCGTCAGCATGGTCTGGCGGGCGACGCGGTTGAACGGCACGCGCGCGCCCTGATCGTCGTTGAAGGTTTCGTAACCCTGACCGATGTCGGTTACTGCAAGGGCAGCTTCCCACGTCATGTTGCCGCTGCGGAATTTCTTCGCCACGCGTGCATCCATCGTCTGGTACGCACGCACGCGCTTGCTGCCATTCAGGTAGTGCGCCGAATTGACGCCGAACAGCGTTGCAGCGATCGACCAGTCGTGTCTGAACTGCTCCATCCAGGTCAGCGACCAGGACGACGTCGGAATCGTGTCCGCATAGCAGGTCTGCCCCGGGTCACACACCGGCTCCGAACTGATGCGCGGGATCGCGTGCGACCACCAGATTTCGCGGCCGTCGCCACGATAGCGATACTGGTACTCGATGCCGGTGATCTGCGCGCCCGGGCCTTCGATATAGGTCCGCCCGCGTTCGAGGTAATCCGGATCCTCGTAGCGCGTTTCGGTGATCAGGTGATTGAAGCGCTCGTGGAACACGCGCACGTCCAGCGTCGACGATCCGAACTGCCCGACGTAGCCCAGTTCCGCCGAATCGAGCCGTTCCGGCTGCAGGCCCGGCGTACCGACATAGGTGCGAATCACGCGGCCGGCAAACTGCGGCGGCAGGAGGGGAATGAGTTGCGGATAGATGAAGCGCGAATCGCCGCGTGCCTCGATCAGTGCCGGCTGGCGGAAGGCTCGGCTCACCCCGGCCTTGATCGCGTGCTGCGGCGTCACGTGCAGCGTGGCGAAAACGCGCGGCGACGCCTGCGGGCTCTGGTTCTGGAAGCGCTCGATCATGTTGCCGAAGTTGAAGGTCCAGTACTCGTTCGGCCGCCATTCGGCATTGGCGGACACGCGGAACAGACCCTGGGACTCGCGGCCGGTGACGAAGAACATGCGGTCCGAGCGCAGTTCGTCGCGACGGAATTCAGCCCCCAGCGCCAGCCGCCAGTCGCTCACCGGCACGAACTGGTACTGGAAATCAAGGTTCTGGCGGGTCGCGGTACGGTTGTAATCGATCGGCAGGCGCAGCGGGCCAAGTACGCCGAACCACTCTTCGCGCCCCTTGTCCTCGTTGTGGTAGTAGCCGACCGACCACTCGTGATCGGTCGCCACGATGCGGCGGAAGCGCAGATGGGCGAACCAGTTGTCGGTATGCACATCGCGGAAGCCGTTGGCGTTGTCTGTGTTGCCACTGACGCCGAAGGGGTAGCCGACGCCACGGTAGCCGCTGCTCTGTCCGGCCATCAGGCTGATCTCGTCGGAACCGTTCAGCGCCAGGTCGGCCCGTAGCGTCGAGGCGTTCAGCCGCGCATCGTCGTTGCGGTGTTCAAAACCCTCGTCGCCCATGGTGCGCGCATTGATGGCGACGCTGAGCGGGCCGAAACTGCGGCGCATACGCGCCGACAGGTCGGACACGTTGCGGCTGCCGCCGGTCAGCGCCACGCTGGCCGCCGGGCCGTCGATGCTGGATCGGGTGACGATATTGACCACGCCCGCCACCGCGTTCGATCCATAGGTGGCCGCGTTCGAACCGCGCACCACCTCGATGCGCTCGATCTCGTCCATCGTCAGCGGCAGCGCGTCCCAGTCCACATAGCCGTACAGATAGGGCGAATAGACCGAGCGGCCGTCGATCAGCACCTGCATCCGGTTCGGGTTCAGCGTGCCGAGGCCGTGATAGAACAGCGCCGGCGAATGCCCGGTGTCGCTCATCACGTTCATGCCGGGCACCAGGCGCAGCAGTTGCGGCAGGCGACGGTAGCCGAGGCGCTCGATGTCCTCGCGGGTGAACAGCGTGACCGCGCCCGGCGCGTCGTCGATGCGCTGCGGCATGCGGGTCATCGACAGCACGACCGGCAGGTCGTCGTCGAGGAAGGGCGATTCCGGCTCGTCCTGCGCCTGCGCGTCGTGCATCGCCGACGCGAGCGGAAACAGGCAGAGGACGAGATGGCGGCGGACGTAACGGCCTTTTGGCTGTGCGGACATATGCGGCTGGACAGGCGGTTCTTGTTCGGTGATTTCTTGGCGGGCCAAGCCTCGCTTGGCGCGGATTATCCGTGCAAACCGCTTCGGCCGACAGCCTCCGGGACTGTCGTGCTCAGCCGACGATCAGCAGATGCACGCGGTAGGGGCCATGGGCGCCAAGCACGATGGTCTGTTCGATATCGGCCGTGCGCGACGGTCCTGAAACGAAATTGACCGCCCGTGGCCAAGGTGCGAGTTCGCGCCGGGCATCGGCCCAGGCGGCTTCCATGTCGGCGACGATGTGCTGGCGCGGAACCACCGCGATATGCGTCTCCGGCAGCAGGCTGTTGACGGCCGGCGACTGCGACCCGGAACAGAGCATCAGCGTGCCGGTTTCGGCGATGGCGCGGAAGCAGCCGGTGACGCCGACCAGATCGTCGCCGGTCGCCGCCCCGATGCGTGCATCCAGACCGGCGCCGGCCCAGTCCAGCGTGGCGAGCGCCGGGGCGACGACCAGCGTCGTCGGCAGCCCCTGCCCGCGCAGCCAGTCGGCACAGTGCGCAGGCACTTCCGCTTCGGTGGCGCAGCGGTCGACGGTTGAAATCATTGCCAGCGCGCGTTCGATGAAACGGTCGAGCAAGCCGTCGGCGGCAGCGCGCGGCCCGGTTTGTGGCTGCGCTATCGTCGCCTCGACGCGCGCGCGTGCGGCGGCGCTTGTGCTGTCGGTGCGGCCCAGCTGGCGACGCAGGCGACCGAGGATGTCGTCACGCACGCTCATTTCCCGCCTCCGCGCTGGCGCTCAGCATAGAGCTCGCGGAAGGTCTTCGCCGCTGGCGCCGGAAAATCGCGCTGGGCGGTCCAGCCTGGCGCGACACCCATGACCTGAATGCGGTCGCGCCCGTCGGCCAGCCAGCGCAGATAGCGCACGGCGACGCGGGTGCCCAGCGCATACAGCTTCGGGCGTGCCGCGACCCAGGCCCACAGCCTGGTGGCGATGCGCTCCGACCAGGGCCTCAGGCCGCGCTCGACCTGCTTCTCACGCAGCGTGCGCATCAGTTCGGGCAGCGGAATCGACACCGGGCAGACGACGCCGCACTGATTGCACAGCGTCGCCGCCTGCGGCAGGTCCATCGCCTTGTCCAACCCCTGATAGAGCGGGGTCAGTACCGACCCCATCGGGCCCGGATAGACCCAGCCGTAGGAGTGACCGCCTATCGTCTGGTACACGGGGCAGTGGTTCATGCAGGCGCCGCAGCGTATGCAGCGCAGCATGGCTTCGAATTCGCTGCCCAGCAGATCGGCGCGACCGCCATCGACCAGCACGAAATACATGTGCTCCGGGCCATCCGCATCGCCGGCCTGCTTCGGGCCGGTCAGCATCGACACGTAATTGGTGATGGCCTGACCGGTGGCCGAACGCGGCAGGATGCGCAGCAGCGTGGCCAGATCCTCCAGCGTCGGAATCACCTTCTCGATGCCGGTCAGCGCGACATGCACGCGCGGCAGCGTGGTGCACAGCCGGCCGTTGCCCTCGTTGGTGACGATGGCGACCGAGCCGGTTTCGGCGACGAGAAAGTTGCCGCCGGACAGGCCCATGTCGGCGCCGAGGAATTCCGGCCGCAGCACCGCCCGCGCCTCGTGCGTCAGTTCCTCGATATCGGTCTTGGGCGCCGTGCCATGCACGCGCGCGAACAGTTCGGACACCTGCTCCTTCGACTTGTGAATCACCGGCATGATGATGTGCGACGGGGGCTCGTTGTCGTTGATCTGCAGGATGTACTCGCCGAGGTCGGTTTCGACCGGGCGGATGCCGGCGGCCTCCAGCGCGGCGTTCAGCCCGGCCTCCTCCGACACCATGGACTTGGATTTCACCACCGTGCGCACGCCGTGACGACGCGCGATGTCGATGATCAGTTCGCAGGCGTGGTCGCCGTCGCGCGCCCACAGCACGGTGGCGCCGCGCTCGATGGCCTTCTGCTCGAAACGCTCCAGCCAGACGTCGAGATCGCGCAGCACCGAGGCGCGGATTTCAGTGGCGCGTGCGCGCACCGCGTCGAAATCGGGGAAGGCGGCCACGGCCGCGGCACGCGATGCGGCATTGCGGCCGCGCGTGCGCTTCAGGTTGCGTTGCAGTTCCGGGTCGTCGAGCCGCTGGCGCACCCGCGACACGAAGTGCATCGAGCGGATTTCCATGTCAGTCCCGGCCCCCGGCGTCGCCGGCGAGCAGTTCGGCGATGTGGATCACCTGCGTCAGTTCGTCGCCGTTGCGGCGCAGCCGGCCTTCGATATTCATCATGCAGCCGAGGTCGCCGAGCGCCACTGCGTAGGCGCCAGTGCCACGTATCGCTTCGCACTTGCGCTGCACGATGGTGCCGGAAATGTCCGGATACTTGACCGCGAACAGGCCGCCGAAGCCGCAGCACTCCTCGCATTCGCGCATTTCGATCCGCTTGACGCCCGGCATGCGGTCGAGCAGCGCGCGCGGCTGCTGCTTCACACCCAGTTCGCGCAGGCCGGAACAGCTGTCGTGATAGGTGACCGAACCGTTGAAATCGCCCGGCACCTCGGTCACGCCAGCGACATCGACCAGGAATTGCGTCAGTTCGAAGGTTTTCGCCGCCAGCGCCTCTGCACGTGCCCGCCACGCGGGCTCGTCGCCGAACATATCGGGATAGTGCGTGCGCACCGTGCCGGCACAGGAGCCGGACGGCGCGACAATATAGGGGAAGCGTTCGAACTCGGCGATGAATTTGCGCGCCAGCGCGCGCGCCGCCGCGGTGTCGCCCGAGTTGTAGCCGGGCTGGCCGCAACAGGTCTGCGCCTCCGGCACGACGGCGACGTAACCGGCCGCCTCGATCAGCTTAAGTGCCGAGAAGGCGATGGACGGCCGCATCAGGTCGACCAGGCAGGTGACGAAGAGAGCGACCTCGCCGCGACTGCCCGGAGCGACCATGAGCTCAGCCCTGACGGGCGCCCTGCTGGGCCACCTGCTCGACCCAGCGGCGGATGCGGTTGGCGTCGCCGATGCGGGTCAGCCTGCCCCAGGAATCGAGCAGCACGATCACCACCGGCTTCTGGTTCATCCACGCCTGCATCACCAGGCACTTGCCCGCCTCGTTGGTGAAGCCGGTCTTCTGCAAACCGATTTCCCACTCGGGGTTCGATACCAGCGCGTTGGTGTTGTTGAAATGCACCATGCGGCCATTGACGGCGAAATAGCCGTCGCGCGTGGTCGAGAACTCGCGGATCAGCGGATAGCTGGCCGACGCCGCCACCATCTTCGCCAGATCGCGCGCCGACGACACATTGCGCGGATTCAGACCGGTGCTGTCGAAAAATTGCGTGTCGGCCAGACCGAGGTCGTGCGCCTTGCGGTTCATCGCTGCGATGAAGGCCGCGTGGCCGCCCGGGTAGTAGCGCGACAGCGCCGACGAGGCGCGGTTTTCCGACGACATCAGCGCCAGATGCAGCATTTCCTCGCGCGTCAGCCGGGTTCCGATCGCCAGACGCGAACGGGTGCCCTTGAGCTGGTCGATGTCCTCCTCGCTCACCTCAAGCACCTCGTCCAGCGCCGGCTTGGCGTCCAGCGCCACCATCGCGGTCATCAGCTTGGTGATCGAGGCGATCGGCACGATGGCCGACGAATTGCGCTCGAACAGCACTTCGCCCGTGTACTGGTCCTGCACCAGCACGGCGGTCGACTTCACATTCGGCAGACCGAGTGCGTCCATGTCGGGCATGGCGGCCTCGCGCGGCACTGCCGCGACGGACTTGCGGGAGGTTTTCTTGATGCTCGCCTGCTTGATGCGCGCAGACTTGGAGGATTTGGCGACCTTGACCGATTTCTTGCCGGCCTTGGCCTGGGTGGTCGTCTTGCCGGAGGCGGCTTCGACGGTGGGTGCGACGACGAAACTCAGCGCCATCGCGGTGCAGCTGACCATCAGGTACTTCAGGAACATGCGTGTGACCCCTGCTGGCGGTTCGATTGAGGCCGAAGTTTACCCCCCGATGTCAAATTCTCAAACGAAAATAAGAGCCTGGAAAGTATTCTTAGGGCGAATTCACGATCGTGAAGTAGTACTTGACGGCATTTCCGCAGCAAACTTCAGGCCAAGAAAGCTCACCACGTCGTCCGCGCGCGCCATCGTGTCACGGTAACCGAGGTCTATCAGTGCCCGGGTGAAGGGCTTTTCGAACAGCAGATAGCTGGCCAGACCGCCGCCGGCGCGCCGGGTGCCGCCGATGCCGCCGAGCAGGGTACGCACGCCTATCGGCAGCGCATCGACGTGGCGGGCGGCGATGTCGTCGAGCCGCTCCGATGGCGCGATCACCAGCGTTTCGATCGGCCGCAAGGGCACGCCCATCTGCTCCATCACGTGTGGCGGAATGCGGCCAAGGATGTCGTTGACGCGCTGCAACTGCTCGATGTCTATCATCAGCTGATCGAGAAAGATGCTGGCCAGCGCGTGGCCGGCGACCTGCGCCAGCGACGGGTAGCCGTGGCCGCGACGGCGCGGGTCCTTCTCGCTCATGCGCCCCACGCCGACGATGAAGATGCGTTCGGCGCCCAGATGCACCGCCGGACTGACCGGCGCCAGCTGGCGCATCGAGCCGTCGCCGAAATACTCGCGGTTGATGTGTACCGCCGGAAAGATGAAAGGCAACGCACTGCTGGCCAGCAGGTGCTCGACCTTGAGCGGCGTGCGCGAGGCGGCGCGCTGCATGCGCTTCCACGGCTCGATGCCGTCGCCGCCCTCGAAGAAGGCGACGCTGTCGCCCGAGGTATAGCCGGAGGCGGTGATCGACAGCGCGTACAGCGCACCGCGCTGGATGGCCCGGTCAACACGCGAGAAGTCGAGCCGGGCAGCCAGCAGTTCGCGCAGCGGCGTGTTGTCGAGCAGCGATTTCGGATAGCGGTCCACCGCCCAGCCGAACATCAGCGCCATCAGCCAGCGCGCGCCGGTCTTGCCTATGCCCCAGGGGTCGGCGCGATAGACCTGACCGGCTTCGAAATTGCGCCAGATGTACAGCAGGTTGTCGACGGCGTCGCCGAAGTCCTCGCTGTAGACACCCAGCGCGGCGGCGTTGATCGCGCCGGCCGAGGTGCCGCACAGGATGGGAAACGGATTGACCCGCTTGTCGGGCAGCAGCTCGCGCACCGCCGACAGCACGCCGACCTGGTAGGCGGCTCGAGCGCCGCCCCCGGACAACACCAGCGCCGTCCTTCCATGCTGCTCCACGCCCTCCCCCTTTCGGGCACGGGCCGTGGGTCAGCGAATCTGACTTGCCTCCACCACGGTCAGTGCAGTCATGTTCACGATGCGCCTCACCGTCGCCGTCGGCGTCAGGATGTGCACCGGCTGCTTTGCGCCGAGCAGGATGGGGCCGATGGTCATGCCCTCGCCTGCGGCGGTCTTCAGCAGATTGTAGGAAATGTTGGCTGCATCCAGCGTCGGGAAGATAAGCAGATTCGCCTCGTCCCGCAATCTGGAGTTGGGGAAGATGCGCGTGCGGATGTCGATGTCCAGCGCCGCGTCACCGTGCATTTCGCCTTCGACCTCCAGTTCGGGGTAATCGGCGTGCAGGATTTCGAGGGCGCGACGCATCTTGTCCGACGTCACCGTATTGTCGGAGCCGAAGTTCGAATGCGACAGCAGCGCGATCCTCGGTTCGATGCCAAAACGGCGCGCCTCTTCCGCTGCCAGCACGGTCATCTCGACCACCTGTTCCGCCGTCGGGTCGTAATTGACGTAGGTGTCGCACAGCATCAGCGTACGGCCCGGCAGGTTCAGCAGATTCATCGCGTAGAAGTTGCGCAGCCCTTCCTTCAGGCCGAGCACGTTGCGCACGAAATGCAGGTGGCGCGCGAAGTTGCCGAAGGTGCCGCAGATCAGACCATCGGCGTACCCGAGGCGCACCATCAGCGCACCTATCAGCGTGGTGCGACGACGCGCTTCCATCTTCGCGTAATCGACCGAAATGCCCTTGCGCTCGGTCAGTGCGTGGTAGGTGGTCCACAGCTCCTTGTAGCGCGGGTCGTTTTCCGGCGTCACCAGTTCGAAGTCGATCTCCGGACGCAGGCGCAGGCCCAGCTTCTGGATGCGACCCAGCACGACGTCGCGTCGGCCGATCAGGATGGGTCGGGCCATGCCCTCGTCGACCACGTTGCGCACCGCGCTGAGCACGCGTTCGTCCTCGCCCTCGGCGTAGATGATGCGCTTCGGGTTGCGCTTCGCTTCGGCGAACACCGGCTTCATCACCAGGCCGGAAATCCACACCAGGTTGTTCAGCTGCTGGCGATAGGCTTCGAAGTCCTCGATCGGACGCGTCGCCACGCCCGAATCCATCGCGGCCTGCGCCACCGCCGGTGCGATCTTGACGATGAGGCGCGGATCGAAAGGCTTGGGAATCAGGTATTCCGGACCGAAGGACATCGGCTGCTCGCCGTAGGCGGCACGCACGATTTCGCTCTGCTCGACCTGGGCCAGGTCGGCAATGGCACGCACCGCGGCCAGCTTCATCTCTTCGGTGATCGTGGTCGCGCCGACATCGAGCGCACCGCGGAAGATGAAGGGGAAGCACAGCACGTTGTTGACCTGGTTCGGATAGTCCGAACGACCGGTCGCGATCACGGCGTCGTCGCGTACCGCCTTCACCTCGTCCGGCATGATTTCCGGATTCGGATTGGCCAGCGCCAGGATGAGCGGCTTCGGCGCCATGCGCTTGACCATGTCGGCCTTCAGCACGCCGCCCGCCGACAGGCCGAGGAACACGTCGGCGTCGTGGATCACCTCGCCCAGCGTGCGCGCGTCAGTCACCTTCGCGTAGCGCGCCTTCAGCGGCTCCATGTCCTCGATGCGACCTTCGTACACAACGCCCTTGATGTCGGTCACCCAGATGTTCTCGATCGGCATGCCGAGCAGCACCAGCAGGTCGAGGCAGGCCAGCGCGGCTGCACCGGCGCCCGAAGTGACCAGCTTGACCTCCTTGATGTCCTTGCCGACCGCTTTCAGACCATTGAGCACGGCGGCACCGACAACGATTGCGGTGCCGTGCTGGTCGTCGTGGAAGACCGGGATCTTCATCCGCTCGCGCAGCTTGCGCTCGATGTAGAAGCACTCCGGTGCCTTGATGTCCTCGAGGTTGATGCCACCGAAAGTCGGTTCCATCGCCGCGATGATGTCGACCAGCTTGTCAGGGTCGCGCTCGTCCAGTTCGATGTCGAACACGTCGATGTTGGCGAACTTCTTGAACAGCACGCCCTTGCCTTCCATCACCGGCTTGGCGGCCAACGGGCCGATCGGACCAAGGCCGAGCACCGCGGTGCCGTTGGTGACGACACCGATCAGGTTGCCGCGGGCGGTCATCTGGCTGACCTGCAGCGGATCGGCAACGATCTCCTCGCAGGCGGCGGCGACACCCGGCGAGTAGGCCAGCGACAGGTCCTGCTGGTTGGTCAGCGCCTTGGTGGGGACGACGGAAATCTTGCCCGGGGTGGGCTTGCGGTGGTATTCGAGTGCAGCGTTGCGAAAGTGCTCATCCATGGTGAACGGCGACTCCTCCGGTCGAGTTGCATCGCCCTGCACCCGATGCCGCGCCTGATGGGCGAAACATGGTGCAGTGCGAAAACCAGAGATTTTAGCCGTTCGGCGCGCCCAGCGGGCTGTGGATAACCGTTGTATCGCGCCAGCCGGCCGTGCGGCCGACCAGGATAGGCGTCAGAGCGCCACTTCCGCCGTCTGCAGACGCGGACCGAAAGTCGCGGAAAGACGTCGGTATTCCGCCAGCACCTTGTTCGAATAGACCTGATCGGGATCCTCGATCGATCCGACATAGCGCTGCAGACCGCCCTCGACCGAGCCGGACAGGCGAATGTATTCACGCAGCACCTGTGCACCGACGAAGATGCTGGTTGTCGGGTCGAGCAGCGACGCATCGGGTCCGAACAGCGCCAGCTTTTCCGGATGATATTTCGGGATGACCTGGGTCAGCCCCTGCGCACCCCAGGCGCTCTCCGCCGTCGGGTTGAAGGCGGACTCGACCGAAATCAGCGCGATCAGCAACAGCGGATCGAGCTTGTAGCGGGATGCGGCGGCATAGACGTCGGTCACGTACTGCTCGACCGCGGCACGCGCTACACGGTGACGACGCGACACATGGTCGGCGACCGTCTTCTGCTGCGCGGTCAGTTCGACACCCGAGCCGGTGGCCGGCAGATCGGGCATCTGCAGATCGGTGTCTGCCGAAACCTGTTGCGCGCTGCCGAGCAACGAGAACTCGGGCAGTGAGGGCAGCATGCGCGGCGTCAGACCCGCTTCGGCCACACGCAGTACGACGAACACACTGACCATGAGACCGACGGCGAGCAGACCACCGTGCGCAAAGTGCAGCACTACTGCTGCGGTGCCCTTGAGGACGGAGAAAACCTTGTTCATGCAGCACTCCTTTCGCGCGTTCCGACGGACATCGCAGAAGCGATGGACGCAGCACGCCTGAGGAGCCCGTGCTAACGGGCTGTTGCCGTGCCTCGCAGCGTGGCGAAGCGTACGGAAAAGCTTGAATCGCGGCGTTCGCGGACCGCAGTGGCGGTCGGAACATTCTGGAAACCCGGACGGACAGGGCTAAGGCCCGGGTCAAACTGAAACTGCTGGTGGCGACGTATCTGTTACGTGTGCCGGAGGGAGCGATCAAGCAACGACGCGCGCATCTTCCTGATTTACAAGGGACAGGTCAAGTAAAGCTTCGTAACACCGGATCAGGATGGGCTCCTCGTCAAAGAAAAAAGCGGCATGGAGACAACGATCTCCATGCCGCTTTCGATGACGCAGGACGCGCGATCAGGACGGACGCGAACCCGTCGGGAAGGGCCATGCAGCAGCCGGATTCAGCGACGACTTGATACCCGGCGTGGCAGCCGTCGACGGCGTTGCCGGCGCCGGAGCAGCGGGCGCTTCCGACTTTGCGGCAGCGGCCGGCGCGGTTTCCGGTGCCTTGGTAACCGCCTTGGTCACTGCAGGTGCCGCCACCTTCTTCGCAGCAGGCTTGGCAGCCGGCTTTGCGGCAGGCTTGGCAGCCGGCTTCGCAGCGGCCTTCGCCGGTGCAGCCTTCTTCGCTGCCGGCTTTGCAGCAGCCTTCGCCGGTGCAGCCTTCTTCGCGGCCGGCTTTGCAGCAGCCTTGGCCGGTGCAGCCTTCTTCGCTGCCGGCTTTGCAGCGGCCTTCGCCGGTGCAGCCTTCTTCGCTGCCGGCTTTGCAGCGGCCTTCGCCGGTGCAGCCTTCTTCGCCGCCGGCTTTGCAGCAGCCTTCGCCGGTGCAGCCTTCTTCGCTACGGGCTTGGCAGCGGCCTTGGCCGGTGCGGCTTTCTTCGCAGCAGGTTTCGCCGGGGCACTCGCCTTCTTCGCCCCCTTCTTAGCTTCAGCTTCAGCCATGACTTCTCTCCTCTCGGATAACAGGATTGGACAGCACCTCAGCCCCTCCGGTGGCGGAAGGTCTGTTCGAGACGACGCACCGATGTGCGCCCGGTCAGGAACACCGCACGACATGCGCGGGCGACCTGCTCCCACGCACACCTCCGGGTCAACGACCCGAACGACACACGGGCGACGCATGCCGCCCGGATGCCGGATTCACACTCGCAAGCCATCGATGGACGCTTACGACATTCAACAGGACTAATGAAGGCTCGCTCGCCCCATACCGTGACATCCGTCGCTGTCGGCTGGCCTGACCGCCGACAGCACACGCGAGCATTCGAAACAGGGAGAGGTCGTACCGGCCATCAATGTGCCGACCACTCCGGAATGATGGATGCACTGACCCGCAGAGCGCCGACGGCGACTCGCGAGGTCGAGTGGATTCCATGCGCGCAGCGTGTCGCGACGCATGAGAAACGAAGACGATTTTTCGGGGGAAAGGACTTCCGACGCGCCGACGAAATCGGCAGCAGAGGTGAGGCTTGAAGATGACGTCGCAACGGACTGATTCATGGGCCGAAAGTATTGCACAACCATGAGCCGTTAAAGCAACAAACAACACAAAAGTCCAGAAATATTTTCAGCCTCAGCGCCGCGCAACTTATTGTTTTGGAATATTTTATTCAGCAACGAAACAACACCGAGCGCGCTGAAACCGTTGTACGACGCCACTTTCTGAACAATGACACCTGCACGAAAAGACGTCCACATCGTCAGCTGGCTCGAGGTCGGAGTGTTGCGCCGCGCAAACACCTTCTTACGCGTCAACGGCACCCGTAGTGTCCGATCCCGGGCCCGCTACTAGATGCAGTGTGCCGTGCGCGACACTGCGAACCGCCGAAAAACTTCGATCCGTCACTGCCACATCGCACGCATCTTCGCGGCGATATCGACCCGCGCTTCCGCCACCGTCATCGCCGGCACGCCGTCCATATCGACGCGTGGCCAGCTCGTCTGTTCGAACAGCGGGAGCAGTCGATTCGGAACGAAGCGGGTGCGCCCTGCGTAGACGTGACGATCACCGGTCGACGCCTGACCGGTGATGTAAAAGCGCTGCGGCACCACCAGCTCGAGCTGCTCCTTCGCACGCGTCATCGCAACGTAGAGCAGGCGTCTTTCCTCCTCGATCTCGGCCTGGCTGCCGGTCGACATTTCCGACGGAATGCCGCCGTCGACCGCGTTGAGCACCGACACCGCGTTCCACTCGCGCCCCTTGGCGGAGTGGATGGTCGACAGGATGAGGTAGTCCTCGTCGAGCAGCGGCGCGCCCGGCTCGTCGCTGGTCACTTCGGGAGGGTCCAGCGTGAGCTCGGTAAGGAAGCGCTCGCGACTCGGATAGGTCGACGCCAGCCGTGCGAGTTGCTGGATGTCCGCAGCGCGCACGACGGCATCCTCGTACAGACGATCCATCTGCGCTTCGTACCAGCGCGCCACCTGTTCGGCACTGGCCGGCCATTCGGCGCGCTCGGCACCGGCCGCTTCGACCAGCGCACTGAACTCGGACCAGCAGGCGCGCACGCCCTCGGGCACCGGCTGTTCGGCAAGCAGCGCGGCACCCGGCGGCGCAGCCTGGATGTTGTCGAGGATGCGTGCCGCAGTCTTCGGACCGATGCCGGCCAGCAACTGGATCGCGCGGAATCCGGCAACGCGGTCGCGCAGGTTCTGCGCCCAGCGCAGCACCGACAGCAGATCCTTCACGTGCGCCGCTTCGAGAAACTTCAGGCCGCCGAACTTCACGAAGGGAATGTTCCGCCGTGTCAGTTCGATCTCCAGCCGCATGCTGTGGCTGGAGGTGCGGAACAGCACCGCCTGCGACTTCAGCTTCATGCCGCCTTCGCGCCGCGCGAGTATCTGCGTGACGACGAACTCCGCCTGAGCAGCGTCGTCGCGCACCGATACCAGCAGCGGCTTCTGCGTGCCGCTGCGCGCACTCCACAACTGCTTGACGAAACGCTCGTCGGCTTCGCCGATCACCGCATTTGCCGCGTCGAGCAGCGGCGGTGTTGAGCGGTAGTTCTGCTCCAGCGTGATGCGCCGCGCCGGCGGATCGAACTGGTGCGGGAAGTCGAGGATGTTGCGTACCGTGGCACCACGGAAACTGTAGATGGACTGCGCGTCGTCACCGACCACGGTCAGGCCGCGGCCGTCGGGTTTGATCGACAGCAGGATGCTCGACTGCAGGCGGTTGGTGTCCTGGTACTCGTCGACCAGCACATGCGCGAAGCGCGCGCCGAGTTCGCGCGCGATGACCGGCTCGGCCGCCATCTGCGCCCAGTACAGCAGCAGGTCGTCGTAGTCGAGCACCTGCTGCGCCTGCTTGGCCTCGACATAGGCGCGGAACAGCGTTTTCAGATCGGCCTCCCACTCGGCACACCAGGGGAAGGACGACTGCAGCACATCGGCCAGCGGCGACTGCGTGTTCACCGCCGCCGAATAGATCGCCAGGCAGGTACCCTTCAACGGAAAGCGCTTGGCCTTGCTGGATAGGCCGATGTCGTGCCGCACCAGATTCATCAGATCGGCAGAGTCTTCGCGATCGTGGATGGTGAACGCCGGATCGAGCCCGATGCGTCCGGCGTACTCGCGCAGCAGCCGCGCACCGACACCGTGAAAGGTGCCCGACCACGGGAAGCCGGCACTGGCCAGCGTGGCGAAACGCGGCGACACCTGCGCGACGATGCGCTGCACCCGGCGCGTCATTTCGTCGGCCGCGCGTCGCGAGAAGGTGAGCAGCATGACGGACTCCGGCTGCGCGCCATTGACCAGCAGATGGGCAACGCGATGCGCCAGCGTATTCGTCTTGCCTGTGCCGGCGCCGGCGATCACCAGCAGCGGTCCGGCAAGAGCGTCGGGCGCAACGCCGAAGGTGGCGGCTTCGCGTTGCGCGTCGTTCAGGGAGGAGAGGTAATCGGGGCGACTGACGGTGCTGGATTCGGACACGGCGGAACACTTTCGATAGCTGTATCCATATACAGTACATCAAACAAAGCGGCGGCCGGTCAGCCTCGCCGCGCGAGGCGCCTGTCGTGCGCGAGCGCGACGGCAGTGAGCAGGCCGAGCCCGCCACCGACCGCGCAGGTGGCCGGCCAGCCGCCGTGTTGCCAGGCGAATGAGCCGAGGGCCGAGCCGCTTGCGGCACCGGCGAAATAGCAGGTCATGTACACCGCGTTGAGTCGCGCCCGTGCCTCCGGTGCGAGCCGGAACACGATGTGCTGGTTGCTGATGTGCACGCCCTGCAGCGCCATGTCGATCACGACGAAACCGCCGAGGAAGCAAGCCAGGCTGTCCGCACCCCACAGCAGTGCCACCCAGCTCGCGATCAGCAGCAGCACCGCGATCGCGCTTGCACGCATTGCGCCACCACGATCCGCTGCGCGGCCGACGACGTTGGCCATCAGCGCGCCGGCCGCCCCAGCCAGTCCGACCAGGCCGATGGAAACCTCGTCCATGCCGTGCCCCGGTCCGGCCAGCAACAGCGCCATCGTCGAGAACAGCACGCTGACCGAGGCGAAGGACAGCGCCCCGAGCAACGCACGACTGCGCAGACGCGGCAGGCTGCGGAACAGTGTGCCGAGCGATGCCAGCGTCTGCAGGTAAGGCCGCGGCGACGGATTGCGCGATTGCGGCAGCACCCTCCACAGCAGCAAGGCAACGACGAGCATGGCGAAGCCGGCGACCCGGTACACGGTCGACCAGCCGCCGAGCGGCGCGAGCAATCCGGCCACGCTGCGCGCCGCGAGGATGCCGGTCAGCAGACCGCTCATGACGACACCGACCGCCTGCCCCCTGCGCTGCGGTTCGGCCAGCGTCGCCGCCATCGGCACCAGTATCTGCGCCGCCACCGAGAACAGGCCGGCCACCGCGATGCCCGTCGACAGCAGCGAAAGCGAATCGGCGAAGCCGCTGATGAACTGGCCCAGTGCAGCCAGCAGCATGAGTCCCACCGCCAGTGCCCGCCGCTCGAGCATGTCGCCCAGCGGCACGAGCAGCAGCAGTCCGCAGGCGTAGGCGACCTGTGCGATGGTCACGGTGAATGCCACCGATGCCTCGTTCGCGTGCAGGTCGCGCGCGATGGCCGGCAGCAAAGGCTGGTTGAAGTAGTTGCCGCCGGCACACAGGCCCGCGGCCACGGCCATCAGCAGCAGTACCGGCGTCGACAAGGTGTCGCGTGCTGCGGACTGCGAAGAAGCGCTCGATCGATGCATGGAATCCTGGATCCGGAAGGTGTAGTCGTCCGCCGCGCGGCGGTGCAGGTCGATGGGCAGCTCAGCCGTGGATGACCGCCGTCGCATCGATCTCGAACAGCATGCCGTCGAGCGCCAGCCGCGGCACCGGCATCAGCGTGCAGGCGGGCGGAGGCGCCGCGCCCCACATCGCACGCAGTGCCTGCACGAACACGCCCAGCCGCTCCTGCGTGTGATCGACCACCAGCACCGTGAGCTTGACCACGTCCGAAGGCTTCGCCTGCGCCGCCTCCAGCGCGGTGGCGAGGTTGTGCAGTGCCTGCGCAACCTGCTGCGCGAAGTCGGGCGACAGTTCGCCGCGCGCGTTCTCGCCGCCCTGCCCTGCAATATATATATGGCGCGCCGGTGCTTCGGCGATCACCAGGTGCGAGTAGCCATTGGCCGTCGCGTCGTAAAGGCCTTGCGGCTGGATGAAGCGGGTGCGTCGGCCGTTCGGGGCGGCGGTGGAAGGCAAGGACATGGTGTGCTCCATTCGATGGAAGGACGCGTAGCATCAGACCTCAAGCAAGGTTGAGGTCAACCCCCGGAGATCGAATGTCAGAACTCGCCAAAGGCAACAAGTCCGTTACGGTCAGCCTGTCGGTCGGTGAAGTCGCCGCACGCAGCGGCGTCGCCGTATCGGCACTGCACTTCTATGAAAGCCGCGGGCTGATACACAGCACGCGCAACGCCGGCAACCAGCGGCGCTATCCGCGTTCGGTGCTGCGCCGCGTCGCGGTGATCAAGGTGGCGCAGCGCATGGGCATTCCGCTGGCCGCGATTGCTGAAGCACTGCAGGCATTGCCGAACCGGCGCACGCCCACCGTTGCCGACTGGCGCCGCCTGTCGGCGCGCTGGCAGCAGGAGCTGGACGCACGCATCCGCACGCTCACGCAGTTGCGCGACCGGCTCGACGGCTGCATCGGCTGCGGTTGCCTGTCGCTGAAGGCCTGCCCGCTGCGCAACGCGCAGGACACACTGGCCGGCGAAGGCGCAGGACCGCATTTCGACGAAGGACGCTGAAGCGCGACCCGACGTCGGCGCGTGCGTACATCGGGCGTACGCGTTGTCTGACAGGAGTACATCGGGGAATCGCCGAGACTTCAAAGGTGCCGCTGCGACATAAGGCGTCAGCAATGCGCCGCGCAGCGCGCACGAACAACTCGGCGCCGCATCGGACGCGGCCCGCATACCGGAGAGCACACATCATGAAAAAGACACTCATCCTGCTGACCGCCGGCGCCCTCGTCGCCACCGGCTGCGCCAACATGACCGAAACGCAGAAGCGAACCACGATAGGCACCGGCGTGGGTGCCGCAGCGGGCGCGGCACTGGGCAGCGCGGTCGGCGGCAGCGGCGGCGCTACGCGCAGCGGCGCGCTGATCGGCGCCGCGGTCGGCGGCATCGGCACCTATATCTGGTCGCAGAAGATGGAAGAACAGAAGCGGGCGATGGAACAGGCCACCGCCGGCACCGGCGTCGACGTGGTGCAGACCGCCGACAACCAGCTGAAGCTCGAAATCCCGAGCGACATTTCATTCGACGTCGGCCGCGCCGACATCAAACCGAACTTCCGGCCGGTGCTCGACCGCTTCGCGCAGACGCTGAACGCGAATCCGACCACCACGGTGCGCATCATCGGTCACACCGACAGCACCGGCAGTGACGCGGTGAACGATCCGCTGTCGGTCAATCGCGCCGCCAGCGCACGCAACTATCTGGCCGACCGCGGCGTAGCGTCGTCGCGTATCGTGATCGACGGCCGCGGCTCGCACGAACCGCTGGCCGACAACGGCAGCGAAGCCGGCCGAGCCAAGAACCGGCGCGTCGAGATCTTCGTCGGCGAACCGGGCAAGTAAGTCCCGACCGATGAAGGAAGGCCGGGCGGCACCCGCTGCCCGGCCCGACGACTACAGAGGTGACCATGTACCGGAATGCCACACGTCTGCTCCTCGTCCTGTGTGCCCTGCTCGCGCTGTCCGGCTGTGCCGGCCTGAGCACGCGCGACCCGGTGCGCGTCAATCTGGTCGGGCTGGAACCGCTGCAGGGCGAGGGATTCGAATTGCGCTTCGCACTGAAGCTGCGGGTGCAGAACCCGAACGACCATCCGATCGACTACGACGGCCTGGCGCTGCAACTCGATGTGAACGACCGTACCTTCGCCACCGGTGTCAGCGACGTGCGCGGCAGCGTGCCGCGTTTCGGCGAGGCGGTGGTGAGCGTGCCGGTCACCGTGTCGGCCCTGTCGGCCTTCCGTCAGGCGTTGGAACTGAGCAGCAGCGCCGACCTCGACCGCCTGCCCTACACGCTGAGCGGCAAGCTCGGCGGTGGTCCTTTCGGCGTGCAGCGCTTCAGCGAAAGAGGCACGCTCAGCCTTCCGGCTGCGACCGGCGGAAGTCAGTAATTCGGCGCCCGCGCCGCGATCGCCACGTCAGGTCGCGGTGCGCTCGTGGAAGGTGATCAGATTGCCGTCGCCATCGAGCACGGCAAACTCGCGCGTGCCCCAGGCGGTGTCGTGCAGCGGTGCATTCGGATGGACGATGCCCTGCCGCGTGCAGTGCGCGAACAGTGCATCCACGCCCTCGACGGCGATGCGGCAGCCGGTCGCTTCGGCGATGCGTCGGTCGCTGCAGGCCCAGAAATGGATGTGAACCCCGCCCAGCGCCACGATGCCGTAGACGCCCTGCTCCACATGCACCGCCGTCGCGCCCAGGCGCTGCACGTAGAAATCGACGGACTGCCGGATGTCGAGCGACGCCAGCACCGGCGTCGCCGCGACGAAGCGGATATCGCTCATCGGCAGGTCCGCCGTCGCAGCGCCCGGCTGAGCGGACGCTGCACGCTCAGCGCTTCTGTCCGAAGTAGAAGCCGATCACCAGCGTAAGCAGTGGAGGAACGATCTGCTGGCAGGCTTCGAACAGCTTCTGCGCGCGATCTGCGCTGCCGGCATCGGCCCAGTAGTACATCGCCATCGCGAGCATGAATACCAGCGCCAGCGCGGTCAGCACGACGGAACCGAAGTAGAGGTGACGGCTTTCCTGATCCTTGCCGTTGAGACGCGCGATCAGCGCCATCATGACGATCACGATGAACAATTCGCCTGCCGCAAAAAGCAGAACGTTATCCATGGAGCCTCCGTTGAGCGTGGCCAGGCTGGGCGAGATGACCATGTCCGCTATTGTTGTTGATCGGATGGCCGGCATCATCACACGGCGACGACATGGATTTCAATCTGCATCTGCACAAGTCCTGCCGGCGCGGCAGCAATCGGCTCAGCGCTCCATCACGTAGCCGCCCGGCGCCGGTGCCAGTTCCGGAAAATCGGCGGTGGCTGCCGGACGTGCCTTCACCAGCTTGCCGGCACGCGGCTTGAGCCAGGCCATCCAGTCTTCCCACCAGCTGCCGGGCTGCGCGTCGTTGTGCGCCAGCCAGCCCTCGGCACGGTCGGCGCGATGCACCTCGGCCGCGCGGAAGCTGCGCTTGGGCGGCGTCACGACCGGATTGACGATGCCCAGGATGTGGCCCGAACTGGACAGCACGAAGCGCTTTTCGCCCGCCAGATGCCGGTGGATGCGGAAGGCCTGCTGCCACGGCGCGATGTGGTCGTCCTCGGCTGCCACCGCATACAGCGGCTGGGTGATGCAATGCAGATCGAGCGGCTCGCCGGCCACGGTCAGCGCGTCCGGCTTGATCAGCTTGTTGTGCAGGTAAAGCTCGCGCAGATACCAGCCGTGCATGGCCTGCGGCATGCGCGTGGCGTCCATGTTCCAGTACAGCACGTCGAAGGGCGGCGGCGTTTCGCCATACAGCCAGCCATTGACGACGTAGTTCCAGATCAGGCTGTTGGACCGCAGCAGGCGGAAGGAGGCGGCCATTTCCTTGCCGTCGAGATAGCCCTTCTGCGCCATCGCGTCGCACAGCGAACGCACGCTGGATTCGTCGATGAATACCTCGATCTCGCCCGGCGCGCGGAAGTCGATCAGCGTGGTGAGCAGCGTCCAGTCGGCGACCGGAACCTCGTCCGGCGCGAAGCGGCGGTTGGCCCAGGCCATGTACATCGCCAGCGCGGTACCGCCGATGCAGTAGCCCACCGCGTGCACCTTCGGCGCGCCGGTCAGCGCGCGCGCGGTCTCTACCGCGGCATGTACGCCTTCGAGCAGGTAGTCGTCGAAGGTGACGTCACGCATCGAGGCATCGGGGTTCTTCCAGCTGGTGATGAACACGTCCAGCCCCTGGTCGAGCAGGTAGCGGATCATGCTTTTCTTCGGCGCCAGATCGAGCACGTAGAACTTGTTGATCCACGGCGTCACGATCACCACCGGTTGCGTGTGCACCTTCGCCTGCGTCGGCGCGTAATGGATCAGTTCGAGCAGACGGTTGCGCATGACCACCGCGCCCGGCGTGGTCGCCAGGTTCTCGCCGACCTTGAAGTCATCCGGGTCGGTCATGCGCACGTCGCCGGCCTTCAGGTCGTCGAGGAAGTTGCGGAAACCGCGCACCAGACTCTCGCCGTGCGTTTCCATCGCCTTGCGCAGCGCCACCGGATTGGTGAACAGATAGTTGGTCGGCGCCACCGCGTTGAGCCAGTTGCGCCACCAGAACGCCGCACGCTCGCGGTCCTTTTCCGACATGCCCGGCGTGTCGTACAGCATGTCCTGGGTGTGCCGGGTGAAGGCCAGATACCACTCCTTCATCAGGTCGAAGGTAGGCAGGTCGGTCCACGCCGGATCGGCGAAGCGCGCGTCGCCCTCGGTGACCGGAATCGGATCAGTGTCGGGCAGACCAAACAGCCGGTTCAGCGTGTGCTGCTGCAGCCGCCACAGATCGGACGACAGGCTGACCAGCCGGTCACTCAGTTCCTTGGGATGCGCTGCCCACGCCAGCTGCGCGTGCACGATGGGCGCGGTCATGCCGAAGGGGTCGGTCGAACGGGCGATGCCGTCGAGCAGTTCGTGAAAGGTCTGGTGCCACAGTTCGACCGGCCCGGCCGTGGTGGCCCCGTTTTCGGCGTCGTTCTCGTACGGGCTGCGGGAGGTGTGGTTCATGGTGCGGACTCCTGATGACATCGACCTCGCGGTCACTGTACGCCGATCGCCTGGTCGAATAACTTGCTGAACGCCTCGAAATTCTCGATGTGCGGCATATGGCCCAGGCCCGGCAGTTCGAACAGCACAGCGCCCGGAATCAACGCCGCCGCCGTCCGGCCCAGCCGGTCGTAGCGCCCCAGTTCGTACTCGACGCCAGGACGCATCCAGTTGCGGCCCGGTCCGGTACGGTCACGCGTGCCGATGATCAGACTGACCGGCACCGACAGATCCCCGAACTCTGTCACAACAGGCTGGGTGAAGATCATGTCGTAGGTCAAGGCATTGACCCATGCGACCTGATTCCTGTCCGGTCCCTGCATCTGGCCGATCATGAAACGGGTGAGCGCCGCGTAGCGCGCGTTCCACTGACCGTCGTAATAGTTGTCGCGCTGATACTTCGCGATGCTGTCGGCCGTCTGCTTCTGTTCGACGCCGTAAAAGAAGTCGGTGTCCTTGTGCTCGACATACTTCAGATAGTTCTCCAGCCCGATCGGATTCACCAGCACCAGGCGCTGCACCGCCTGCGGGTACATCAGCGCGAAACGGCTGGCCAGCATGCCGCCCATCGAATGGCCGACGACGATGGAGCGCTCGATGCCGAGCGAGGCCATCAACGCGCGGGTGTGGCGCGCCAGCGTCGGAAAGGAATACTGGTACTGGACCGGTTTGGACGACTTGCCAAAACCGATCTGGTCCGGAATGAGCACGCCGTAGCCCAGCTTCTGCAGATGACGCGCGGTGCCCGCCCAGTAATCGGCGTTGAAGTTCTTGCCATGCAGCAAGGTGACCACCGGCTTGCCGGCTTCGCCCGGAAGATGGATGTAGGCCATTTCGAGCGATTGCCCCTGCGACGACAGCGGGAAGAACTTCACGTCGAAGGCATAGGCATAGCCGCCGAGCCGTGCGTCGTAAGACAGCGTCGACACGTCTTCGGCGCGAGCCGGGGGAGAAAGCGGCAACAGCGCCGCGAACGCGAGGGCGCACAGTCTGGGCAGGAACACTGGATTCTCCGAAGTGGCACACCCCCGGTCGACGCGAGGTCGCCGCCGGGGTTCCGGAGCAGTGTAGGCGAGTCGCTTGACGCCGGCGTTCAGCCGCCGCTGAGTGCCTGCACGATGACCAGTTCACCGGCGGCATCGGCCGCCTGTGCCAGATCGCGCACCTGCTGTCCGTCGACGAAGAAGCGGATGTGGCGGCGTATCCGCCCCTGTTCGTCGATCATGCGGAAGGCGATGCCCGGATACTGCAGGTCGAGCGCGGCCACCACGTCGGCCAGCGTGGCGCCGTCGGCTTCGGCGTGCGCACTTTCGGTGTAGGAACGCAGCGCACTCGGTATCAGCACCTTCATGTGCACGGCCGCTCCGCCACCTCGACGGCGTAGATGTCGGGCAGGTGGCGCGCAATGCAGTGCCAGTGTGCGCCCTCGTCGCTGCTCGCCCACAGTTCGCCGCTGGTGGTGCCGAAGTAGAGTCCGACCGAGGGCTGAGCATCTGCCGTCATCGCCTGCCGCTTCACCGTCCACCAGGCCTGTTCAGCCGGCAGGCCGGCGTCCTGACGCTGCCATTGCTCACCACCATCGCGGGTGACGAATACCGCCGGCTTCCCGCCCGGGCTGGTGCGCGGCCACACGGCGGTGCCGTCCATCGGGAACACCCAGGCGGTGTCCGGATCGCGCGGATGCACCACCATCGGGAAACCGATATCGCCGACCTCGGCCGGCATGCCACCGCCGATGCGCCGCCAGCGCGTGGCCGGCCGGTCGAGCCGGTAGATGCCGCAGTGGTTCTGCTGGTAGAGCCGGTCCGGGTTGGCCGGGCACAGGCGGATGCAGTGCGGGTCGTGAAAGGTCGGCTGCGTCACGTCGAAACCCTCCACCACTTCGAGACCCTCGATCAGCGGCGCGAAGCTGCGACCGGCGTCGAAGGACTCGTGCACGCCGCCGCCCGACATCGCCATATACATATGCATCGGGTCGCGCGGGTCGACGATGATCGAGTGCAGCTTGGGACCGTCCGGCGTACCGTCCTGCGCCGTACCCATCCACTCCAGATATCGCGGGTCGTCGTTGATCGATGAGCACGGCGCCCACGTATCGCCGCCATCGTCGGAGCGGAACAGGCCCTGCGGACTGGTGCCGGCGTACCAGACGCCGGGCTGGCTGGGGTGCCCCGGCGTGAGCCAGAAGGTGTGATCGACACTGCGGCCCACGCCGCCATCGACCTTCGCGAAGGCCGGCGGCCGCGCGGCCTCGCTCCATGTCTGGCCGAAGTCGGTCGAGCGGAACATGGTCGGCCCGAGGTGGCCGGTCTTGGCTGCCGCCAGCAGCGTGCGGCCGTCACGCGGATCGAGTACCAGGTGGCTGATGATGTGACCGAGAAAATGCGGGCCATCGACCCGCCAGGTCTTGCGTTCGGCGTCGCCGTGATAGAGCCAGGCGCCCTTGCGGGTGGCGACCAGCAGGGTAACCGCAGATGGGGATGACATGGGCTTTCCTCCTTGTTCCGTGAGGGGCCGCGGCGCAGCACTGTGCCGCGGGACTACCCGGTCGACGAAGCACGCACCGGCATTTCGACATCGCAGCTCGTCATCGTTGCAGCTTTCGCGCCCCGGTCGCAAGATGACGTCATCGCATCGCCCGGGGAATTCCCATGCGTGTACTGGTCACCAACGCCGACGACGACTTCCGCGTCAAGGCCTACGCCGGCACCAGCGGCGTGCTGCTGGCGATGGACGTCGACGCATCGCGACGCGCCGGCCTGCTCGGCTTCGCGATCGAGCAGAAGGAAGGCACGAAGAAGTGGCAGTGGCTGCTGAACAGTCTCACCTTCCCCGGCCGCGCGCACACGCTGGAAAAATGGGCGGCCACCCCGAGCAATCTGGCGCCGATACAGAAATTCCGCTGGGCCGACTACAGCATCGCGCCCGGCACCCGCTGCCGCTACCGCGTACATCTGGTGTACGGCAGCGCCGAGCGGCCTGAACTGGGCGAGTCACTGGAGCTGGCGGTCACCACCGACGACGGCAAACCCAGGGGTCATGGCGTCGTGTTCAACCGGGCGGTCGCCGCCAGCCAGGCCTTCGGCCGCAAGTTTCCCGAGCTCGACGCGCTGCTGAGTCGCCCGGAGAACAAGGACCTGCCGATCGAGAAATGGCCGGCCGCGCCGCGCGACTGGCTGCAGAACGGCCTGCTCGACCGGTTGCTCGCCTTCATCGCCCGCGCCAAGGATTCAACCTGGGCGCTGGACATCGCGATCTACGAATACGAACTGAAGGCCATCGCCAGCGCCGTGCGGGCGGCGCACCGGCGCGGCGCGCAGGTGCGCGTGCTCTATCACGGCAAGGCCGGCGACGAACAGACGGTGCAGAACGAGGCGGCGCTGAAATCGATTCCGAAGGCGAAGAAGCGGGCGCGCCTCACTTCGAAAATCTTTCACCACAAGTACATCGTGCTCAGCAAGCTCGGCCGCGGCGGCACCCGCACGCCGCGCGCCGTATTGTGCGGCAGCACCAATTTCACCGAGAACGGCGTGTACCGGCAGGCCAATGTCGTGCACACCGCCGACGACAAGGCGGTGGCGGCCGACTATCTGGCGCTGTTCGAACAGATCTGGGCCGCGCCCGGCGACGTTGCCGCCACCCGCGCGTGGATCAACGAACACAACCCGGTCGCGCCGACCGGCCGCATCTGGACCGGCTTCTCGCCGCGCTCCGGCGGCGGCGACCTTGCCGCCTTCGCCTACCTGATAAACGGCGCCAAAAGCGACCTGCTGTTCGCCACCGCCTTCGCGCTGCCGGAACCGATACTCGACGCCCTGCTCGGCAAGGCCAACGACCAGGTGCTGCGCTACGGCATCCAGAACAGCGCCAGCCGGATTACCGGCTTCCACGCCGATCGCACCGCCGAATTCACGACGCCGGCGCTGCTCACCAGCGGTCTGGAAGGCTGGGTCAAGGAAGGTCTGCGCGGCCAGCGCGGCAACCTGCTGGTGCACCTGAAAGCCATCGTCACCGACTTCACCACCGACCATCCGGTCATCCTCAGTGGCAGCCACAACCTCAGCGCCTCGGCCAGCAGCGGCAACGACGAGAACGTCCTTGTCATCCGCGGCGACACCGACCTTGCCGACCGCTACGGTCTGGAAGTGCTGCGCTTCTACGAGCACTACCGCTTCCGCTACTACGCGAAACTGCTGAAACTGAAGGAGGCGAAGCCGCTGTCGCCGGATGACAGCTGGGCCGACGCCTATTACCGCAGGGGCAATCTGAAGATGCTGTCCAGGCTGCGCTTCTCCGGTCGCTGAAGTGCTGCGCTCATGCGCGAGCCGATATCTCCCAGCACGCCGCCGTGAAGCGCACCATTCCGTCGTCTTTGTAGGGCCGGAAAGCTTCGTGTAGTGCATCGATCACGCGTGCGCGGGTGTCTGCGTCGGCCTGCTGCAGCGCGCCCCCGACCGGGCCGAGCAGCGTGAAGTAGCGTTCGAGCTTGACGGCCGGCAGCGCGCATTCGATGTCGAGCGGATGGATATCGACATCCTGCCAGCCGCTGCGCGCCAGCACCTCGCGTACGAAAGTCCGGTCGGCGAAGGCGAACTGGCCCGGCGCGCCCGGGCGACGCGCGGGCAAGTCGGGCAGCAGCGGTTTGGCCGCGCGCTCGGCGGTGGTCATGAAGGCGTTCTCGTCGCCGCCGCGCCAGGCGATGGCGTGCAGCGCACCACCGCTGCGCAGCGCCGCGCGCAAATGGGCAAACGCATCGACCGGGCGCTCGAAGAACATGACGCCGAAACGCGACACGATGAGGTCGGCGGCGCCGGGCGCAAAGTCATGCCGTGCGGCATCGGCGCAGACGAAGCACGCGGCCGAGGCGCTGGCCAGCGCGCGGGCACGGGCCGCGGCGATCATCGGCGCCGACACATCGACACCGACACAGTGCGCTCCGCTGTCCAGTGCCTCGGCCAGCGCCAGCGTGGTGGCGCCGGTACCGCAGCCGACGTCGATCACGCTGCGCGCGGACCTCGTCCGTGCCCCCTCGACCAGCCGTTCGGAGAAGGGCGCGAACAGCGCATCGAGCAGCGGCTGTGCCTGCACCCAGGCGTCTCCGGCCGGACCGTTCCACAAAGCTGACTGCGCGTCGCCGTGCGTCGTTGAAGCATCCATCGTTTCTCTCCTGACTTGCCCGCGATGTGCGGTGTGAGCACTATGCAAATTCAAGTCGACTTGAGGTCAAGCCCATGAGCGATCTGGATATCGCCGAAGTGGCGCAACGCGCCGGCGTCACCGCGGCGACCCTGCGTTTCTACGAGGAAAAGGGGCTGATACGTTCGATCGGCCGGCGCGGTCTGCGCCGCGTATTCGGCGAGGGCGTGCTGGAAAGACTGGCCCTGATTTCGCTGGGCCGCGCCGCCGGTTTCTCGCTGGATGAGATCGGCCGCATGTTCGCACCGGGCGGCACGCTGGACATCGACCGTGGGCTGCTGGCCGAACGCGCGGACGAAATCGAACACACGATACGCAGGCTGAGCGCGCTGCGCGACGGCCTCCGGCATGCCGCGGCCTGTCCTGCGCCCAGCCATCTGGAATGTCCGACCTTCCGCCGCATCCTGCGCGCGGCGGAATCGAAGTCGCTGATGCGACGCCTGCCTTCGCCCCGCAGGACGGTCTGAACTCAAGCCGCAGCGCGCCGCCCGAAATCGGCCGCGTCGATGCCGAACCACGCGACGCCCGGCGTCTTCTCGACGACGATGCATTCGCCGTCGAGCCGGTAAGTCAGTTGCAGGTGGTGACGCGGGCTGGACAGCACCGCCGGATTGAATACCGCAAAGTTCTCGCCCTCCGGCCGGCGCACCGACTGCACCACCAGGCCGGGATGGCCTTCGCGGTGGATGCGCGCGCCGACCGACTGCGGGAAGCTGTAATCGAGCGGATGCAGCAGATCCGGCCAGTCGGCCGTGAGCGGCCGGAAATCCAGCAATGCAGCGGCGCAGCCCACGACATAGACCTTGCGCTCGGCCGCCACCGATTCGCGCTCGAAACCGGCGTCGGCCAGCAGACCGTTGCGCCAGTGCCAGGCGGACTCATAGACCGTGGTCTCGACCGACTCCGAGCCGTACCAGACGCCGTGACGGCCGTCGGAAAAGCGGCTGGCCTGCCAGTTCTGGAAAGGCCAGGCGATGGCGTTGAACCACTCGGCGTCCTCGAACGGACGGTGCAGCACCGGCGTAGCCGAGCGGTAAGGCGGCGGCTTGGCGTCGCCCTCCACCTTCTGCGCCAGCAGCCACTCGGCCGGATCCTCGGTCAGGTCATCGAACAGGTCCTGCGAACTGCGCAGCGACACGATGTTGCGGAACACGTCGCGCTGCACCTCGGCCAGCGCGAGGCGGGCGAACAGATCGCCGAGACTCACTGGCCGCGCGCCCGATCCAGATAGGCGCGCACCATCAGCAGCCCGGCAAAGCCCCACTCCTTCACCACCTCGACCGGGGTGAGGTTGTCGAAAGCGCGGTTGCGGGTGCTCATCCAGCGGTAGGCGAGGTCGCGGTTCTGCGGGAACAGCAGGCGCAGGTTCTTGTGAATGCCCAGCAGGTGACCGACCCGCTCGTACTGGTCGCGGCTGGTGCCGATCGGCTCGCCGCGCCGGTAGCGCGCCAGCGCCGCCCGGTTGCTGGCGGCGATGCCAAGCAGCGCGGCCTGGTCTTCGGTGCCGAGCTTCCAGTGATCGAGCAGGGTCATGATCATGCGGGCCAGTGCGCCCCGGTCTTCCGAAGCGCTGATTCCCTTGTCTGCGATGGCGCCCATGACGGCTGTCCTCCGTGATTCCGAATCAAGCTGAAGCATAGCCCATTTGTTTCGATTCACACGGTGTTTGTTCCCATGGAAACAAACATTCAGGAACAGCGCCCGCGCAGATGCTTCAGCGCAAGGCCTCGGCCATCGCCTCGCCCATGCGCACCGAACGGCCCGGCAGCCAATCGGCGCGGGCGCGCAGCACGCCCTTCGGGAACAGCATGACGACGGTCGAGCCGAGCAGGAAGCGGCCCATCTCCTCGCCGCGGGCGAGCCGGATGTCCTGATCGTCGTAACGCCACTCGCGCAGGGTTCCGCTGCGCGGCGGATTGATCAGCCCATGCCACACGGTCTGCATGCTGCCGACCACCATGGCGCCGACCAGTGTCAGCACGAAGGGGCCGAAATCCGAATCGAACAGGCAGACCACGCGTTCATTGCGCGCGAACAGGCCGGGCACGCCCGCCACCGTCGCCGGGTTCACCGAGTAGAGGCTGCCCGGTACATGGACCATGCGCCGGAGCCGCCCGGCACAGGGCATGTGGATGCGGTGGTAGTCCTTCGGGCTCAGGTAGATCGAGATCGCTTCGCCGCCGTCGAAAAGATCGACCAGCGCCGCGTCACCGCCCACCAGCGCACGTGCGCTGTAGGGGTGCCCCTTCACCTGCAGCAAGGTGTCGCCATCGAGCTGCACGCAGTCGATCACGGTGCCATCGACCGGGCTGACGAAGGGCGCATCGGCCAGCGGACGGGCGCCTTCGCGCAGCGCGCGGGTGAAGAAATCGTTGAAGCAGGCGTAGTCCGCGGGGTCAGGCCGGGCCGCCTCGCTCATGTCCACGCCGTACTTGCGGATGAACCAGGGAATGATGCCGCGCGTCCAGGGCGCCCGCGAATTCGCCACGAATTCGGCGAAACGCGTCAGTGCCTGCTTGGGCATGCCGTGCTGGGCCAGCACGAAAAGGCGATCACGAAGATCAGGTGACGGCATTGTCGGGTCTCATGTGGGGGTGCCTCCCCGGGCGGATACGCAGGACGGGTGGCAACACGGCCGCGAGCTGCTGAACAGGAAAGCCCCGATTTTCTGGCCCCGCATATTAATTGAAGCATGGGCCACCGGCATGCGTCGCGCCCACCGATGAACGCATCGTCTGCCGGTCAGCCGGTCGCCGAACGGAATCGCCACCGCCGGTCGGATGCGCTATCGAAGCACATGTCCCGATGCTAGGCTCATAACTTCATCCAACCCGACGCCCAGGCTGGCCCACCGCAGCGTGCGGCTGCACCGGTGTCATTGAAAGAGGAGCGGAACATGAAGAGAGCCACTTCTGCATTGCTTTGCCTTGGCCTGATCGCCAGTCCCTGCGCATGGTCCGCCAGCGGACAGATCGACAGCTTCGGCGCCAGCCAGACCACGGTGCAGGCCGGCAGCACGGTGGATTTCTTCGTGTCCTTCAACGTGAACACCTCGTCCCGGATGGACGGTGGCAGTGACCCGATAGAACCTGCAGCGGTCGAGGGGTACCAGGAATGGATGATCAACTGGTACTGGTACGAGGCTGAAACGGTGACGGCCGTCTACCTGCAGGCCGCCGGCCAGAACTTCAACGACTATCCCGCTGGGTCGCCCGGCAGCTCATATGCCAACGGCTGGACCTTCTCGGTACTGTTCCCGACCGCCGGCACCTTCGACATTGTCGTCGGCGGCGGATGGAGCGCCACGAACGCCATCTCTTCCGGCAGTGAGATCGCTTACCGGGATTGCATGAGTGATGGGGGCGGCGGGCTGAGCTGCTCGTCATGGCAGTACAGCTATCCGCAGTACGACGACTTCTCGTCGACCGACGGTTCATTCGATGGCAAGTCGATCACCATCAACGTCACAGCGGTGCCCGAGCCGATGACAGCCGCACTCTGGCTGGCTGGTCTCGGATGCCTGCTGACCGCCCGCCGCCGCCGGCGCCCCTGAACGGCCCGGCCTCCTCGCCAGTGGGAGGCATCGCAGCGGAACACGCGATGCGTCGGGCGCCGGAGCCCGCCGGGGACGGCCGGGAACGGCACGCGTCCGGCACAGGGCCGGGCACAATGCGACGACATGGCAACATCTTCGCCCAGGCAAGGTCTGCCTGCCGCACAGGTGTCGGCCGCCCTTCCGTACCCTGTGCGGGTCCGTTTCCGTCCCACTTCCATCGCACGCGCATGAGCAAGGCCTCCTTCTCCAACCGACTCCCCGCCGCCGCCACCGTCCGCGTGCGCGGCGCCCGCGAACACAATCTGAAGGACATCGACGTCGAGCTGCCGCGCGACGCGCTGGTGGCGTTTTCCGGCGTATCCGGGTCCGGCAAGTCCTCGCTCGCCTTCGGCACGCTGTATGCAGAGGCGCAGCGGCGCTATCTGGAATCGGTGGCGCCGTACGCACGCCGGCTGATCGATCAGGCCGGCGTGCCGGATGTCGACAGCATCGAGGGCCTGCCGCCGGCGGTGGCGCTGCAGCAGCAGCGCGGCACACCGGGCGCGCGCTCATCGGTGGGCAGCGTGACCACGCTGTCCAGCCTGCTGCGCCTGCTCTACTCGCGCGCCGGCCGCTACCCGGCACGCCAGCCCATGCTGCAGGCCGAGGACTTCTCGCCCAACACGCCACAGGGCGCTTGCCCGGACTGCCACGGTCTGGGGCGCGTGTTCGAGGTGAGCGAAGACACGCTGGTGCTCGATCCGTCGCTGACCATACGCGAAGGCGCGGTCAGCGCCTGGCCGCCGGCCTGGCACGGCCAGAACCTGCGCGACATCCTGGTCAGCCTGGGCATAGACATCGACACGCCGTGGGCGAAGCTGCCGCGCAAGGTGCGCGACTGGATCCTGTTCACCGACGAACAGCCGGTGGTACCGGTGTATGCCGGCTTCACGCCGGAGGAAACGCGTCTCGCGCTGCGGCGGAAGATGGAGCCGAGCTATCAGGGCACTTTCACCAGCGCACGTCGCTACGTGCTGCACACCTTCGCCAGCACGCAGAGCACGCTGATGAGAAAGCGGGTGTCGCGCTACATGCGGGCGAGCGACTGCCCGGCCTGCGACGGCAAGCGGCTCAAGCGGGAAGCGCTGGCGGTCACCTTCGCCGGGCTGGACATCGGTGCACTGTCGCGCCAGCCGCTGTCCGAGGTGGCACGCCTGCTGGCATCGGCTGCCGCCGGCGAGGCGGATGCACGGCTGTCGGAGGAAAAGCGCCTCGCCGCACAGAGGCTGGCCGGCGACGTGGTCGACCGCGTCGAGGTGCTGCTGCGGCTGGGCCTGGGCTATCTGACGCTGGAACGCAGCACGCCCACGCTGTCGCCGGGCGAACTGCAGCGGCTCAGACTGGCCACCCAGCTGCGCTCGCAGCTGTTCGGCGTGGTCTATGTGCTGGACGAACCGTCCGCCGGCCTGCACCCGGCCGATGGCGAAGCGCTGTTCGACGCGCTGCTGCAGCTGAAGCAGGCCGGCAACAGCGTGTTCGTGGTCGAGCACGACCTCGACATGATCCGCCGCGCCGACTGGGTGGTCGATGTCGGTCCGGGCGCAGGCAGCGAGGGCGGACGCATCGTCTATAGCGGCCCACCCGCAGGTCTTGCCACGGCCAGGTCATCGGCCACCGCGCGTTTCCTGAAGTCCGACCTGCCGCCGGTGCGCACACCGCGCACGCCGTCCGGCTGGCTGGCGCTGCACGACGTGAGCCGCAACAACCTGCACCGGCTGGACGCGCGCATCCCGCTCGGCGTGCTGTGTGCGGTGACCGGCCTGTCCGGCTCCGGCAAGTCCAGCCTGATCAGCCAGGCACTGGTCGAACTGGTGGCGGAGCACCTGGGCCACGTGGTCGAGGCCGAGCCGGACAGCGACGACGGCGAGCAGCCGCCGGTCGACAGTGCGCCGACCGAAGGCCGGCTGGGCGAAGGCGCGGACGCGATACGCCGGCTGGTGCGCATAGACCAGAAGCCGATCGGCCGCACGCCCCGCTCCAACCTCGCCACCTATACCGGACTGTTCGACGAGGTGCGCAAGCTGTTCGCGCAGACGCCAGCGGCGCGCAAGCGCGGCTACGACGCCGGGCGCTTCTCGTTCAACGTGGCCAAGGGTCGCTGCCCGACCTGCGAGGGCGAAGGCTTCGTCAGCGTCGAACTGCTGTTCATGCCCGGCGTGTACGCGCCCTGCGCCGACTGCCACGGTACCCGCTACAACCCGGCCACGCTGGCCGTGTCCTGGCAGGGCCGCAATATCGCCGAGGTGCTGGACCTCACCGTGGATCAGGCCTGCGAGGTATTCACCGGCGAGCCGCGGGTACGCGCCCCGCTCACGCTGCTGAGCCGGCTCGGCCTGGGCTACCTTAGGCTGGGCCAGCCGGCGACCGAACTGTCGGGCGGCGAGGCGCAGCGCATCAAGCTCGCCACCGAACTTCAGCGCAGCGGACGAGGCGGCACGCTCTACGTGCTGGACGAACCGACCACCGGCCTGCATCCGGCCGACGTCGAACGCCTGCTCGCCCAGCTCGAAGTACTGGTCGATGCCGGCAACAGCGTGGTGCTGGTCGAACACGACATGCGGCTGGTGGCGCGCGCGGACTGGGTGATCGACATGGGGCCGGGCGCCGGCGCCGAGGGCGGGCGCATCGTCGCCGAGGGACTGCCGGCCGACGTGGCAAAGGCGAAAGGCAGCCGCACCGCGCCCTATCTGCGGCGGGCACTGGAAGGCGGGCGCGGGAAAGAGTGAGGGGTCCGCTCGGACCCCAGTCTCAGGCGTAGGTATCGATGATGTTCTTGCTGGCGGGCGGCGCAGGCTGAGGGGTCGGCAGTGCCTGCAGCAGTTGCGCGGCGTTCGACGCCTGAATGTCCAGTGCCTTTCTGAGCACCAGGGTGCCGGCGGCGTCGACCACCTTCTGCTGCGACATCGAGGTAGCGGCGCTGGCGATTGCGGAAACGTCCATGTGATCTCTCCTGCGCCGACGACCGGCGCGCTGACAGTCTTAACGACGCGCAGCGCGCCGGCTTGAACGCGGACCGTTCGTCGCCGCTCGCATCACGCCACGGCCTCAACGTCCACCACGATCATGCCCGCTGCCACCGTGTTGTAGGTGCTGTCGTCGATGACGACGAAAGCGCCGGTCGAGCGGTTCAGCACATAGGGGTCGGCAAACACCGGATGTGCCAGCTTGAAGCGCACGCGGGCGATGTCGTTCATCACGAGCCGTTCGGCGGGCATACGCTCCAGCGTGTTCACGTCCAGCCGGTGCTCGATGGCCACCAGCTTCGCCCTGACTTCACGCGTCGTATGACGGATCAGGTAGGTGCGGGTGCGGTCCATCGGCAGATCCGACAGCCAGCACAGGTCGGCGGTGATCTGGCGCAGCACCTGCGGCGGGTACTCAGGCGCCACGATCATGTCGCCGCGCGACACGTCGATGTCGTCGTCGAGCAGCAGCGCGACCGACTGTTCGGCCCCGGCGTGTGCAAGCGCTTCGCCGCCGATCTCGATGGCCCGAACCGTGGTGCTCAGGCCAGAGGGCAGCACGCTCACCGTATCGCCGACCGCGATGCGTCCGGCCTCGACCCGGCCCATGAAGCCGCGGTAATCGTGCAACGCGGGATTCGCCGCGTCCTGCGGACGGCAGACCCACTGCACCGGAAAGCGGAAGGGGTGGGCGTGCGGTGCCACCGCTGCCGGCGCGCTTTCCAGCATCTCCATCAGCGTGGACCCGTCGTACCAGTGCAGGTGTTCGCCACGGTCGACCACCATGTCGCCGCGCAGGGCGGACATCGGCACGAAGCGCGCCTGCCCGATGCCGACGCCGGCCGCGAACGCGAGGAAGTCATCGCGGATGCGCTCGAACACCGGCTGCGCGAAGTCGACCAGATCCATCTTGTTCACCGCCACCACCAGCTGCGGAATGCCGAGCAGCGCCGCCAGCTGTGCATGGCGACGGGTCTGCGTCAGCACGCCGCGGCGCGCGTCGATCAGGATGATGGCCAGATCGGCGGTCGACGCAGCGGTGACCATGTTGCGCGTGTACTGCTCGTGCCCCGGCGCATCGGCGATGATGAACTTGCGCCGGCCCGACGAGAAATAGCGGTAGGCGACATCGATGGTGATGCCCTGTTCGCGCTCCGCCTGCAGACCGTCGGTCAGCAGCGACAGGTCGATCGCTTCCATGCCGCGGCGTGCCGACGTGCGCTCGATCGCCTGCAGCGTGTCGGCGAGGATGGCCCGGCTGTCGTGCAGCAGGCGGCCGATCAGCGTGCTCTTGCCGTCGTCCACGCTGCCGCAGGTCAGGAAGCGCAGCAGGCCCTTGTCTTCAGATGTACTCATATGCGGTCCTCGATGACCGGTCGCAGCGCGGCCGGTGCTCAGAAATAGCCTTCACGCTTGCGCTGTTCCATCGACGCGTCGCCGGTCTGATCGTCCAGTCGCGTGGCACCACGTTCGGTCAGGTCGGTGCTCGCGGTTTCGATAAGGATGCGCGCGACGGTATCGGCATCCGACTCGACCGGCGCCGTGCAGGAAATGTCGCCGACAGTGCGGAAACGCACCCGCCGTAAGACGACCTGCTCACCAGGCCGCGGCAGGCTGGTCAGTTCGCCGCTGGCCAGCGGCACGTTCACCGGCACCGGCAGACCGTTGCGCAGCACCACCTCGCGCTCGTGCGCGAAATAGATGGACGGCAAGGCCAGCCGCTCGCGCTCTATGTATTGCCAGACGTCGAGTTCGGTCCAGTTCGAGATCGGAAAGGCGCGCACGTTCTCGCCCACATGGGTGCGGGCGTTGTAGAGGTTCCACAGTTCGGGGCGCTGGTTCTTCGGATCCCACTGACCGAATTCGTCGCGGAAACTCATGATGCGTTCCTTGGCGCGCGCCTTCTCCTCGTCGCGCCGGGCGCCGCCGATGCAGCCGTCGAAGCCGAACTCCTCGATCGCTTCAAGCAGCGTGACCGACTGGTGCCGGTTTCGCGATTCGTCGGCGTGCTTGAGTACGACCGAACCGCGACGGATCGAATCCTCGACCGAACGCACGATGAGCCGCTCGCCCAGTTCGGCGGCGCGGCGGTCGCGGAACTCGATCACCTCGCGATAGTTGTGGCCGGTGTCGATGTGCAGCAGAGGGAAGGGGAAGCGACCGGGCCGGAAGGCCTTCTCGGCGATGCGCAGCAGGCAGACCGAATCCTTGCCGCCGGAGAACAGCAACGCCGGGCGGGCGCACTGGCCGGCCACCTCGCGCATGATGTGGATGGCCTCGGCCTCCAGCCAGTCCAGATGCGACAGGCTGGCGTCGTCGCGCAATGTGGGTATGGGTGCATTCATGACAGGAACCTCACTGGACGGGAACGGCGGATGGCGCGGACGCCTTGGTCGCTGCGCCGCCGGTGAAAGGCAGCGACTGCCACTGGCCGGCTGCGTAGCGCAGCATCCGGGCGCCGTCGAAGCGCCACAGATGCAGCCAGCCGTTGTCGACCAGCTGGCGCACCACGGCATGCTTGCCGAGCACGCGTTCGATGGCGGCCGCCGGCGCGTCGATCGCGACGGTCAGGCGCACCGGTTCGTGCACCCAGCGCTCGCCGTCGTGCAGCGACTGCCGCGACAGGCCGATGCGCAGATCGCCGCCGTTGCCTTCGAACACGCCGATGCGCCCGCCGACCACGTTGTGCAGCAGCTTGTTGCCGCTGCCGAAGTGCGCCGGTGCGCAGGTCGAAGCGTGGTACTGCCAGTTGATCCAGTGCGTCACCAGCATCGGCGCGGTCATCAGCAGTTCGAGCAGGCTGCCGTCGGCATCGCGCGCGCTGTCGTAGTCGTGCAGGAAGGTACGCCCGTTCAGCACCGCCGATTCGCTGCGCGCACGCGGCGCGATGATGAAGGCGGCGTTGCCGGCCAGGCCCCACTCCGGCCGCGTCTGCGCACCGTCGTTGGCGCGGCGGCGCAGCTGTGACAGCAGCGCGCCATGACCGGCGCGCGGGTCCAGGCCGAGACTGGCGGCGCGCTCGCGCCTGACCTGGTCGCCGGCGTGGGCGAATACCGGCTCCAGACGCTCCCAGCGGGCGCGCGCCTCGGCCGGCAGCAGGTCGAGATCGAAGCCTTCGATCTCATCGGTCGTCGTGTTGTGCAGCCCGGCGACGAACACCGTCACGGCGGGGATGTCGATGCCACGCTGCACCAGCGCCGCACGCACTCCGGCATCGTTGAGCAGGCGCGCAAGCGCGCGGGCATTCACCTCGCCGGTCTGTCCGCAGCAGGCGCCACAGTCGAGCGCGGCGGCATGCGCGTTGTTGGCGCTCTGGCTGCCGTGACCGATCAGCAGCACCAGCGGCGCCAGTTCGCGCTCCAGACCCATCGCGCGCAGCACGCGCTCGGCCAGCGCCACCCGTGCGTCGAGGTCCAGCCCGTCCAGCGTCGGGCGGCACAGTGCGCGATAGCGCGACGGCAGGCCGTCGAGGTCGTCGCGCGCACGCGCCTCGCGTGACGGATGCAGCCAGCGCGCCAGCTTGCCAACGTAGCCGACGCCGGCCGCTTCGACGAAGGAGAAAGCCGCTCCCGGCCAACGACTCGCCGACCGCCACGAGCGCCGACCGGCGAACTGACGCTGGCGCGCCGTGGCCGCCTCGACATCGAGCGGATCGCCGTCGCTGCCGCCGTCGATGCGATCGGTCACCTCGATCGCCGGAGCCAGCAGGCCGGGCAGTTGCGGGCGGCGGGCGTCGGTGGCGAAGGGCGTGTAGGCGATGGGCAGGCCGAAGAAGCCGGCAAAACCGAGCGTGCGCATGCCCGGCCACACCGCCTCCAGTGCCCGGCGCATCGGTTCGCTGCGCACGTCGATGCAGAAGGCCGCCTGCACCTCCGGCCGCGTCGCCGGCGCGTCCAGTACCTGCGGGCTGCTGGCGCAGGCCAGTCGCAGCGCAAGATCCCGCTGGTAGGCGGCGTCGAGCGCCGACTGCCATACTTCGTCGATGCGCAGCATGTCCTCGGCGCGGGCGAGCGTCGCCGGTGCCTCGGCCCAGGCCGCCTGCACCGCGGCAAAGGAGCGTTCCGCCGACTGGTCGCAGTGGCCTTCGAGCAGCAGCGCGCCCCAGGCCAGCCGGATGGCCAGCAGATCGCGCAGGTGCGGGTCCGCACCGCCGCGCTGCGCGGCCTCCCAGCCGAGATAGGCGCACCACGACGCCCAGCCGTTCACCGTCAGCAGCACCGCCTCGAGGTAGTCGGCCCATGCCTGCTCCGGCAGGCCCAGGCGCTGCAGCACCCAGCGCTCGGCCTCGACGCGGTCGGCCGGCAGCGCATGCAGCCGCCGGCTCAGATCGGGCAGACCCATCAGCACGCCGATGCCGTGGTCGTGGCTCAGCGTGTCGCGCCAGAAGGCATACAGACCGCCGCCGCGCTCGGGCTGCCAGTCGGCCTGGTGCTCGTCGAAATAGGCGGCGCAGGTCTGGCTGACCTGATGGGTGATGGCCTGCCGCCAGGACAGCCGCTGGTGGCGCGCCGGGTCGTCGTCGAGCACGTCGATCAGCAGCGGCAGCCGGGGCAGTTCGGGTGTCAGGTCGAGGGCGGCGACGCAGGTGGCGGCATCCAGTCCGTCGGTCGTGCCCGGCGGCAGCGAGGTCAGTGCAGCCGTCAGGTCAGCCGCGGTGACGCGACCGCTGCGCCAGGCCTGCTGCAGAAGGTCGCGCGACGGAAACACCGGTATGCCAGCCAGTACCGCCATCCGTGCGGCAACCGTGCGCACGCTGTGGCCGATGCGCGACCAGTGCGGATTGACGGCGATCGCCCGGTCCAGCGGCCAGGCTGGCGCGATCGCGGCGCAGGCGGTGGAACAGGCGGCATCGATACGGCGCTGCAGCAGGTCGTCACGCGGCGCATCGATCGGCGCGACGAGGTCACGGGGCGGCTGCGTGCGGACGGCTTCGGGGACAGAGGTGTGCATCATCATCTCCAGGCGATCGAATCAGGGCTGCGCGGGGGCGAGGTCGGCGTCGCCGGTGCGGCCGGCGGCGACGGGCGGAATCCAGCGGGCAGGCCACAGCGTCAGCGCGAGACGGGTGTAGAACTCATCGACGTAGAAGCCGGCGTAACTCAGACGTCGCCAGGTGGACAGCCACTGCGGCCGGGTCTGCAGCACGACCATCCAGCCGTAGAGCAAGGTCATGCCGGCCAGCGTGACGAGGCCGGCGACCTCGTCGGGCCGGTCGTTGAGGCCGAGCGGCAGCCGATGCGCGACACCGGCGGCCAGCGTCAATCCGGCCACGGCAACGAGACCGGCAGCGCCCTGCCAGAGCGCAGCACGCGTGCGCTCGGTAGCGGACGGCAGCCACAGCAGAGGCGCCCAGGCCAGCGCCAGAACCAGCGTCCACCATTGCGGCCAGTGTGCACCCGCCAGCCACGCTGTCGCCAGCACGGCCGCGCCAGTGATCAGCGGCGCCAGCAGCAGGCTGGGCAGCGCGGCACGCTGTTCGCCCAGCATCCTGCGCAGCCGCGTATCCCGGACCACACCGGAGGCGGCGAGGAAGGCGTGCGCTTTGTACAGCGAGTGGCCGATCAGGTGCAGCGCGGCGAACATGTACAGGCCAAGGCCGCACTCGAGCACCATGAAACCCATCTGCGCCACGGTGGACCAGGCCAGCCTCACCTTGATGCTCACCCGCGTCAGCATGACCATGCCGGCCAGCAGCGCGGTCGCCAGACCGGCGATCACCAGCAGCCAGCGCGCAGCGGGCACCGCATCGAGCAGCGGCGAGAAGCGGATCAGCACGACGCCACCCAGATTGACGACGCCGGCGTGCAGCAGGGCCGACACCGGGGTCGGCGCCTCCATCACCTGGATGATCCAGCCGTGCGCCGGCAGCAGCGCGGTGCGCAGGATGACCGCGATAGCGACGCACAGCGCGCTCGCCTGCAGTGCCACCGATGCGCCGTGCGCGTCAAGATGGCGCCACAGTTCCGACAATGAGCCGCTGCCGACCTCGTTCCAGGCCAGCGCCGCAGCGATGATCAGCAGGACATCGGCGAGACGGTCGGCCAGGCTCTTCTTGTGCGCCGCAAGCAGCGCGAACGGGCGGTCGCCGTAGAAGCACAGCAGGCGCTGCAGCGCGACGCCGACCAGCGCCCAGGCGGCGATCAGCAGAACCCAGTGGTCGGCGATCAGCATCAGGTGCACCGCGACCAGCACGCCCGACAGCGCCGCCACGTAGCGGCGCTGTCCTGCCTCGCCCTGCAGATAGCGCGACGAGAACACGCCGATCACCGTACCGACCGCCTGCACCAGGATGGCCATCGCTGCGGTGAACGGGCCGAGCGCGATCCAGCCGTCGAGGCGCGGACCGGGCAGATCGCTTGCCAGCCACAGCAGCAGCGGCGTGGCCAGCGCCGCCAGCAGCGCGACCGCGGACAGCTGCGTGAAGCGGCGCCAAAGTGGCGCATCGTCGCGACCGCGCAGCCGGCTCAGCAGCATCGGCAGGGACATCAGCAGGGCGGGCAGCAGCGCGCCGGCCCCCGACTTCAGACTGTATGGATCCATTCCACATCTCCTCGATAGCATTGGCATCGATGATGTGGCGCAGCAAACGTTCTGTAAAATACAATGAAAAGAATATTTCGTTCTTTTAATCAGAACAATGAATCTCGAACAGCTCAACTTCCATCACCTGCTCTACTTCTGGCGCGTCGCCCGGACCGGCCACCTGACGCGCGCGGCACAGGAACTGCACGTGTCGCAGTCGGCACTGTCGGCGCAGATCCGGCAGCTCGAAGAGCGCCTCGGCGAGCCGCTGTTCGAGCGCAGTGGACGAAGTCTGATACTTACTCACACCGGGCAGATGGTGATGTCCTACGCCGAGGACATCTTCGGACTGGGGCAGGAAATGCTGGGCCGGCTGCAGGGCCGCGCCGACGGGATGATCCGGCTGCGAGTCGGCAGCGTCGCCACGCTGTCGCGCAACTACCAGGAGAACTGGATACGGCCGCTGCTGACCGATCCGACGGTCGTGCTGACGCTGGAATCGGGCCAGATCGACGGCCTGATCGACCGGCTGCTCACACATCAGCTCGACGTCGTGCTGGCCAACGAAGCGGTCGCTGCCGACGCGAACCGCCCGCTCCACTGCCGCTTCCTCGGCAGCCAGGAAATCTGTCTGGTCGGCCCCGCCGCCCGCGGCCGGACCAAGGCGATGCGCCTGCCGGACGATCTCGACGGCGTCGACGTCGCGCTGCCCGGTCCGCGCCACGCGCTGCGCGCGCAGTTCGACGCCCTGTGCATGTCGGCCGGCGTCCGCCCTCGCCTGCGCGCCGAGGTCGACGACATGGCCATGCTGCGCCTGATCGCCCGCGACAGCGGCTGGCTCACCGTGCTGCCCGAGGTGGTGGTGCAGGACGAACTGCGCACCGGCGTCCTGGTGATGCTGGGCCGCTCGGCCGAACTGCGGGAGCACTTCTACGCCATCACGACCGCCCACCGTCACCGCATCGCGCGGCTGGAAAGCCTGCTCGCGGGGTCCAGCCCACCGCCGGAACAACCGACGGGCGGCCGGTGAAGCCAGCCGCGCCGTCATCCATTACCATTCTGTTGCAACTGCAACACGCCGCAACGGCTGTCGCACAGACGATTGACACGGCGGCGCGATGATCCGCAATGCACCGTACCGTCTCGCGGTGCCGGAAAGGTGATCGATCATGAATTCGCAGAGAGCAGCGGCCGCCGCACTGGCACTCGGACTGCTCGCGACCAGCAACGCGTGGGCGGACCGCGGCCACCGCCACGGGCATCGTCACGGACGCACCCACGTCGACATCGGCGTGGGCTTTGTCTTCGGGTCGGGCCATTACCGCCCCTGGTACGGCCCGTCACCCTTCTACTATCCCCCGCCCTACTACTACGGTCCGGCCTACTATCCGCCGGTGGTGATCGAGCGCGCGCCGCCGGTCTATGTCGAACGCGATCCGCAGCCGGTCGCCCCGGCGCCTTCGATGTCGCCGCCCCCGCCGCCGCCGAGCACCTGGTACTACTGCGCATCGGTCAACGGCTACTACCCTTACGTCACGGAATGTCCGGAAGGCTGGCAGAGCGTGGCGGCGCAGCCGCCGCGATGAGGTGCGCGCGATGAGGAAGTTTCAACATGCAGCGCTTGCCGCACTGACGCTCACCCTGCTCGCCGGCTGCGCGACGACGCCCAGCGGTCCGAGCGTGATGGCACTGCCGGGCACTGGCAAGAGCTTCGACCAGTTCCGTCACGACGATGCGCTGTGCCGCGAATACGCGCGCGAACAGACCGGTGGCACCGACGCCAGCGAAGCCGCCCGCGACGCCGGCGTGCGCAGCGCAGCAGTCGGTACCGCGGTCGGCGCCGCTGCCGGTGCGTTGATCGGAGGTCGTGAAGGTGCCGGCGTCGGAGCCGGCACCGGCCTGATCATGGGCGGCGCCATCGGCAGCGAAGCGGCACAGAGTTCGGCCCGCGGTACGCAGCGCAGCTATGACCAGGCCTACATCCAGTGCATGTACGCCAAGGGCCAGCGCGTGCCGACCTCCGGCCGCTTCGCCGACCGCGGCACCGGCTCGCCGGCGCCCGCACCTGCGCCAGCCCTGCCGGGACGGGCGAATGCGCCCTATCCGCCGCCACCGCCGGGCCATCAGCCGCCCGCGGCGTCGGCACCGCCCACTGCCGCGCAGTCCGGGCGCGGTAACTGGTACTACTGCGCGTCGGCGCGCGAGTACTACCCCTATGTCAGAACCTGCCGGGAAGGATGGCAGGTGGTGGAGGCCAGTCCGCCGCCAGCCGCTCGCTGACGGCGTTCAGGCGGCACGACGCTGTGCGCCCGCGATAACGAAAAAGGCCGGCTGAAAGCCGGCCTTTTCAATGCGCGCCGAAGACCTTAACGACGGCGTGCGGCAAAACCGACCAGCGCAAGACCGGCCAGCATCAGCGCATAGGCTTCCGGCTCCGGCACGACGGCCACGCCGCTGAAGCTCATTTCCGATACCGAGTAGGCGCCGTCGCCACCCATGGCGTAGATGCGCGCATAGCGGGCGGCCACCGACGGGAAGTCGATGGTGGCCTGGTATTCGGCGTTGCCGGCAACGCTGGAAATGATTTCGCTGCCGAAATTGGATTGACCTTCGAAAGCGAGGTTGGTGAACAGCGTGTTCCAGTTCAGGCCGTCGGTCGACACCTGCACCTGGTAGAAGTCATTGTGATCGACGCCGAGCAGCACGTCGGTCAGCGTGTAGAGCTGGCCGAAATCGAGCGTGAAGGTGGCGCCGGATGCGCCTTCCTGGCCCGACCAGGATACGGCGTCGACGGTGTAGAGCGTCAGCTCGGGTGCGACGTAACCATCGGCGAGGATGGACAGGTCGACGCCGTCGATCGAGTAGCTGCCGGTGGCGGAGGCGTTGGTCGGCGTGATCGGGGCGGCAGCCCAGGCGGAAGATGCGGCCAGCAGGGAGGCGGCGACAAGCAGGGACTTCATCGGGATGTCCTTATCGGTGAATTGCGTCGGCCACCTTGAAGCAAGACACGCACCACGCGAACAAGCCATTGATTCGAATCGGATTCATCACACGTCCGGCGCCCTGATGTCAAAACCGCCGACATCGGTGGCGCTCAGCCCATGGCGGGTTCGGGCGGCCGCACCAGCATCGCCACTGCCTGGGCCGCGATGCCTTCGCCGCGACCGGTGTAGCCCAGCTTTTCCGAGGTCTTGCCCTTCACGTTCACCGCATGCGGCGGAATGCCGCAGTCGGCCGCGATATGGGCCACCATCTGCGCGGCGTGCGGCGTGATCTTCGGGCGCTCGCAGATGACGGTGGCGTCGATGTTGCCGATCAGCCAGCCGGTGCCCTGCACCTTCTTCACCGCCTCGCGCAGCAGCACCCGGCTGTCGGCGCCGGCATAGGCGGCGTCCGTGTCCGGAAACAGGCGGCCGATGTCACCCAGACCGGCCGCGCCGAGCAGTGCATCGGTGATGGCGTGCAGCAGAACGTCGGCGTCGGAATGACCGAGCAGGCCTTTTTCGTGCGGAATGTCGACACCGCCGATGATGCATCTGCGGCCTTCGACCAGCTTGTGCACGTCGAAGCCCTGGCCGATGCGGAAGGGCAGCGGCGATGCGCCGAGCAGCGGATTCATGCGGCGTTCCCCCGTGTCTGCAGGATCAGTTCGGCCAGCTTCATGTCTTCCGGCCAGGTCACTTTCAGATTGGCCGCGCCAGCGGCAACCAGGCGCGGCTTCAGGCCGACGGCTTCGATGGCCGACGCTTCGTCGGTCACGTCGTTGCAGCGGTCGAGTGCGTCGTGCAGCGTGGCCAGCCGGAACATCTGCGGCGTCTGTGCCTGCCACATCGCGTCGCGCGGCACCGTCGCCTCGACCCGGTCGGTGGCGTCGGCACGCTTCAGCGTGTCGGCCACCTTCTGCGCCAGCAGGCCGCCGACCGGGTCGTCAGCCAGCGTGTCGATCAGCGTATCCAGCATGTCCGCGGACAGACAGGGGCGCGCCGCGTCATGCACCAGCACCCAGTCGTCCGGCCGCGCCCAGCCAGCGATTTCCCACAGTCCGTTGCGCACCGACACCGCGCGGCTCGGTCCGCCGCAATGCACCGGCATCAGCTTGGGTCCGAGCGCGGACCAGTCGAAGCCCTGCCAGTACAGATCCTCCGGCGCCAGCACGACCACCACGCGGTCGATGCGCGGGTGGGCGCACAGCGTCGCCAGCGCGTGGCGAATCAGCGGCTGGCCGGCCAGCGGCAGATACTGCTTCGGCATCTGCGCGCCGAAACGGCTGCCGCTGCCAGCGGCCGGGACCAGAGCGATGTGGCGCGGCATAGGGACTCAACTCCTGCACTGACGCGTTTCGAAGCCGCTCGCCGCCCGCCGGGGTGAGGCAGGGGTTTCGCAGCGCATGCGCTGCGCCTGGCGAACGGACCGGCTGTGCAAAGCCGGTCCCCGTAAGACAAGCCTTGCAGCGCGATGCGCCGCACCTGACCCATGCAGACACAGTGAGCGTGGGGGCATCACGCCAGCCAGCGACAGAGATCGCGCTTCATGTCGTCGACCGACTCCAGCCCGATGGCCAGCCGGATCAGGCTGTCGCGGATACCCGAGGCGTCGCGCGCGTCCTGCGAAATGCGGCCGTGCGTGGTCGTCGCCGGGTGGGTGATGGTGGTCTTGGTGTCGCCGAGGTTGGCGGTGATCGACAGCATGCGGGTCGAGTCGATCAGCTTCCACGCCTCTTCGCGACCGCCCTTCACCTCGAAAGCCACCACCGCGCCGCCGGTCTTCTGCTGGCGCATCGCGATCTCGTGCTGCGGGTGCGACGGCAGGCCGGGGTAGAACACGCGCGCCACCCAGGGCTGAGCCTCCAGCCAGCGCGCCAGTTCGAGCGCATTGGCCGACTGCGCCTGCATGCGTATCGACAGCGTTTCCAGCCCCTTCAGGATGACCCAGGCGTTGAACGGCGACAGCGTCGGCCCGGCGGTGCGCAGGAAGCGCAGCACCTCGTCCATTTCCGCCTTGCGGCCGCACACCGCGCCACCGAGCACGCGGCCCTGACCGTCGAGATACTTGGTCGCCGAGTGGATGACGATGTCGGCACCGAGTTCGATCGGCTTCTGCAGCGCCGGCGAACAGAAGCAGTTGTCGACCGCCAGCAGCGCGCCGGCCGCGTGCGCGACCTGGGCCACCGCGGCGATATCGATCACTTCGGTCAGCGGGTTGGACGGCGTCTCGATGAAGAAGAGCTTGGTATTCGGCTGCACCGCGGCGCGGTAGGCCGCGATATTGGTCGCCTCGACCAAGGTGGTACTGACACCGAACTTCTCGAAATAGGTCGCGAACAGTTGCTGGGTCGAACCGAAGATGCCGCGCGACGCGATGATGTGGTCGCCGCTCTTCAGCAGCGCCATCAGCGTCGACAGGATGGCCGACATGCCGGAACTGGTGGCGATGCAGGCTTCCGCGCCTTCGAGCGCGGCCAGGCGATCCTGGAACATCGTGACCGTCGGGTTGGTGAAGCGGGCGTAGACATTGCCCGGCGCATTGCCGGAAAAGCGGGCGGCGGCCTCGGCCGCGGTGTCGAACACGAAGCTCGAGGTCAGGAACAGGGCTTCGCCGTGTTCGCCGAACTGGCTGCGCTCTATGCCGGCGCGCACGGCGACGGTTTCGGGGTCGTACTGCGCCGGGTCGAAGGGCGCGCGGTCTGTGCTGCTCATGATGTGCTCCATCCAGCCTCATGGCCGGTCATGCGGAAGTTCGAAAACAAAGCGCGAGGCGGGAACGGAGCACGCAAAAACAAAAAACCCGTTCCGCCTCGGAGGCAAAACGGGTTTCCGCAGATACGTTCGTTTCGCCGCTTTAGCCGTATTTGTCCGGGGCCGCCCTCTTTCGACGACGGCCCCGCGCGCCCGCAAGCTGGATTCAAATCGGCGCGTAGTCGGGACATTAGCGCCCGGCCGCTGCAGACGTCAAGCGCCTGCAGCCATCAGGCGTTCTCTTCCGACGCCACCAGGTTCAGGTCGAGCTGGCCGCCGTCCTCGTCCGTCTGCTTGGGCGCTCCCTTGCGCTGGCTCTCGACGCCGTCGAGATAGGCAGCGGTCACGTCGCCGGTGATGTAGCAGCCGTCGAAGCAGGACGTCTCGAACTGGTCGATCGACGGATTGCAGGCGGTGATCGAGGCCTTCAGCATGTCCAGCGTCTGGTAGATCAGTTCGTCGGCGCCGATGGCTTCGCGGATTTCGTCGTCGGTGCGGTTGGAGGCGATCAGTTCGTCGCGGGTCGGCATGTCGATGCCGTAGACGTTGGCGAAACGGACCGGGGGAGCGGCCGAAGCGAAGTACACCTTGCGCGCGCCGGCTTCACGCGCCATCAGCACGATTTCCTGGCTGGTGGTGCCGCGCACGATGGAATCATCGACCAGCAGTACGTTCTTGCCCTTGAATTCCTGGGTGATCGCATTGAGCTTCTGGCGTACCGACTTACGACGCACCGCCTGCCCCGGCATGATGAAGGTGCGACCGATGTAGCGGTTCTTCACGAAACCTTCGCGGTAGGGCACGTTCAGCACGCGCGCCAGTTCCATCGCCGACGGGCGGCTGGAATCGGGAATCGGGATGACGGCGTCGATCTGCAGGTCGGCGTGATCGCGCTGGATCTTCTGCGCGAGGAACTCGCCCATCTTGACCCGCGACTCGTACACCGACACGCCGTCCATCAGCGAATCGGGCCGCGCCAGATAGACGTACTCGAACAGACAGGGCGCGTAGTTCGGACGCTCGGCGCACTGCTGCGTCCTGATCGCGCCTTCCGGCGAAACGAGCACTGCCTCACCCGGTGCGATGTCGCGCAGCAGCTTGAAGCCCAGCGTGTCGAGAGCGACGCTTTCCGACGCCACCAGCCATTCGGTGCCGTTGGCGGTCTCATGGTTGCCGATCACCAGCGGACGGATGCCGTAAGGGTCGCGGAAAGCGAGCAGGCCGAAGCCGGCAATCATCGCCACCACCGCGTAGGCACCGCGGCAGCGGCGGTGCACGCCGGCCACCGCGCGGAAGATGGTTTCGTGGTCGAAGGTCGGGCGCTCGCGCAGCGCCTGCATCATTTCGTGCGCCAGCACGTTGAGCAGTACTTCCGAATCGCTGGTGGTGTTGATGTGCCGCAGGTCGGTGCGGAACATGTCCAGCTTCAGCTCTTCGGAATTGGTCAGGTTGCCGTTGTGCGCCAGCATGATGCCGAACGGCGAATTCACATAGAAGGGCTGCGCCTCGGCCGCGTTGTAGGCAGAACCGGCGGTCGGGTAGCGCACGTGGGCGATGCCCCAGTTGCCCTGCAGATTGCGCATGTTGCGCGTGCGGAAGGCGTCGCGCACCAGGCCCGAGCCCTTGTGCATGTGGAACTTCGGCCCCTGCGCGGTGGCGATGCCCGCCGCGTCCTGGCCTCGGTGCTGCAGCACGAGCAGACCGTCGTACAGCAGCTGGTTAACGGGAGAGGTGGCTACGACGCCGAGTATTCCGCACATGATGGTCAGGCCTTAAAACGAATCTTTTTCGCCACGGATTCCGGCAGCCAGGGCTTCAACGCAATGGCTGCCGTCTCGAGTGGTGGCGTCAGCGCGGCCGACTTCCACCAGGGCTGCTCAGGTGCCGGGGTGTAGGCCGCGCCGACGACGAGGAGCATCAGTATAAGTCCCGCGCGCGCAAGCCCGAACAGCCCGCCCAGCACACGGTCCGGAATGTCCAGACCGGTGGCATGAATCAGCGAACGCATGAGCCAGCGCAGCACGCCGCACAGCAGCAGTACGGCTATGAAGGTGAGGGCGAAACCGGCGACTGCAAGCAGGCCGGGGTCGGAAATGAGGCCGGTCAGCAACTGGGCGGCGTCGCCGCCAAACTGACGGGCGGCGATGAAGGCGAGCACCCAGGCCGCCAGCGCGATCACTTCGCTCACCAGTCCGCGCATCAGCCCGATCGCCGTGGAGAAGACCACGATGCCGATCAGGCCGTAATCCAGAATCGTCATGAACGCGGCGCGATCATCGACCGCATGCCGGCCGCTTCGAGCTTGCGCTGCGCTGCCTCGGCAGCGGTGCGGCTGGAGAAGGGGCCGACCTTGACGCGGGTACGCGTCTGGCCGTCGGCCAGTTTCACGTCCTCGGTAAAGCTGGCAAAGCCCAGTTCCTTGGCACGCGAGCGCAGCTTGGCCACATTGGCGGCGTCGCTGAACACGCCGAGCTGCAGTGCAAAAGCGGTGCCCTGGCCGTCGAGCAGGGCGGCCGCACGTGCGGCTTCGGTCGGCGTCGGTTCGGGCTTCGCTGCCGGTTTGACCGGCTCCGGCTTCGCTTCCGGTTTGGGCGTGGGCTTGGCGGCTTCGGCCGGCGGCGGCTTCGGCGCTTCGGGCTTCACCACCGGCGCCGGTTTGGGCGCGTCGTTCCGGCTGGCCGGCAGCGGCTCGGAATCGGGCGGTGCCGGCGGCGGCGCCGGTTCAGCCGTATCGGCATCGGGCTGCGCGTCGCGCGCCGGTGACGCCAGCGGTGGTGCGGCGTCACGCGTAGGGATGCGGACCGCGATGTCCTGCGCCGGCGGGCGCGGCTCGTGGTCCATCACGATGGGCAGCACGATGGCCGCGGTCAGTGCCAGCGCGATCGCGCCGAGAAGACGGCGGCGCGCACGCTTGCGAAGATCGGTCTGCAGATCTGAATCGGTGGAAGCCACTTCGGGGCGAGTCCTGCGGGTGGGGATCAGCCCTTGGCGGGCGGTGTGGCGGCGTCCGGCAGCGGCGGCCGCGGCGACTGCGCGTACTCGCGCATCACTTCGGCCACGGTCAGGAAGGATCCGAAAACCACGATTCTATCATCGCCCCCCACGCGCTCCCGGGTCGCCTGCCAGGCCTCGACCGGCGACGCAAAGCAATCGACCGAGCCGGCGATGCCGCGTTCCGCGATCATCGCGGCGATGTCCGAGGCCGGAGTACCGCGCGGGCCGCCCAGATCGCACAGCATCCAGTGGTCGATGCGCCCCTTCAGGCGGTCGAGCACGCCGGCGATGTCCTTGTCGCGCAACATGCCCATCACCGCCCAGGTTTCCGGGTAGAAACCCATGCTGGACAGGTTCTCGTTCAGCACCGACGCGGCGTGCGGGTTGTGCGCGACGTCGAAGATGACCGCCGGCCGTCCGGGCATGACCTGGAAGCGACCGGGCAGTTCGACGGTCGCCAGGCCGAGGCGGATGTCGCCGACGGTGACCGGCAGCCGGTCCGACATCGAATCGAGCGCCGTGATGACGGCCGACGCGTTCAGCAGCTGGTTGGCGCCGCGCAGCGCCGGATAGCCCAGACCGCCGCGCTTGACCAGGCGGCCGGGGTCGCGCCGCCAGTAGCCCCATTGCTGACGGTCACCGCCAAAACCGAAGTCACGGCCGGAAATCTTCAGCACGGCGCCGATGGATTCGGCGTAGTCGATCACGGTCTGCGGCGGCACCGGGTCGCCGACGATGGCCGGGCGACCGGCGCGGAAGATGCCCGCCTTTTCGCGGCCGATCAGTTCGCGCGTATCGCCGAGGTATTCCATGTGGTCCAGATCGACGCTGGTGACGATGGCGCAGTCGGCGTCGAAGGCATTGACCGCGTCGAGCCGGCCGCCGAGACCGACTTCCAATACGATGGCGTCGAGATTGGCACGCTCGAACACCTGCCAGGCGCCCAGCGTGCCGAACTCGAAATAGGTCAGCGCGATGTCGCCACGCGCCCGCTCGACTTCAGCGAAGCCCTGGCAGAGCGCTTCGTCACTGGCCGGTTCACCGTTGATGCGCACGCGCTCGTTGTAAGCCAGCAGGTGCGGCGAGGTATAGGTGCCGACGCGGTAGCCGGCGCAACGCAGGATGCGCTCCAGCATGGCGCAGGTCGAACCCTTGCCATTGGTGCCACCGACGATGAACACCGGCACCTTTTGCACCACGCCGAGCGCCTTCTTGACGCTGAGCACGCGATCCAGTCCGAGCTGGATCACCTTCGGGTGCAGGCTTTCGAGATGCTGCAGCCACTCGGGCAGGGTCGAATACATGAATGGGCTGGGCAGGCCGGAATCTGGGCGGACGCGGATATTAGGCGAAGCCGGCTCAGCTCGCCAGCGCTGGCATGCGCTGCAGTGCCGCCAGCAGCCCGGCGATGCGGTCCGGCATCTCGCGGCGGTCGACGATCATGTCGACGGCGCCCTTCTCCAGCAGAAACTCGGCGCGCTGGAAACCTTCCGGCAGCTTCTCGCGTACCGTCTGCTCGATCACGCGCGGGCCGGCGAAGCCGATCAGTGCGCCCGGCTCGGCGATCACCACGTCGCCCATGAAGGCGAAGCTGGCGGACACACCGCCCATGGTCGGATCGGTCAGCACCGAAATGAAAGGCAGGCGGTTCTGCGACAGCTGGGTCAGCGCGGCCGTGGTCTTGGCCATCTGCATCAGCGAGAACAGGCCTTCCTGCATGCGCGCACCGCCGCTGGCGGCGATGCAGACGAAGGGCAGACGCTGCTCGACCGCCAGACGCACGCCGCGCACGAAGCGCTCGCCGACGACGGAACCCATCGAGCCGCCGAGAAATTCGAATTCGAAACACGCCACGACCACCGGCACCGTCTTGATGGCGCCCTGCATGACGACCAGTGCGTCGCCCTCGCCGGTGTCGTCGGCCGCCGCGTTCAGGCGGTCGGCGTAGCGCTTGCTGTCGCGGAACTTCAGCGGATCGACCGGCATCACCTCGTTGCCGATCTCGAACCTGCCTTCGCGGTCGAGCAGGCCGTCGAGACGTGCCCGGGCGCGCATGCGCGAGTGGTGATTGCACTTCGGGCAGACGTTCTGGTTGGCGGCCAGATCGGCGGTGTACAGCACGGCCTCACAGGCCGGGCATTTCGACCACAGCCCCTCGGGCACCGACTTGCGGCCGGCGGCCTCGCTGCGGTTGATCTTCGGGGGGAGAAGTTTCTGCAACCAGCTCATGCCGTGACCTCCTGGCTGTCCATCGCCTGACGGATGCTGCCCACCAGCGCCTTGACGCGCGGCAGAACCTGGTCCGCCGGGCTGCCTTCGATTTCCTCGATGATGCGGCTGCCGATGACCACACCGTCCGCCACCGCCGAGAGAGCCTTTGCCGACGCGCCGTCGCGGATGCCGAAGCCCACGCCCACCGGCATGCCGACCGACTTGCGGATGGCCGGAATGCGCTTCGCGACCTCGCTCACGTCGATGTGACCGGCACCGGTCACGCCCTTCAGCGACACGTAATAGATGTAGCCGCTGCCGATCTCGCCCACCGCCTGGATGCGCTTCTCGGTCGATGTCGGCGCAACCAGGAAGATCACGTCCAGACCCAGCGTACGTATCTTGGCGGCAAAGTCGTGCGACTCCTCGGGCGGATAGTCGACCACCAGCACGCCGTCGGCACCCGCTTTCGCAGCCGCCTCGGCAAAGGCGTCCACACCCATCGCCTCGATCGGGTTCGCATAACCCATCAGCACCACCGGCGTACTTGCGTTGGTGGTGCGGAACTCGGCCACCGCCGCGATCACGTTGCGCAGCGACACCTTCTTCAGCAGCGCGCGCTCGGACGAGCGCTGGATGGTCGGGCCGTCCGCCATCGGGTCGGAAAACGGCACGCCGAGCTCGATGATGTCGGCGCCGGCATCGACCAGCGTGTGCATCAGCGGCACGGTCAGCGAAAGATCGGGATCACCCGCGGTGATGAAGGGAATCAGCGCCTTGCGGCCGGCCGATTCGAGTGCGGACAGGGTGGAAGCGATTCGGGACATGTATTGAAACCGCCGGCCGGACCGCTTGCGCGCCCCGACCGGCAACAGGTTGATCGGGAACGCGTCAGAACTTGATGCCGGATTTCTCGGCCACGGTGTGCATGTCCTTGTCGCCACGACCGGACAGGTTCACCAGGAGGGCGGCGTCCTTCGGCATCGTGGCGGCAAGCTTCATCGCGTAGGCGATCGCGTGCGACGACTCCAGCGCCGGAATGATGCCTTCGGTGCGGCACATGCGATGGAAGGCTTCGAGCGCCTCGTCGTCGTTGATGGTGACGTACTCGGCGCGGCCGGTGTCCTTCAGCCATGCGTGCTCGGGGCCTACACCGGGGTAATCCAGACCGGCCGACACCGAATGCGTTTCGATGATCTGGCCGTTCTCGTCCTGCAGCAGATAGGTGCGGTTGCCGTGCAGCACGCCCGGGCGACCGGCGGTGAGCGAGGCCGAGTGCTGGCCGCTGGCCAGACCGTGGCCGCCCGCCTCGACGCCGATCAGGCGCACGTCCGGGTAGGGAATGTAGGGATAGAAGATGCCCATCGCGTTGGAGCCGCCGCCAACGCAGGCGATCACGGCGTCCGGTTGACGCTGGATCATTTCCGGCATCTGCCACAGGCACTCTTCGCCGATGATCTTCTGGAAGTCGCGCACCATCATCGGGTAGGGATGCGGGCCGGCGACCGTGCCGATGATGTAGAAGGTGTTGGCGACATTGGTGACCCAGTCGCGCATCGCCTCGTTCAGCGCGTCCTTCAGCGTCTTCGAGCCGCATTCGACCGGCACCACGGTGGCGCCCAGCAGCTTCATCCGGTAGACATTGGCGGCCTGACGCTTCACGTCCTCGCTGCCCATGTAGACCACGCACTCCATACCCAGGCGGGCGGCGATGGTCGCGGTGGCGACGCCGTGCTGACCGGCACCGGTTTCGGCGATCACGCGCGGCTTGCCCATGTGCTTGGCCACCATGGCCTGGCCGATCACGTTGTTGATCTTGTGCGCGCCGGTGTGGTTCAGGTCTTCGCGCTTGAGGTAGATCTGCGCGCCGCCGCAGTGATCGGACAGGCGGCGGGCGTGATAGACCGGGCTCGGGCGTCCGACGTAGTGCTTCAGCTCGTATTCGTACTCGGCGCGGAAGGCCGGATCGTCTTTCAGCTTGTCGTACTCGACGCGCAGTTCGTCGAGCGCGGCGATCAGGGTTTCGGCGACGAACACGCCACCGTAAGGACCGAAATGACCCAGAGCGTCCGGATAGTTGTAGGCCGAGGCAGACACCTCAGCCGGCAGATCTTGCTTCCCCATGCTCCACTCCTGATATGAACGCCGCCACTCTGGCGACGTCCTTGATGCCCTTGGCCGATTCCACGCCACTGCTCACATCGACCGCTGCCGGCCGGATGTTGCGCACTGCCTCGGCCACGTTGTCCGGATCGAGACCGCCGGACAGGATGAGCGGCATCGGCAGCGACGGCGGGATGAGGCTCCAGTCAAAGCGCTTTCCCGAACCGCCCCATGCTTCCGACCAGGCGTCGAGCAGCAATGCCCGCGCGCCGCGGAAACGGTCTGCGCATTCTAGCAAATCCGTTTCCGGCCTCACCCGGACTGCTTTGATGTAAGGCAGGCCGAAGCGTTCGCAGTATTCAGCGCTTTCGTCACCATGGAACTGCAGCAGATCGAGTGCGGCCTCGCGAGCCGCCCGCTCGACCGCGCCCGCGTCTTCATTGACGAACAGGCCTACGCGGGCGACGAAGGGCGGCACACGGCGCGCCAGTTCGGCCGCCCGCGCGACCGTCACCGCGCGCGGGCTCGGCGGGTAGAGCACGAAGCCGACGGCGTCCACGCCCAGCGCCAGCGCGCCGTCCAGATCGGCTTCGCGGGTGAAGCCGCACACCTTGATGCGAGTCCTGCGCACGTTGATTTCCCGTTGATTCAGTCAGTCGGGCCGACCGGCGGCAGGCGGAACAGGCCGTCTGCCGGCAGACCCCAATGCGCATCGTAGCCGACACCGACCAGATAGAGGCCGGCGGCGGCAAAGGTCGGCGCGGCCAGCCGGCGGTCGCGTTGCGCCAGCAATGACGGCATCCAGTCCGGTTCGCGCCGGCCGCAGCCGATCTCGACCAGCGCACCGACGATGTTGCGCACCATGTGGTGGAGGAAGGCATTGGCGCTCAGATCGAAGGTGATCCAGTCACCGCGGCGCCGGACATCGAGTGCCGTCATCGTGCGCACCGGGCTCTTCGCCTGGCATTCGGACGAGCGGAAGGCGGAAAAGTCGTGCTCGCCGACCAGCGCAATCGCGGCCTCGGCCATGCGCGCCGCGTCCAGCGGGCGGTGGAACCAGCCAGCCAGCGAGGCGGCGATCGCCGGCCGCACCGGGCTGTTGTAGAGACAGTAGCGGTAGCTGCGTGCATGCGCCGAAAAACGCGCGTTGAAATCGTCGGCCACCGGCTGCGCCCATCGCACCGCGACGCCCTTTGGCAGCAGCGCGTTGCAGCCGCGTACCCACGCCGTTTCCGGCCGCTCGACGGCGGTATCGAAATGCACGACCTGGGCCGTCGCATGCACGCCGGTATCGGTGCGGCCGGAGGCCTGCACACGCACCGGGTGGGCGGCGATGGCACCGAGTGCCGCTTCCAGCGCGTCCTGCACGGTCGGCCCGACCGGCTGCGACTGCCAGCCGCGAAAGCCCGAGCCGTCGTACTCGACCCCGAGTGCAATCCTCATCGGCTCACCCCAGTTTCACCCAGGTGACGCAGGCAGCCAGCGCCAGCGCAATGGCCAGCGCGTCCGCAGCACGCAGCGGCGCACAGGGCTCGACTGGCAGCGGCGCCTGTTCGGCCTCCGGCGGGCGCAGCCAGCTGCGCCAGGCGCCGCGCGCTGGCGGCTGTTCCAGGTCGCGCAGCACCAGTTGCAGGCGCAGCGCGAAGGTGTCCGGCCCCGGGCGTTCGGACGACAGCGGATGCAGCAGCCGGTGCATCGCACCGGCCAATTGCGGCAGCGTCATGCGTTCGAGCAGCACGGCCACGCAGGCGGCCATTGCCGCGAGATGCAGCGCGGCCTGCGCAGCGGCGCGAAGACCTTCGATGGTCGGCCCGGCGGTGAAGTCGTCGATCAGCAGACGCCCGGGCGTACCGAGCGAAAAGGTGACGGCGATGGCGATGAAGAGCCAGCGCAGGCGACGAAGCAGATGGAGTGCGCGGCGCGGCGCGAGCAGGCTCGCGGCGAGCAGGCTGCACGTCACCCAGATCCCGTGACGGGGCGATGCGGTGCCCTGCCCGGCCAGCAGCCACACCAGCCAGATGGCGAGCAGCGTGGCACCGTGCAGCGACAGGAACTTCGCCGCCGGAACGCGCAGCGGCATCGGAGGCCTATGCATGGACACCGTCGATGAAGAGAGGGCGCCGAGCATACCGCGCCCCGCGGCGGCTGCGCATCAGCGTGAGCGACGCCATACGTGCGTGAAATGAAAAAGCCGGCGCGAGGCCGGCTTTCCGCGACGAAAGGCCGGCGGAACGCAGCGCGTCCCGGCCCGGCACTCCGGATCAGGCGAGACGGCTGAGCATGTCGTTAGCCTGCGCCTGCTGTTCGGCCGTGCCTTCACGCACGACCTCCTGCAGCAATTCGCGCGCACCTTCCTTGTCGCCCATCTCTTCGTAGGCGCGTGCCAGTTCTAGCTTGGTTTCCGCTTCCTCGGCCGCGGTCTGCGGCGGCTCCTCGCCGCCCAGCATGTCTTCCGGATTGATCACCGTCGACACCGCCGACGGCGGCAGCTCGTCGGCCGGCGGCGCCGCTTCGGCCAAGGCCTTGCCGGCATCGCCCACCACGTCGGTCGCGAGCGTAGAGGGGTCGGAGCCGAGGTCGAGATTGATGTCCGACAGGTCGATCACCGGCTCGGCAGGCTGCGCCGGAACCGGCGCGTCGGCCGCGTCGAAGTTGAAATCGATCAGGTTGCCGATGTCGGTGCGTTCGAGATCGACCACCGCTGCAGCGTCCTCACTCCCCTCTGCCGCCGGTTCGCTCGGCAGGGACAGATCGAGATCGAAGGCGGGCGCATCCTGCTGGGCCAGCGTCTCTGCGGTGTCGGCGACGTTCTTCTCCAGCACCAGCGTGCTCACGTCTTCGCCTTCCGGCTTGTCCGCCGTGAAGTCGAGGCCGAGATCGAAGTCCAGCGAGGATTCGCCTTCGGATTCCTCGCCCGGCTTGGTCAGCGTGGTCGCCACGCCGACGGTCGGCGGCGGCGCTGCCGGCTCCGCCGGCGGCACATCGAGATCGAAGTCGAGGCCGGCATCGGCCGGCGATGCCGGCACGTCGACATCGAGATCGGTCAGCACCGGCGGCGCATCCAGTGCTACGGTTGCCTGATTTTCGTCCGGCGCGTCGCCCGACACCAGCTGGCCGATGTCGCCCGGCAAAGTCCAGGTATCGCGCATCTTGTCGGCACCGGCGACGACCACCGTGGCGGCCATCGCCGCCTGTGCATCGCTGGCCTGCTCGGCTTCCGGCGAACCGCCATAGAGCGGATTCGTCGGATCGACCGCACGACCCATCTGCGCGGCTTTCTCCCAGTCGGCGCCCTTGCCGCCGGTCTGCGCGTACAGCTCGGTAGCCAGCGTTTCGAACTGCTTCACAGACTTGCGCTGCGCGTAGATCTCGAGCAGCTTCAGGTGAATGGCGTGCCGGCTGGGCTCACTCTTCAGCGCTTCGAGCAGGATTTCCTCGGCCTGCGCATCGCGGCCATAGGCCATGTAGACGTCGGCCTCGGCAACCGGGTCGACGCCCTCATCGGCATCGATCGACGACAGCGACGACTGGCTGAAATCGGTCTGGATGGAGCTGGCGCTGGTATCGACGCTCTGGCCACCGCCGGTCGCGCCGATGATGGAGGTCGACGCTGGCACCGCTTCCATGCCGGCCGTGGTCGACGGCGGCGACACATCGGGCGCGGGCGCCTTGGCCTTGTACTTGCGGTAGCCGAGATAGCCGAGCAGCAGCACGAGAATGCCACCCAGGCCGGCGAGCGTACCCGGATCGGACAGCAAGCCCGGTTCCTCTATAGCCGCTTCCGGTTCTTGGTCGGTCGCCGCCGGCGGTGCGGCCGGCGTTTCCTTCGGCGCCTCGGCAGCGGGGGCCGGGGTCGGAGCAGGCTCGGTCTTCGGCGCCTCGGCGGCGGGCTTCTCGTCCGCCAGCGCGATCAGGTCGGGAACAGGCTTGTCCTCCGCCTTCTCAGCGGGAGCTTCCGGCTTCTTGCTGTCGGCGCCGGCAATCAGGTCGGGCACCGGCTTCTCTTCGGCCTTCGGTGCCGGCGCAGGTGCAAGTGCAGGTGCCGGTGCGGGCGCTGCCGCAGGCGGCGTCGCCGCCTTCTGCTGCGCTTCGGCCATCGGCGTGCTCTTCAGCTCCACCATCTTCTGCAATTCACGAACGTTGCGCTCGAGGTCGGCCAGACGGCTGTTGGCGTCCTTCAGCGCACGATCCTTGGCGATCACTTCCTCTTCGAGCGCGCTGATCTTGCCGGTGTCGGCAGCGGACTTCGACACCCGGACCTGGTCGGAGGCGGCAGCAGCGGCCGGCGCCTTGTCTTCGACACGCGCCTCGATCTTGCCGCCGGAACTGCGGCCACCGGCATCGGCGGCCGACGACGGGGTCGCGACGCTGCCGGCCAGGCGGGCTCGGTAGGCTGCGAAATCTGCGGTCTGAGCGGCAACGATGCTGCGCGCCTCCTGCGGCGACACGGCTTCGGCGGCCGACTGATCGGGAATGCTGAGAATGCGGCCAGCGCGCAGGCGGTTCATGTTGCCGCCGTCGAATGCGTCCGGATTGGCGCGCACCAGTGCAACCAGCATCTGGTCGAGACTGACGCCGGACGGTGCGTTTTCGGTGGCGATACGGCGCAGCGTGTCGCCACGGCGCACTTCATACGTGCCGTCCGCCGCCGGTGCGCGAGCCGGTGCAGCGGCCGGCGCGGCAGCAACCGCCCGTGGAGCGCTGCTGCCCGGTACGGCCACCGGTTCGACCGGCGCCGGGCGCGGCATGTCGGCCGGATCAAGCAGGAAGGTGTATTCGCGGACGAGTCGACCGGAAGCCCAGTTCAACTCGATCAGCATGTCGAGGTAGGGCTCGTTGACCACGCGGTCGCTGGTCACCACCAGCACCGGCCGGCTGCCGCGCTTGTCGACGGCGATCCGGACACCGGCGAGGCTGGACGCAAACTCGACGCCGGCCTGCTTGAAGGCGCTCGGCGAGGCGAGTTTGGCGGACATCGAGGAAAGTTCGTCTGCGGTGGCGGCGAGTTCGACTTCGGCGCGCAGCGGCTGGCCGATTGCAGACTGGACGGTGAGTTTGCCGAGACCGGCTGCCCCGACGGACAGCGGCAACGCCGACAGCAGCGCGGTCAGCAGGCGGATCGAATGTTTTTTATCGCTATGACGCACCGCGTTTTCCTCGCGCGCTAAAACCCAAATCTCAAAATAACATCATGGTCTTAGCCCTGCAAGCTAAACAGTCGCTTTATGTTGCGAAACTGTCTGTTACGACACGCTGCTTGCGGTGAAGCAGCGTGTCGGGTGCTACATCAGGCTTCGACCAGGATACGCAGCATGCGGCGCAGCGGTTCCGCCGCCCCCCACAGCAGCTGGTCGCCGCAGGTGAAGGCACCGAGATAGTCCGGCCCCATGTTGAGCTTGCGTACGCGACCGACCGGAATGGTCAGCGAACCGCTGACCGCTGCCGGCGTCAGGTCGCGCATGCTGTCCTCGCGATGGTTGGGCACGAACTTCACCCAGGCGTTGGCTTCGCGGATCATGCTTTCGATCTCGTCCAACGGCACATTGCGCTTCAACTTGATGGTGAGCGCCTGCGAATGGCAGCGCATCGCGCCAACACGGACACAGATGCCGTCGATCGGCGTGAGCTCGGCGCCGCTGCGGCCGAGGATCTTGTTGGTTTCGGCCTGGCCCTTCCACTCTTCCTTGCTCTGGCCGCTGTCCAGTTCCTTGTCGATATAGGGGATCAGCGAGCCGGCCAGCGGAACACCGAAGTTCGCCTTCGGGAAGTCCGCGCTGCGCAGGCTGTCGGTCACCGCGCGATCGATGTCGAGAATGGCCGACGCGTTGTCCTTCAGCATCGGTGCCGCCACGTTGTGCAAGGTGCCCATCTGGCTCAGCAGTTCGCGCATGTTCTGCGCACCCGCGCCCGACGCCGCCTGGTAGGTCATGGCGCTCATCCACTCGACCAGACCGGCCGAGAACAGCGCGCCGACGCCCATCAGCATCAGGCTGACCGTGCAGTTGCCGCCGATGTAGTCCTTCACGCCGCGCGCCAGACCGTCCTTGATTACGCCCATGTTGACCGGGTCGAGGATGATGATGGCGTCGTCCTTCATGCGCAGGGCGGAGGCGGCGTCGATCCAGTAGCCCTTCCAGCCGGCGGCGCGCAGCTTCGGATACACCTCGTTGGTGTAGTCGCCGCCCTGGCAGGTGATGATGGCGTCCATCTTCGCCAGCTGGGCGACGTCGGTCGCATCCAGCAGCGGCGCGCTGCCCTGCCCCACGTCCGGGCCGGCAGCGCCGACGCTGGAGGTCGTGAAGAACACCGGTTCGACCAGTGCGAAATCGTTTTCCTCGCGCATGCGCTGCATGAGCACCGAGCCCACCATGCCGCGCCAACCCACCATACCGAGCTTCAACATGTCCGTTTCCTTGTCCGTCCGTTACAGGGCCGCGAGTACCGCGTCGCCCATCTGCTTCGTTCCGACCCGGGTCGTGCCCGGTTCGAAGATGTCGCCGGTGCGGTAGCCCTGGGCCAGCACCTTGCGTACCGCATTCTCGATGCGCACGGCCGCGGCTTCGTTGCCGAAGCTGTAGCGCAGCATCATCGCCGCCGACAGGATGGTGGCCAGCGGATTGGCCACGCCCTTGCCGGCGATGTCTGGCGCCGAGCCGTGGCTGGGCTCGTACAGACCCTTGTTGTTGGCGTCCAGCGAGGCCGACGGCAGCATGCCGATCGAGCCGGTGAGCATCGAGGCTTCGTCCGACAGGATGTCGCCGAACATGTTTCCGGTCACCACCACGTCGAACTGCTTGGGCGCCTTCACCAGCTGCATCGCGGCGTTGTCGACCAGCATGTGGCTCAGCTCGACGTCCGGATAGTCCTTGGCCATGTCGGTGATGACCTCGCGCCACAGCTGGGTGCACTCGAGCACGTTCATCTTGTCGACCGAGCAGAGCTTCTTGCCACGCTTGCGGGCGGCCTCGAAGGCGACACGGCCGATGCGGCGAATCTCCTCTTCAGCGTAGATCATGGTGTTCCAGCCCACGCGCTGCTCGCCCCACTGGGTGTTGCGCACCTCGATGCCGCGCGGCTGGCCGAAATAGATGTCGCCGGTCAGTTCGCGCACGATCAGGATGTCGAGGCCGGACACGATTTCCGGCTTCAGCGACGAGGCATTGGCCAGTTCCGGGTAGAGGATGGCCGGACGCAGGTTGGCGAACACACCCAGTTCGGCGCGGATGCGCAGCAGACCGCGTTCCGGGCGCTGCTCGCGCGGAAGCGCGTCCCACTTCGGGCCGCCGACTGCGCCGAGCAGGATGGCGTCGGCTTCGCGTGCCAGCTTCGAGGTGGCTTCCGGATAGGGGTCGCCGGTGGCGTCAACCGCACCGCCGCCGAGCAGCGCGTGCTCGAATTCGATCTTCAGGCCGTCACTGCGCAGGGCCTCCAGCACGCGCAGCGCTTCGGCGGTGATTTCGGGACCGATGCCGTCGCCGGCGAGAACACAGACTTTCACGGATTGCTCCAGTAGGGGTCAGGCAAACAGCCAGGGCTGTTCGATGCGGCGACGCGCTTCGAACTCGCGGATCTTGTCGGCCTGGCGCAGGGTCAGGCCGATGTCATCGAAACCGTTGATCAGGCAGTACTTGCGGAAAGCATCGACGTCGAACTTGATGGCGTGGCCGTCCGGGCGTACCACCACCTGCTTGTCGAGGTCGATGTGCAGGCGGTAGCCCGGCGTACCGGCGCACTGCAGGAACAGCTGTTCGACTTCCTTCTCCGGCAGGCGGATGGGCAGCAGGCCGTTCTTGAAGCAGTTGCTGTAGAAGATGTCGGCGAAGGTGGTGCCGATGATGGCGCGGAAACCGTAGTCCTCGATCGCCCACGGCGCGTGCTCGCGCGACGAACCGCAGCCGAAGTTCTCGCGCACCAGCAGCACGCTGGCACCCTGGAAGCGCGGCTGGTTCAGTACGAAGTCCGGATTCAGCGGACGCTTCGAGTGGTCCTGACCCGGCTGGCCGACGTCGAGATAGCGCCATTCGTCGAACAGCGTCGGGCCGAAGCCCGAACGCTTGATCGACTTCAGGTACTGCTTCGGAATGATGGCGTCGGTATCGACGTTGGCGCGGTCCAGCGGCGCGACCAGGCCGTCAAGTACGGTGAATGCTTTCATGACTGTCCTTGGTTCGCCGCTTACTTCGCGGACTTCTCGATGGCCTCGCCACCCTTCTTGATGTCCTTGCCGATGCCTTCGACGGTGTTGCAGCCGGCCAGCATCAGGGTCATCGCGCTCAGGATCACGGCAATCAGCTTCATGTTCTGCTTTTCCTCGATCAGACAGTCATTCAGACAATTTCACGGACGTCGGCGAAACGACCGGCGATCGCCGCAGCCGCCGCCATCTGCGGGCTGACCAGATGGGTGCGCCCGCCGGCACCCTGGCGGCCTTCGAAATTGCGGTTCGAGGTCGACGCGCAACGCTCGCCCGGCTCCAGCCGGTCGGCATTCATCGCCAGGCACATCGAACAGCCCGGCTCGCGCCATTCGAAACCGGCCGCCTTGAACACCTTGTCCAACCCTTCCGCCTCGGCCTGCGCCTTGACCAGACCGGAACCCGGCACCACCAGCGCCAGCTTCACGTTGTCGGCCACGCGGCGGCCCTCGACCACGCGCGCCGCGGCGCGCAGATCCTCGATGCGCGAATTGGTACAGGAGCCGATGAACACCTTGTCGATGCGGATCTGGGCTATCGGCGTACGCGGCGTGAGGCCCATGTACTGCAGCGCACGGGCCACGCCCTCACGCTTGACCGGATCGGCGAAATCCTCGGGCGCCGGCACCTGGCCGCGCACGTCGGTCACCATTTCGGGCGAAGTGCCCCAGGTCACCTGCGGCAGGATCTTGCGCGCGTCGATATCGACCACGCGGTCGAACTGCGCGCCCTCGTCCGACTTCAGCGTGCGCCAGTACTCCACCGCGCGGTCCCACTGTTCGGCGCGCGGCGAGAACGGCCGGCCGCGCAGGTAGTCGATCGTGGTGTCGTCGACCGCCACCATGCCGGCGCGGGCACCGCCCTCGATCGCCATATTGCACAGCGTCATGCGGCCTTCCATCGACAGGCCGCGGATGGCCGAACCGCCGAATTCGATCGCGTAGCCGGTGCCACCGGCGGTGCCGATGACGCCGATGAAGTAAAGCGCGATGTCCTTGGCGCTGACGCCCTTGCCCAGTTCGCCTTCGACGCGGATGAGCATGGACTTCGACTTCTTCTGCAGCAGGCACTGCGTCGCCATCACGTGCTCGACTTCGGAGGTGCCGATGCCGTGCGCCAGACAGCCGAAGGCGCCATGGGTCGAGGTGTGCGAATCGCCGCAAACGACGGTCATTCCGGGCAGCGTGGCGCCGTTCTCCGGGCCGATCACATGCACGATGCCCTGGCGCTTGTCACGGAAGGGGAAATAGGCCAAGGCGCCGAAGGCGCGGATGTTGTCGTCCAGCGTTTCGACCTGGGCACGCGAAATCGGGTCGGCAATGCCCTGCTCCGAGCGGTCGGTCGGCACATTGTGGTCGGCGGTGGCGACGATGGAATCGACGCGCCAGGGCTTGCGATTGGCCAGTCGCAGACCTTCGAAGGCCTGCGGGCTGGTGACTTCATGTACCAGGTGACGGTCGATGTAGAGCAGTGCGGTACCGTCATCCTCGGTATGCACCACGTGACTGGACCACAGCTTGTCGTAAAGCGTTTGCGCCATTGCAACGATTCCGGCTGATCAGCGAAACCAGGGATTATAACCTTGCGGCGCAGCATCCAGCCGGCAGCGATCAGCCGCTGCGGACCACTTCACCCGGCGGCCACATGCGCGCCAGCAGCAGACATCCAGCCAGCGCGAACACCGAACTGAGCACGAAGGCCCAGCCGCCGCCAAGCGGCGCCCACATCCAGCCACTGATCAGCCCGCCGACCATGCCGCCGGCGCCGAAGGACACGCTGCCGTAAAGCGCCTGCGCCCGCCCCTGCTGGCGGGCGTCGAACCACTGGTTCAGCGCCGCCACCGAACTGGCGTGGAAGGCGCCGAAGGTCAGACCATGCAGCAGCTGGGCCGCCAGCAGCCAGGGAAGAGAGTCGACCAGCCAACCTATCATCGCGAAGCGCAGCACGGCGGCGGCCAGTGCCGCCAGCAGCATGGCGCGCAGCGCGAAGCGGCGCATCAGCGAGGGCATCCACAGGAAGACGGCGATCTCGGCCAGCACGCCCAGCGTCCACAGCGCGCCGATCAGGCTCTTGCTGTAGCCATGCTCGTCAAGATGGATCGAATAGAAGACGTACAGCGCACCGTGCGCACAGCTCATGAAGAAGGCGGCGCCGAACAGGCCGGCCACCGGGCGGCGACGCAGGATGTCGCGCAGGCCCTCGGTGGCGCGCGGACGGTCGGCGTGTTCCGGCGCCTCCGGCAGGCTGAAGGCGAACAGGCAGATGCCGCCCAGTATCAGGCTGCAGGCCCACAGCACGGCACGCAGGCCGGTGCGGTCCAGCATTTCGCCCAGCGCAAGCACGGTGATGACGAAGCCGATCGAGCCCCAGACCCGGATCGCGCCGTAGCGCGCCACCTTGGATTTCAGATGCTCCAGCGTCAGCGCCTCGACCAGCGGCAGCGACGCGCTCCAGAAGAAGGACATCAGCGCCATCGCGACGAACACGCCGACGAACTGTTCGGTGCTGAAGAAGATGAGGAAACCGGCCAGACTCGCCGCACCCGCACCACGGATGATGGGTGTGCGCGCGCCGATGCGATCCGCCAGCCAGCCCCACATGCCGGGTGCGACGATGCGCATCACCTGCATCAGCGACATGACGATGGCGATGTCGGCGGCGGAGAAGCCGATCGAGGACAGGTAGAGCCCGAAGTAAGGGGAAAAAGCGCCGACGAAGGCGAAGTAGAAGAGGTAATAGGCGGACAGTCGCCAGTAGGGGAGCGGCATCGGGCGAAGTGTACCGCAGCCGGCAGCGCGGCCGGCGGCGATTCAGCGCGTGCCGTGGCGCAGCTGAATCACCCCTTCGCCGACGCGCTGCGCGACCAGATCGGACTGAATGCCCTCGCTGTAGCTGACGATGTCGTAGCCGGCATAGCCGCCGGCGCGCGCCAGCTGCTCGGCACGCCGGCGGAACACCATGCGCGCCTCACCCTCGCCGCCCGGCCGCGTGCGCATCTTCTTCATGCCGAGGTAGTAGGTGTCCTCGGACAGCTGCGCCTCCTCGATGGTCCAGTTCGGCGCCATCGGATCGAGCACGACGTAGGCGAGATAGGCAGCGCCGGCGAAGTAGATGAGCTTTTCCGGCGTCGTCGTGTAGCCCGGCGTCAAGCGCAGCTTGGTGTCCGGAATGACGGAACTGGTCGCACTCGGCAGCGAGCGATCGAGCGACGAACAGGCCGCCGCCAGCATGGCGGCAAGCAAGGCTGCGGACAGGCGTGCCGTCATGATCAGGCTCCGATGAAGTTGAACAGCGACAGGCCGGACACCTTCAGGAAGGACTGCTGAGCCGCCTGCAGATATGCCTGCTGCTGCGTGAGCTTGCTCAGTGCCTCGGTGTAGTTCAGGTCGCGCAGGTTGGACAGCGAGGACTCGAACTGCAGATTCACCTCTTCACCCAGCGAATCGAGCGCCGCCAGCTCGGAGCTGCGAGCGCCGATGCGCGCTCGCGTGGTCAGCAGGTTGTCGGTCGACCGATCGATGTTGGAAATGGCCGAGCCGATCGCATTGCTCACCTTGGCCAGCGCGTTCGCGTCGCCGGAGGCCGGCTGTTCGAGCGCGAGAATCACGTCACCGATGGTTTCGAACACGCTCTGCGACGTGCTGATCTGCATCGACACGCGATCGCCATCGGCGGGGGCGCCGGTCATCGAGAAGCGGGCGCCGAAGTTGAAGGGCGGCTCGGAACCGCCGTTCGAGCGCAAGTTGATCACGTCGCCCGGCAGGAAGGTCCGCGGCAGCGGCGCGCCGCCGGGCGCGGCACCGGTCAGCAGCGAATTGCCGCTCGCGTTGTCGATGATGTCGTAGGTGGTCACGCCGCCGGACACCGCGAATACGACCTCGAAGTCGCCCGAATTGGCCGGATCGTTCCACGCGCTCATGTCAGTGACACTGCCGGCGTCGAGCACTGCGGTGCCGCGGTTTGCCGGGTCAGGCGTCAGCGAGAAGTTGCCGTTGCCGGAGGGCACGCGCATGAACACGTTGGCGCCGGAATCGCTGATCGCCAGGCGGCGATTGCTGCCCACCTGTGCTTCGCGCTGACCGTCGTCGCCGGCGTAGCTCACACCGGCCTCGACACTGCCGGAGAAAGGCTGGGTCGTGCTCTTGTAGCCGCTGAAAAGATAGTCGCCGAACGCGTCGCGCGAATTCGCGATGCCCATCATTTCGGAGAACATCGCGCGGATGTCGGTAGCAATCGCCTTGCGGTCGGAATCGGCCAGCGTCGCGCTGCGTGACTGGATCAGGCGCTCGCGGATGGTTGCCAGGATGTCGCCAGCGGTGGCGATCTGCGATTCGGCGAAGCCGAGCGCGCTGCTGGCGTCGCGGCGGTTCACCGCGAACTGGTCGTTCATCGACTTCGATTGCTCGACTTCGAGCGCCCGAGCGGACGCCACCGGATCGTCGGAGGGCGCCAGCACGCGGCGGCCGGTGGACAACTGCTGCTGCAGCCTGAACAGGTCGCCGCTCTGACGCACGAGGCCCGAGGTGCCGGTTTCGTAGATGGTGTTGGTGGAAACGCGCATTACAACTCTCCTCAGCCGCCCAGTTGCAGCACGGTGTCGAACAGCCGACTGGCGATTTCAATCATCTTGCCGGACGCCTGGTATGCCTGTTGATAACGGAGCAGATTGGCCGCTTCTTCATCGAGATTGACGCCCGACAGTGACTGCTGCGACTCGGTGACACGCGACAGCAGCACGTCCTGTGCCTTCTGGTTCACCTGGATTTCGCGTGCCTGCGAACCGATCTCGGCAACCATCTGCGCATAGGCACCCTGAAAACCGGTGGTGCCGCCGGCCAGCGTGTCCGCGTCCTGCAGCGCGGCCAGTGCCAGCAGGTTGCGGTTGTCGCCCTGACCGCTGGCATTGGCCTGTATGGTGAAGGTGTCACCGTCGCGCGGAATTCCCGACAGCTGGAAGGTGAAGCCGCCCTGGCCGGCAAAAGTGAAACTGGCGCCGGCCGAATCGGTGGCCGGGTTGTAGGCGATGGTGCCGCCCGGCCCGCCGGTCACGTTGAACACATTGGTCGCGGCGTCGAAGGTCAGCGTGATCGGGCCACCCAGCGGCAGGCCGGTGGTCGAGGTGACGGTACCGGCACTGATGGCGCCGGTGCCGGCGTTTGTCAGGCTGGCCGCGGTGCTGATCGGCATCGCCACCGCCAGCATGCGCGGGTCCGACAGCAGCGTGCGGATGTCCGACGCGCCGTTGCGCGTCGGCTGGATCAGGAAGCTGTCGCCGGCGGCCAGCGTCGTGGCGCCCGAATCCAGCGTGAAGCCCTGCGGGCTGCCGGCGGGCGGCAGACCACCCAGCGTCGCCGCGGTCCAGCTTACGTTGTCGGACAGGCGGGTGAGCGTGTAGTTGGCGCCGTCGTAGCGCAGACGGTAGTCGCTGGTGGTCAGTTCAGACGAATCATTGATCGTCACGTTGACCTGGGCCGCCGCGACCGTGCTGTTGGTGCTTGCCGGCAGCGCGCTGCCAGACAGCGTATTGAAGAAGGCTGTTCCCAGCGCCCCGTTCAGGTCCTGACCGAGCAGGTGTTGCGCGTTGAACTGCTCCGCCATGCCGATGGCGACCCGGCCGAGCGCATTCTGTGCCTCGTCCAGCGTTTCGCGGCGGAAGGCCAGCAGGCCGCCGAGCTTGCCACCGCTGAGCGAGGATTCCTGCATGCGCAGCACGGTGCCGCCGGGCGCGGTGTAGGTGACTTCGGTGCGGCTGGCGTCCTCGACCGACGGTCCGGCGGTCAGCTGGAAGGCGCTGCCACCAACGACCACGGGCTGACCGTTGCCGATGAACAGGTTGATCGAACCGTCGCTCTGCTGCAGTTGGGTCACCCGTACCAGGTCGTTCAGCTGGCTGATCAGCCGCTCGCGCATGTCGAGCATGTCGTTGGCCAGACGGGTCGGCCCGGTGCTCGCCTCTGCCACGGCAATCTGGTTGTTGTAGCGCGCGATCTGCGTGGCGAGCTGATTGATTTCCTCGACGGTGCCCGAGATTTCGCCATTGAGACCGGTACGGACCTCGTCCAGCCGCAGATCGAGCGCGTTGAAGCGCGCGGTCATGGCCTGTGCGGCCGAAATGACCGACTGCCGGGCGGCGAGCGACGTAGGTGAGGCGGTCACGCTCTGAAGTGCATCGAAGAAGCCGGACATCGCGGGCGACATGCCCGCGTCGGTGTCGGCAAGCAGGTTGTCGAGCGCGCCGATCTGGTCGGCGTAGGCGTTGTACTCGGCGCTCTGCGTCCGCGCCTCCATCACCTGGGCCGTCAGGAACTGGCTGTAGATGCGGCGCACGGTCTCGATCCGTGCGCCCTGGCCGAAGAAGCCGGCACCGGTCTGCTGCGGATCGTTGGTACCGAAGATGACTTCCTGCCGGGTATACCCGGTGGTCGCCGCATTCGAAATGTTGTGACCGGTCGTGACCAGTGCGGCCTGTGCCGCATTCAGTCCGGAGATGCCGATGCTGTAGAGCTGCGTTCCCATGATGTGCCGTCTCGTCAGAGTGCTTGGGACACATCAAAGCAAGAGCTTTGCCAGCTCCGTTTTATGGGCGTCACACTGGGCTGGAACAATGTCGGGGATGGTCACCCCCGCTCATCGCATATCGGCCACGGACGTGGCTTTCAAGACATCGGCCGGACGGGCCGAGGTGGTCCGGCGGGCGCACCGGCTGACACCGCTCGAACGCGCAGTGCTGATCGTCGCCGACGGGCGGCAGGATTTTGCCGGCTTGCTTGCCGCTCTCGGCCGCGCGGCCAGCGGCGACATGGAGGCGGCGGCCGCGTTGAGCAGGCTGATCGAACTCGGACTGCTCGACATCGAGCGACCGGCGCCAGTCGCCTCAGCCGGCCGGAAGTCGCTGGCGCTGGCCCGCCTCTACCTGATCGAAAGTGTGGAGCGCGCCTTGCGCGGACAGACCGACGCGCTGAAACCTCTGCTGCGCGACGCCACCGACGAAGCGGGCGTGCGCCGCGCGTTGCTGGCCTGCGAGAAGGCGCTTCTGGATGCGGGAGCGGCCCGACAGGCCAGCCTGATCCGCGCGCGCTGTCTGGAACTGCTGCCGTGAAACACGAGCCGGCTCTGCCGCCCTGCCCGCAGGCTCAGCCGGACAAGGCAGCGCGCAGCAGCGGCCCCTTGATGATGCGTTCGAGCTTGTCGGCGTAGGCCGGGTCGGTGGCGTAACCCGCCTGCTGCAGGCCACGGGCGAAACTGCCGGCGTCCTGCGCACCGAGCACGCGGGCGTAGCGCGGCTGGTTCTGCAACAGACGGGCGTAGTCGGCGAAGCTCTCTTCGTAGGAGCCATAACTGCGGAAGGCATCCGTCTGTTTGGTCCAGCGGCCGTCGATGAACTCGCTGGCCGAAACGGTGACGGTCTGCCCCTGCCAGCTGCTGCCGGCTTTGATGTTGAAAAGGTTGTGGCTCGGCTTACCGTCGGCCGACGTCAGTTCGGCCCGGCCCCAGCCGGTTTCGAGCGCGGCCTGGGCAACCAGGAACTGCGCCGGAATGCCTGTCGCACGACTGGCAGACAGCGCGGCCGGCCACACCCGCTCGACGAAGGCGCGTGCGTGCTCCGGCACATCGCGCGTCCTGACCGGCGCAAGTTCGGCCAATGCCGCTTCGAGATCGGCGGCAGCGGCTGCCTCGCCCGGCTGCAGACTCTGCCGCAGGGCGGCAGAGCTTGCCGCCGCCGGCATCCGCGGCAGGCCCTGGTACAGCCCGGCTTCGGACAGCGGCTTCAGTTCCGGCTTCACCGAGGTATCGGCGCTGTTCGCATTGGCCGACAGCTGCCGTTCGAGCACGCGCGCCAGACCGGTACCGCCGCCTTCAGTCATGACCTGGGCCCATTGCTGGTCCAGCATGTCCTGGTACATCTTGCTTTCCTGCCCGCCGAACAGCTCGTCGCCGTGCGAGGCCTCGCGCATCGACTTGATCACCACCTGCAGGAACATTGCCTCGAACTGCTTGGCTGCGGCCTTCAGCGCCTCCGGCGAGTTGTCGCGCGCCGCGCGGCGCAGCACGTCGAGGCCGCGCACGTCCGCGGCCAGCGTGTTGAGCGCGGCGTTTTCCATCAGATCACTTCCAGTTCGGCGCGCAGCGCACCGGCCGCCTTCATCGCCTGCAGGATGATGATGAGATCCTGCGGATTGGCGCCCAGCGCGTTCAGCGCACGGACGACTTCTGACAGATTCGCACCCTTCTTAACGTTGATCAGCGCGCTGCCTTCCTGCTGGATGTCGATCTGGTTGCGTTCGGCCACCACGGTCTGCCCGCCGGACAGCGGTGCCGGCTGGCTGATGACCGGCTCGGAACTGACGGTGACCGACAGGTTGCCGTGTGCGACCGCACAGCTGTCCAGCGTCACGGCCTGATTCATCACCACCGAACCGGTGCGCGAATTGACGATCACCTTGGCAGCCTGCTGCGCCGGCGTGACGTCGAGATTCTCGATGCGGCTCATGAAGGCGACGCGCTGGTTCGGGTCGAGCGGCGCGCGAACCTGGATGCGCCGGGCGTCGACCGCCACCGCGGTGCCGGGGCCGGCACTGCCGTTGATTGCATCGACCATGCGCTGCGTGGTGCCGAAATCGGTGGTGTGGGTTTCGAGATTGATGAAATCGCCCTCGCCCACCGCCGTCGGCACCGCACGTTCAACCGTAGCGCCCCCGGCGATGCGGCCGACCGACAGATGATTGATCGTGACGGACGAGCCACCGGCAGAGGCACCGGCGCCGCCGACCACCACATTGCCCTGGGCCATGCCGTAGATCTGGCCGTCCGCGCCCTTGAGCGGCGTCATCACGAGGGTGCCGCCGCGCAAGCTCTTGGCGTTGCCCATCGACGACACGGTCACGTCCATCGCCTGACCGGGCCGCGCGAAGGGCGGCAGGCTGGCGGTCACCATGACCGCGGCGACGTTCTTCAGCTGCAGATTCTGTCCGGGCGGCAAGGTCACACCCATGTTGCCGAGCATGTTGATCACGCTCTGCACGGTGAATGGCGTCTGCGTGGTCTGGTCACCCGAACCGTCGAGGCCGACCACCAGGCCGTAGCCGACCAGCTGGTTGTTGCGCACGCCGGACAGCGACGCCAGGTCCTTGATGCGCTCGGCACTGGCGGGCAGCGCGGCCAGCCATGCAAGTACGAAGAATGTGATGAAGCGCTTCATTTCAGTTCGCCTTCCGGGCGGCAGTACAGTGCCTTTTATACGCCGGCGACCAGGAACCCGATGGCCGGAAAAGAGGGCTGATTCCTCATCACAGCGGCAGGAAGCTCAGGAAGAAACGGCCCAGCCAGCCCATCACCTGCGCCTCGTCGATATAGCCGGTGGCGCGGTACTCGATGCGCGCGTCGGCCACCTGGGTAGACTGCACCGTGTTCGCCGCAGTCACCTGGGTCGGATTCACGACGCCGGAGAAGCGGATGTACTCGTCACCCTGGTTGATCGCGACCTTCTTTTCGCCGGATACCAGCAGATTGCCGTTGGGCAGCACCTCGATCACGGTGACCGTGATGGTGCCGGTAAAGTTGTTGTCCGCCGAGGACGCGCCCTTGCCGGCGAACACGTTCTCGCTGTTCGCCTGTACGCCTATGCCCTGCGCGCCCTTGAGCGGTACGCCGGCGATGCGCGGCACGCTGACCTCGATGTCCTGCGAGCGATCGGCCGAGCTCGACGACTTCTTCGCCGCCTGCGTGCGCTCGCTCAGGTTGATCACCAGCGTGTCGCCGACCATGCGCGCGCGACGATCCTCGAACAGCGGTCGCACGGCGCCCGGCTGGAAGATCGCACCGGCGTTGGTCTGATACTGCGGACGCGGTTCCGGACGCACCGACATAGGCTGATGCACCGCGGTCGGCGGCGTCGTCGTGACGCAGCCGGCAAGCATTGCCGCCACGACCAGCACCACGGCAAAACCTGCGCAGCGGGCGGCAAGGTGAAGGCGTTGGGCATTCATGGTGGTCTCCGCCGGATCTGTTACAGCTGGGTCAGTCGGGCCAGCATCTGGTCCGAAGTCTGGATGGCGCGCGAGTTGATTTCATAGGCGCGCTGGGTCTGAATCATGTTCACCAGTTCCTCGACCACGTTCACGTTCGACGTTTCGACGAAGCCCTGATTGAGCAGGCCGGCGCCATTGGTGCCCGGGGTGTTCGGCGTCGGTACGCCGCTGGAGGCGGTCTCGACGAACAGGTTCTCGCCGACGCTCTGCAGACCACCGGTATTCACGAAGGTCGCCAGTTGCAGCTGGCCGATCTGGGTCGGCGCGTTCTGCCCGGCCTGCAGCACGCTCACCACGCCATCACGGCCGATGGTGACCGTCACCGCATCGGCCGGAATGGTGATCTGCGGCTGCACCGGGAAGCCGCTCGAAGTGACCATGACGCCCTGCGCGTCCTTCTGGAAGGCGCCGTCGCGGGTATAGGACAGCGTGCCGTCCGGCATCTGGATCTGGAAGAAGCCTTCGCCCTGGATGGCCACGTCCAGCGTGCCGCCGGTCTGCTGGATATTGCCTTGCGTGTGGATCCGTTCGGTCGCCACCGGACGCACGCCGGTACCGATCTGCAGGCCCGACGGAATGGTGTTCTGCTGCGTGTTCAGCGCGCCCGGCTGACGCATGGTCTGGTACAGCAGGTCCTCGAATACGGCGCGGGCACGCTTGAAACCGTTGGTACTGACGTTCGCGAGGTTGTTGGTGATGACATCGAGCTGAGTCTGATGTGCATCCATGCCGGTGCGGGCAATCCACAGCGAGCGAATCATGGTCGGTTACTCCGGTTGTCAGTTATTGCCCAGAACCTGCGAGGCAGCCTGGTCGTTGCGTTCCGCGGTCTGCAGCATCTTGGTCTGCATCTCGAACTGGCGGGACAGCGAAATCATCGCCACCACCTGATCGACCACATTCACATTGCTGCCTTCGAGGTAGCCACCGACCACACGCACGTTCTGTGCCTGCGGCTGCAGGCCCGGCGCGGTCGAGCGGAACAGGCCGTCGTCGCCACGCTTGAGCGTGTTTTCGGGCGGATCGACCAGCTTCAGACGGCCGATCGGATTGACCTGGTTCACGCCGCCGGTGCGCTGCACGGCGGACAGCGTGCCGTCGGCACCCAGCGTCACCTCAGTGTCCGGAGGGACAGTGATCGGACCGGTCTCGCCCTGCAGAGGAATGCCCTCATGGTTCTGCAGGATGCCGGTCGGACTGATCTGGAAGTGGCCGTTGCGCGTATACGCCTCGGTGCCGTCGGGCATGGCCAGCGTGAACCAGCCCTTGCCCTGTATGGCCATGTCGTACGAACGCCCGGTCTGCTGCAGCGCGCCCGGCGTGTAGTCGTTCTTGACGCTGGCGTCGATGACGAAGGCGCGCGACGCGAACGCTTCGGTCTGCACCTGAACGGCACGCAGACGATGTTCCTCCGCGCGATAACCTGTGGTCGATGCATTGGCGAGGTTGTGGGCGACCGAAGCCTGACGCTCCATCGTCCACTTCGCGCCGGTCATCGCGGTGTAGATCACGCGGTCCATGACAGCTCCTCAGTGCGCGTCAGCGCAGGTTCACCAGCGTCTGCATGATCTGATCCTGCGTCTTGATCGACTGCGCGTTCGCCTGATAGGCGCGCTGCTGCGTGATCATGTTCACCAGTTCTGCGGTGAGATCGACGTTGGAATCCTCGACCGCGCCCGGCTGCAGACCGCCGCGATTGCCGGTACCGGGCTCACCGACGGCCGGCGGACCGGAGAAGGAGGTTTCCGCCCAGGCATTGCTGCCCAGCTGCACCATGCCATCCGGGTTCTGGAACGAGGCGAGCACGACCTGACCCAGCGTGCGCGACTGGCCATTGGTATAGCGGCCCTGGATGATGCCCTCCGGCGACACGCTGAGGCCGGACAGCCGGCCCGAGGTGTAGCCATCCTGCGCCACGGCATTCACGCTGAACGTGGTGCCGTACTGGGTCGAGTTGCCGAGGTTGAGATCGAAAGCCAGCGGACTGGTGGCACCGGTGGTGATGGCAAAGGACTGCGCCACCGTAGACGGTCCGACGAGACCGCCGTTCGAATTGAAGGTCAGCGAAGTCGCTGCCGTCGGCGCGCCGCCGTCAAGCGTGGTGTAGAGATCCCACTGGTTCGGGGTGGCCGATTTCACGAAGTACATCGACATCACATGCGGATTGCCGAGCGAATCGTAGGTGGTCATCGACGTGGAGTACGAGAAGCTCGACGTGTCTGCGGTCGAGAACGGCGCCGTGACCGGCGGCGACAGTCGTGAATCGAGGTTGACCGCGAGGTTCGCCTCCGTGGTCGACGTCGGCTCGGCGCCGGACAGCGCGGTGTCGATGCGCAGATCGATCGGCGCGGTCACCACGATGTTGTCATTGGCGTCGGTGCCGTAGCCAGTGAGCCGGTAACCGGAGCCATTGACGATGTAGCCCTGCTTGTCGACCGAGAACTGGCCGTTGCGCGTGTAGAGCACGTCGCCGTTGTCGCTCATCCGGAAGAAGCCCTCACCGTTGATGGCGATGTCCAGCGGATTGCTGGTGACGGTGATGTTGCCCTGCGAGAACTGCTGGGCAACGCCGTTCACCCGCGCGCCGATACCGATCTGGGCCGAACCGCCGCCGCCCAGCGTGGTCGCGTAGATGTCGGCAAATTGTGCCTGCGACTGCTTGAAACCCACGGTGGTCGAGTTCGCGACGTTGTTGCTGATCGCGTCGAGCGCCTTGGAGGCGATGTTCAGTCCGGAAAGTCCTTGCTGGAAGGCCATGATTCAACTCCCGATCAGTAGATCTGCTTGATGTCGTTCATCGTGACCAGCCCTTGCTGGCCCACATTCAGGCGGGTAACTCCGCCGGTGCGCTCGACGCTGCCGACCACCGCGAGTTCGAGCGGCGTGCTGGTCAGCGTCTTGCCCCCCTGCACCGCTTTCACGGAGAAGGAGTACGACCCATCCTGAGCAACTGCCGTGCCAGAGTTGTCCTTGCCGTCCCAGACGAATTGCGTGATGCCGGCTTCCTGATCGCCCAGCGCCATCTCGCGGACGATCACGCCGTTTGCGCCCTTGATCGTGACGACGACGTCGTCGGCCGGTGTGGTCAGCTCGACCCCACCCATCGACTGCCCCTCGACCAGCTTCAGGTCCGAACCTTCGATTAGTACTGCGTGACCGACTAGTGCCGTCGCCTGCAGGTGCTGCGCATCGCTGGTGCTCTCCATCATCTTTTCCAGCGTGCTGTTGAGTTTGGTGATGCCATCGACGGTGCTGATCTGCGCCAGCTGCGAAGTGACCTGCGCGTTGTCCATCGGGCTGAGCGGATCCTGCATCCTGAGCTGCGTGGTGAGCAGCATCAGGAAGCGGTTCTGCGCCGCATCGAGTTCGGACGTTGCCTGCTTCTGCGTGGTGTTCAGCGAGCTGTATAGGTCGGCGGCAGAATTGCCATTGACGGGATTGGTGGCCATGGCTTTGTCCTTACTGTCCGATGGTGAGGGTCTTGAGCATCAGCTGCTTCGCGGTATTCATCATTTCCGCGTTGGTCTGATAGGAGCGGGAGGCGGAGATCATGTTCACCATCTCCTCCACCACGTTGACGTTGGGCATCTGCACGTAACCGTCGGCGTTTGCCGCGGGGTTGGTGGGGTCGTAGGTGCTGCGCAGCGGCGCCGCGCTCTCGACGATCTGCGTCACGCGCACACCGCTGGCTTCGCTGCCGTCGGCGATCGGCTTCATCTCGAACACCACCTGCTTGGCGCGGTAGGGCTGGCCGTTGGCCGTGGTGACCGAATCGGCGTTGGCGAGATTGCTCGACGTCGTATTCAGTCGCACCGACTGCGCAGTCAGCGCCGAGCCGGCAATCCCGAACACATTGAACATGTTTCCTGCCATGGTTCAGCCTCCTTACTGGCCCTGGATTGCCTGCTGCATCGTGCGCAGGCGACCGCTGATGAAGGTGAGCAGCGCTTCGTACTGCACCGAGTTCTCGGCAAACGCCGCGCGCTCGACGTCCATATCGACGGTGTTGCCATCGACGCTGGACTGCGTTTCGGTGCGGTACTTCATCGACTGATCGAATGAACCGTCGCCCTTCGCTTCGATGTGCTTGCTGGAGGTACGCGCCAGTTCCACCGGACCGCCGAGCTTGCCGCCCAGCGCGCTTTCGAGTGCGCTCCTGAATTCGATATCGCGTGCCTTGTAGTGCGGCGTATCGGCGTTGGCGATGTTCGACGCCAGCTGCTGCTGGCGTGCGGCACGCACGCCGAGGGCGGCTTGATGCAGGTTGAGATGTCGGTCGAGAGGTGTCGGCATGATGTGCAGTCCATTGCAGCTATCGTGCCAATGACTTTAAGCGCCGAGGTGCGGCCGGAAACGGCAAAAAAGGACTGTTCGCACCCCGCCTTTCCTCGTCTTCTGCCGCCCCTGAGCGGCAAGGTTTGCCGTACGAACCAGCGCAACCCGCCTTCAAACCCTTGCCGGAAAAGGATTTTCGCGGCGGCAGTGGGCGCACGGCTCGCGCCCGGCACGGCGCAGCGGAACAGAACCGTGCTTCACCCGCTATTTCCGGCATCGACCTTGCAAGCAGCGTGATCGAATGCGTCCATCGCCAGGAGATCCGCCCATGTTCCGTCGTCCTCTGCTCATGCTGCTGCTTGCGCTGTGCTCCAACGCGCAGGCACAGACCTCACCGGAGGCGCTGCGCGCTACCGTGAGCCAGTTCCTGACCGCGCAGGCGGCAAGCATGCCGGGCAAGGCCGTAGTCGAAGTCGGCCAGCCGGACGCGCGTATCGCGCTGGCTGCCTGCACGGCGCACGAGGCCTTCCTGCCACCAGGCGCCCGGCCCTGGGGCCGCGTCAGCGTCGGCGTACGCTGCGTCGCCGGCGCCAGCTGGACCGTCTACATCCCGTCACGCGTGCGCATCGAGGGTGACTATCTCGTCGCGGCGCGCGCACTGGGCCGTGGCCAGGTGGTGGCCGACGGCGATTACGCCTTCATGCGCGGCGATCTGACGGACCTGCCGCCGAACATGATCACCGATCCGCAGCAGGTCATCGGGCAGTCGGTGAACGTCGCCATCGGCGCCGGCCAGCCGCTGCGCGCCGACTGGCTGCGCGCACCGGTCGCCGTGCAGCAGGGCCAGATCGTAAAGCTGTTCGCACGCGGCAACGGCTTCTCGGTCAGTCACGATGGCCGCGCGCTGGCCACCGCGCAGTCAGGCCAGACGGTGCAGATACGCACCGGCAGCGGCCAGGTGGTGAGCGGCGTAGCACGTCCGGGTGGTCTTGTCGAAGTGATGTATTAGGGTCTGTTGCCATTGAATCGCGAACCGCGTTTGCAGCGCGCGAGGCACGGGCAAGGCGTGCGACGAAGTCGAGACTGGCCGTCTCGACAAGGAGCGCAACGCAGTCCGTGCCTCGCACGCTGCAAACCCGAAGGGCGCGAGTCCCGATGCGCCCAGCTCCGCGTTGGGCCTCCTGGCCTGACGGCCAGTCAGCCGGCGTCGGCCCGCCTTGATCTGGACGCATCGGGATTCGCGCGCGGCACGCGATTCAACGGCAACAGACCCTATGGGAACTGTTCGACGGTCAGCCGCGTCGGTGCTTGATATAGTGCTCATCAAGCATCGGTGTAAGACGGCTCCCTACAAAAAGTTCTAAAGTTTTGTCGTGTCGTCGTCGTAATACCGATCGAACGTCTTCTGAAAGGGTTCATCGTGAAAATCGACGGAACTGGAAAGCCGCTTGGTCCGACTTCAACTTCGACCACGCGCAACTCGTCGGGCAACACCCCGACCAATTCGACTTCGGCCACGCCTTCCGCGGGTGCCCAGGTCGATGTTTCGAGCACCTCCTCGCGTCTGCGCGAGCTCGAATCGACCATTGCCAATGTGCCGGTGGTCGACAGCGCTCGCGTCGATGAAATCAAGCAGGCCATTGCCGACGGTCGCTTCAAGGTCAACGCCGATCGCGTGGCCGACAGCCTGATCGAAAGCGTGCGCCAGATGCTGAATACGCGCCCGGCGACCTGATGACCCAGAACGAACTGGCCGCGCAGATTTCCGCGCGACTGTCCGTACTGATGACCGAGGAGGTCGCGTCCTTGCGCGCGGCCATCGGCCATCTCGATGCCGAGCGCCGCGCGCTCGAATCCGGTGACGTCGATACCCTGCCCGTGCTTGCCGCACGCAAGTCGGAGGTCTACGGCCGCCTCGCGCAGTTGGGCGATGCGCGCACGGCGCTGCTCGCGCGTGCCGGCGTGAAGCCGGCGAAGGCCGACATCGACGCACTGTTCGCCAGCGGACCGGAATGGACCGCCTGCCGCAAACCTTTTGCCGACCTGCTCGAATTGGCCCGCGAAGCGCACGACGCGAATCTGGCGAACGGGTTGATGATCCGGGCGCAGATGAAGTCCAGTCAGCAGGCCCTCGCCGTGCTGATGTCGGCCGCCGAGCAGGCATCGACCTACGGGCCTGACGGTCAGTCGATGGCACGCACCAGCCGTCGCTCATTCGGCAGCGCCTGAGCACGGCGGGGCGCAACACCCGCTTACACCCGCAAAACGTGACTTGACCCGGCGACACAGCGTGTTTGCCGGTGGCTGTCATCGTGGCCGCCTGTTCCACAGCCCAGGCCACATGCCATGCCCGTTTCCCGCACCCTTCCGCTGCTCAGCCTCGTGCTGCTGATGACCGCCTGCGCCTCCGCGCCAGACGACGACTTCGACCGCTCACGACGCGGGCCTCCGGCCGAGGCGCACAACGGCGGCAGTGCCGGTGTCGTCGACGATCTGCAGACGCAGTTGGCCGAGGTGGAGCAGCGCTTGTCGCTGACACCGCTGCAACAGCCCTTGTGGGAGCGCTACCGCGAGACGATAGGCGCGCTGATGGCGGACCAGCTGCGACTGGACCCGCGTCCCGTCACACGCATCGACGCGGTGAAGCAGATAGGTCGCAAGGTCGATGTGGTTCGCAACCGCCTGGTCGCGATGGAAGACATCGCCGAGGCGGCGGAACTGCTGTACGGCACGCTCGACGCCGACCAGCGTCGCGTCGCCGACCGACTGCTGCCAGGCACGGTGCCGGCGCTGTACTCCGGCCTGCCGGGGCGGGGAGCAGAGGACGGGTCGGCGCGCGACCGCCGTGGCGAGCGCGGAGGACCACCGCCGGGCGGACGCCGCGAGCGGGCGCAGTGATCAGAGCCTGGGGAAACTCGAGCCGAGGCTGCCCTCGGGCACCTCGACCGGTGCGTTCGCCGGTGCGCCATTGAGCGCTGCGCGGTCGGTCGAGTATGTTTCGATGCGAATGGACACGCGACGATTCTTCGCCCGCCCCTCTTCGGTTTCGTTGCCGGCAATCGGCCGCTGGTCGGCAAGACCTGCCGCGGTCAGCCTTGCCGGAATGATGCCCTGCTCCTCGAACACCTGGGTCACCGCCGCCGCGCGCAGCGCAGACAGCGACCAGTTCGACATGCCGCGCCCGGTGGCTGGCACGTTGTCCGTGTGTCCTTCGATCACCAGCGGAAAATCGCTGTACAACAGCACGCCGGCCACCGCGGCGATGATGTCGCGCGCCGCCGGTTCCAGCGTCGCGTCGCCGCGGCCGAACAGGAAGGTGGCGTCGAGATCGACCGTGATGCCGAGCGCGCCGTCGGTGACGGTGGCCTGGCCGTCCCGCGTCAGTGCCGACAGCGCCTGCGTCAGCTCGGTCATCGTGCGCTGCGCACGTTCGCGCCTCTCCTTTTCCTTCGCTGCGGCACGCGCCTGACGGACCTGGTCGAGCTCGATCTGCAGCGCACTGCGCGGCGGCGCCACCGCCGGCAGCTCGATCAGCTGCACGCCGTCGCGGGCCGAAAACGCGCTGTTCAGCGACGCACTCAGCACACGGTACTTGCTCTCGCTGACCTGGGAAATCGCGTACATGACGACGAAGAAAGCGAACAGCAAGGTGACCAGATCGGCGTACGACACCAGCCAGCGGTCGTGATTCTCGTCCGACTCCGGCACGTAGCGACGCTTGCGTGGCGCGCTCACTCCGGCACCTGGGCAACGTAGCCGAGCAACCTGCCCTCGATAATGCGCGGGTTGTCGCCGTTGGCGATGCCGACCAGGCCATCGACGAAGATTTCGCGCACCGCGATGAGCTGTGACACGTGGGTCTGCAGCTTGCGACCGATAGGCAGGAACACCAGATTGGCCGCACCGACGCCGTAGATGGTGGCGACGAAGGCGGTGGCGATGCCGGCGCCAAGCCGGGTCGGGTCACCAAGGTTCTCCATCACGTGGATCAGGCCCAGAACCGCGCCCATGATGCCTATGGTCGGCGAGTAGCCGGCGGCCGAATCCCACACCCGCGCAGCCTGGCGCAGCGTGTTCTCGTAAGTGGTGATCTCGACTTCCATCACCTCGCGCAGGCGGGTCGCATCGGCGCCATCGACCAGCAGCTGCACGCCCTTGCGGAAGAACGGGTCGGATTCGTTGCTGACCTGCTTTTCCAGCGCCAGGATGCCCTCGCGCCGCGACAGCTGAGCCCAGGCGACCAGTCTGCGGATCATGTCGTCCGGCACCTGGGATGGCGCGACGAAGGCCCAGCGCCCCATGCGCATGCCGCGCATGAAGATGGGAAAACGGGTCTGCAGCATGGTCGCGCCCAGCGTGCCACCGAGCACGATGACGAAGGCGGCCGGCTGGAACAGCGAAGACAGGCTGCCGCCCTCGAGCACCTGCCCGAGCATGATGGCAGCCAGACCGAGCAGCAGGCCGGCGATGCTGATGCGATCGACGCGCACGCGTACTCCGCTCAGCCGCGCGCCGCGATGCGGCTGCGCAGGCGGGCGATCGCCTGACTGTGCAGCTGGCAGACGCGCGATTCGGACACGCCGAGGATTTCCCCGATCTCACGCAGGTTCAGGTCTTCTTCGTAATAGAGACCCATCACGGTCTTTTCACGGTCCGGCAGATCGCCGATGGCACGCACCAGCACGTCGCGCATGTTCTTGTCGAGCAGTCGTTCGAGCGGATCGAGGTCTTCGGTGCCGACGCTGTGGCGGTCGAGGTAGTCATCGTCGTCGCCGTCGGTGAAGTCCTCGAAATAGACCAGCTGATAGCCGCGCGCTTCCTGCAGCATCTTCTGGTACTCGGGCAGCGGCATGCCGAGCGATTCGGCCAGTTCGCCTTCGGTCGGCTGACGGCCCTTCTGCTGTTCCAGCGTGTGGATGGCCGTTTCGATGCGCCGCATGTCGCGGCGCAGGCTGCGCGGCAGCCAGTCGTTCTCGCGCAGGCCGTCGAGCATGGCGCCGCGGATGCGCTGCACGGCATAGGTTTCGAACTGCGCGCCCAGCCCTTCCTCGTAGCGGCTCATCGCGTCGAGCAGGCCCAGCATGCCGTTCTGGATGATGTCCTCGACCTGCACGCTGGCCGGCAACTTGGCCATCAGGTGGTAGGCAATGCGCTTGACCAGCGGCGCGTAGTGCTTGGCAAGCTGATCACGGTCCAGTGTTCCGGATGCGGTGTACATGTTTCGTCCTCTGCTGCGGGTCGCTTGTGCAGTCAGGCCACTTGGGCCGGGAATCCGTCTGCACGCCCTCCCCGGTCGCTGCGGTCACCCGCGAGCGCGTCGTCCAGGGCCGACAACATACCGGCTTTCTCCGCCTCGCGGGTCACGAAAAGCTTTTCGGCAAGATCGCGCCCGATCTTGAGGGCATCGTCACCCGCGGTGGCGAAAACCGGGCGCTGGTAGCCGCTCGGCAGGCAGCCCAGCCAGTGCAGCGCACTGCCCAGATGTTCGCTCACCACGCCATTCAGGCTGGCAAAGGCCTGACGGGCGTCGGCCACCGAGCGCGCGCGGCTGACGCCGACATGCACCGGCCGGGCCGCGCCGCCGGTCACCGGCGCATTGCCGGCGAGGTGACGCTTGATCAGCGCGTAGGCGGCGGTGATGCTGACGCCGGAGGCGGCGGTGATCACCGCCAGCCGGTCGGCTCGACGGGCCAGCGCCGACAGCTGACCGTCGTCGAGCGCGCAGTCGATCACCAGCAGTTCGGTATCTCGGGTCAGTTCGACCAGCGCTTCGTCCAGCGCCTCGGTCTGCAGGCGGTTCAGCTGTTTCGACGCAGCGGCGAGACGGGCTGCCGGCACCACGGCCACGCCGTGTTGCGAGGCGATGCGCACCGAGGCGAGCGCGACGTCGCGGTTGATCGCCTGCAGCAGGTCGATGCGCGAGGTCAGACCCAGCCGCGCGGTGGCCGAGCCGGCGCCCTGGTGTTCGTCGATCAGCGTCACGCGCAAGCCGCTGCGGGCCGCTTCGATCGCGGTCGCCAGTGCGATCGAGGTGCTGCCGACGCCATCCATCGCGCCGGCGAAGGCGACGCGCTGCGTCGGGTAGCGGCGGAACATGGCGCGCAGGCCGGCCGCCTGGTCGTGCATGAAATCAGCCACGGCTCACCTCGCTGCGCATGTCGCGACGCGAGGCAGCCATCAACAGGCCGGCGTCCTGCGGTGAGAGGTGTTGCGACGATTCCTCGCCGGCTGCACGCAGCGCGCGGTGCATCAGGTAGGCACGGTTGGGCAGGTGCAGATCTTCCGGCACGCGCTGGCCGTTGGCGACGTAGTAAAGCGGCAGTTCGTGGCGCATCAGCACATCGAGCACCGGGCCCAGCGTGACCGATTCATCGACCTTGCTGATGATGGCGCCGGCCAGATCGGCGCCGCCATTCGGCGACGAATAAGCGCGCACCACATCGTCCAGCGCGTCAGCGCGGGCGACCGAATTCAGCAGCAGCAGACGGCGTACGTCGCCACTCGACGACAGCATGGCAATCTGCTCGGCGACGGCGCGATCGCGCTGGCTCATGCCGACGGTGTCGATCAGCACCATGTGCTTGTCGCGCAGCTCGACCAGCATGCGACGCAGGTCGGAGGCGTCGCGCACCGCATGCACCGGTACGCCGAGGATGCGGCCATAGATGCGCAGCTGTTCATGGGCGCCGATCCGGTAGCCGTCGGTGGTGAGCAGCGCCACCTTGTCGGCGCCATGGCGCACGACGCAGCGGGCGGCAAGCTTGGCAGTCGTGGTGGTCTTGCCGACGCCGGTCGGGCCGACCAGCGCATAGACGCCGCCGCGGTCGATGATGTCGGCGTCGGAATTCAGCGTGATCAGGTCGCGGCCGATCAGCGTGCGCAGTTCATTGCGCGCGGCAGCCAGCGAGTCGGAACTGCTGAGCTGGTCGAGCAGACGGTAGGTGGTCACTGCGCTGAAGCCGGATTCGAGCATTTCGGCCGCCAGCGTGGTCTTGATCGGCGAGCTGCGCGACATTTCGCCCCAGGCGAAGCCGGCCAGCTGCTGTTCGAGCATGCGGCGGATGCTGCCCAGTTCCTCGCGCAGTGCGGCGTCGAGCTGCGGCGCCGGCTCGGACGCTTGCGCGGCGTGACGCGGTGCGGTCTCGACAGCCGGTGCGGCACGACGCTGCGGCACTTCAGCGTGCGCGTCGAGGTGCTCGTTGGCCGGCGCCTGCTGACGGCCGCGCGCCAGATCGCGCAATTCGCTCGGCGTCGCCGGACGCGGCTTGTACGGCTGCCAGGGCTTAGGCGCCCGCACTTCCTGTGCCGGAGCCGGCGCCGGCGCCGGTGCGACCTTGCGCGCAGCCACGCTGCTCGACAGCGTCACCTCGAAATCCTCGTCGCCGTAGGGCCGGGACGAGGTCTGAAATGCCGGCGGCGCCTCGGCGCGCGCGACGGGCTGCGCAGCAGCGCGCGCCACCGGTGCCACCGGCGCTGCAGCCGGCTTCTTCGTCGGTGCAGTCATGGCCTCCAGCGCATTCGCCGGCAGCGCGAGTATTTCCACGCCGCCCTCGACCGGTCGGTTCGACAGCACGATGGCGTCGGGGCCGAGATCTTCCTTGATGCGGCGCAGGGCGTCGCGGGCGGAGGCAGCGAGATATTTGCGAGGCGTCATGATTTGACTCCGATGACAGAGGTCACCTTGATGGTGCGTGTTTCAGGAACTTCGGAATTTGCGAGCACCTTCAGGCTGGGCACCGCCCGGCGCAGGAAGCGCGACAGCAGCCAGCGCAGCGGCGCCGGCACCAGCAGCACGGCGGGCAGACCCATTTCTTCCTGGTTCTGCGCGGTACGCGCCACTTCATTCATCAGCGTGTCGGCCAGACCCGGTTCGATCACCGACCCGTCGCCGCCGCCACCGAGCGCCTGACCGATCAGGCGCTCCAGACCCGGGTCGAGCACCATCACCTGGACGTCGGTGTTGCCCGGGAACAGCTGCTGCACGATGGCGCGACCCAGCGCCACGCGGACGCGCGAGGTCAGTTCGAGCGGGTCCTGCGTACGCGGCGCGTACTCGGCCAGCGTCTCGACGATGGAGCGCATGTCGCGGATCGCCACGCCCTCCTCCAGCAGGCTCTGCAGCACGCGCTGCACCACCGCCAGCGGCAGCGCCTTCGGCACCAGATCCTCGACCAGCTTGGGTTGTTCGCGACCGACGTGTTCCAGCAGCGCCTGCGCTTCCTGACGGCCGAACAGTTCGGCGGCGTGGGTCAGGATGAGATGGTTCAGGTGGGTGGCGATCACAGTGGCCGCGTCGACCACGGTGTAGCCAAGCGCGTGCGCCTGTTCGCGCAGGCCCTGTTCGATCCACACCGCCGGCAGACCGAAAGCCGGATCGCGCGCTTCGCGGCCCGGCAGCGAGCCGGCCACGCGACCCGGGTTGATCGCCATCAGGCTGCCCGGATAGGCCTCGCCGCTGCCGACATCGACACCCTTGAGCGTGATGCGGTAGCCGTTGGGCTTCAATTCGAGGTTGTCGCGGATGTGCACCGGCGCGGTCAGGAAGCCGATCTCCGCCGCAAACTTCTTGCGCAGGCCGCGGATGCGCTTCAGCAGTTCGCCGTCCTGGCCGCGATCGACCAGCGGAATGAGGCGGTAACCGACCTCGAGACCCAGCGTGTCGACCGGCACGACATCGGTCCATGCCGCTTCCTGCTGCTCGGGCGGCGTGACCGACTGCGCCGCCGCCTGCTCGGCCGCCTTCTTCTCCGCCGCCTCCTTCACCTTGGGCGACGCCGCCTTCTGCACTCCGTGCCAGGCGAGGTATCCGAGGCCGGCGGCGATCAGCAGGAAAACGAAATTGGGCATGCCGGGGATCATGCCCATCAGGCCCATGATGCCGGCGGAAATGCCGAGCACGCGCGGATCGCCGAACAGCTGACCGATCACCTGGCCGCCCACATCGCCATCGTTGCCGACGCGCGACACGACCAGACCGGCGGCGATCGAAATCACCAGCGCCGGGATCTGCGCGACCAGGCCGTCGCCGATGGTAAGCATCACGTAGGCCTTGGCGGCGCCGCCGGCGGTCATGTCGTGCTCCATCACACCGATCAGCATGCCGCCCACCATATTGATGAGCAGGATGAGGATGCCGGCGATCGCGTCGCCACGCACGAACTTGGACGCACCGTCCATCGAACCGTAGAAATCCGCTTCGTCGGCGATTTCCTTGCGCCGCCGGCGCGCTTCGTCCTCACCGATCAGGCCGGCGTTCAGGTCGGCGTCGATCGCCATCTGCTTGCCGGGCATCGCATCCAGCGTGAAGCGGGCGCCCACCTCGGCGATCCGGCCAGCGCCTTTTGTAACGACGACGAAGTTGATGACGGTCAGGATGATGAAAACGATGATGCCGACCGCGTAGTTGCCGCCGACCAGGAAGTGGCCGAAGGCTTCGATCACCTTGCCGGCCGCATCCGGGCCGGTGTGACCTTCGAGCAGAACGACCCGGGTGGAGGCCACGTTCAGCGACAGGCGCAGCAGCGTGGTTACCAGCAGGACCGACGGAAATACCGAGAAATCAAGCGCCTTTGTCGTATAGAGCGCCACCAGCATCACCATCACCGACATCGCGATGTTGAACGTGAAAAACACGTCCAGCACGAAGGTGGGCAGCGGCAGCACCATCATCGACAGGATGAGGACGATGAGCAGCGGCGCGGCCATCTGGGCGATGTTCGGGGAACCGATGACCTGACGGAACGAGAGGGACGTAGCCATGACGACATTTCATCGCAGGTGACGTCCATCAAACCGGAGAAAGAAGAGGGGTTTTCCCCGGCTATTGGGTCGACTGGATTGTTACGCAGCGCAAAACGCCCTTACAAACAGGGGGCGCTCCTGTTCACGTCGGCGTGCGTTACTTGCACTGTCGCACCCCAGTCCCAGGAGACTACAGATGAACGCCCCGGCCCGTGCCGCTTCAGCCAGTTCGCTTCACCCCGCTCTGTGGGTGGCCGCTGTCTCGGTCACCGCCTTCAGCGCAGTCGGCATCGCCAAAATGTCCGGCTTGTTCGAGCCGGCCACGCCGGCACCGGTGGTCGCGGCCGCCGCACAGACCGGCACGACGCCGGCTCCGGCAATCCAGGCTGTCGCCGCCGCCGAACCCGCTCAGCCGGTCGCCGCCGCCGCTGACAAACCCACCGATAAGCGCAGCGAGAAGCCGGTCGTCAAGGCTGTGGCAGCGAAGAAGGTGCATGTCGCCGACGCTGGCGAAGCAGGTGTGGTCAAGGTCGCGGAGCGGACCTACGACTCGGGCATCGATGTCATTCCGGCGCAGCCGCGCACTGCCTACGAGCAGACGCTGCCGCGCAGCGAGGCCGATTACCGCGCTCCGGCGCCGGTTTGTGCCGACTGCGGTCTGGTCGAATCGGTACGCGAGGTGAAGGCGCCGGCCGACCCCAGCGGTCTGGGTGCTGCCGCCGGCGGCGTGGTAGGCGGTCTGCTCGGCAACCAGGTCGGCAAGGGCAGCGGGCGCACGATCGCGACGCTGATCGGCATTGCCGGTGGCGCCTATGCCGGCCACCAGGTCGAAAAGACGCAGCGCACGACCTCACGCTGGGAAGTCGGTGTGCGCATGGAAAACGGCGAGTACCGCACGGTCACGCTGGACGCGGAACCGGTCTGGCGCACCGGCGACAAGGTCAGACTGCAGGGCAACCGGCTCGTCATGGCCGACTGAACACAGGTTTCCTCCTTCCTCTCTCTGAGGACCCCTTTCGGGCACCCGCGTGGTGCCCGTTTTTTTGCCTGTTCGCCCGAGTGCTGCCCGGCTCAGGCCGCCGTGCGGAAGCGGCTCACCTCGCCCTGCAGCTGTTCGGAGAGGCTGGCCAGCTCGCTTGCCGAGCTGGCAACCGACGCCGCCGCACTGGCGTTCTCCTCGACCACCTGCACGATCTGCTCGACGCGCCGCGCCAGATCCTGGCTGGCTACGGCCTGCTCCTGCAGGCCGCCAGACACCTCGCCTATCGTGCCGGCGACCCGCCGTGCGTGCGCATCGATGTCCAGCACCTTGGCCCGTCCCTGCTCGGCCGTCGCCAGACCCGCGTGCACCCGCTGAACCGTGCTCTGCATGGTGCTCGACACCTCGGTCGCGCCGCTCTGGATGCGCGTCACCATATCGGTGATCTCGGTGGCCGAGCGCGCCGACTGTTCGGCCAGCTTGCGCACTTCGTCGGCGACCACCGCAAAACCCCGCCCCATCTCACCGGCGCGCGCGGCCTCGATCGCCGCATTCAGCGCCAGCAGATTGGTCTGGTCGGCGACGTCACGGATCACGTGGACGATGCGGGTGATGTGCGCCACTTCGCTACCCAGTTCGAGCGCGCGCTGGGCGCTGCTCTCGATACCCTCGGTCACCTCACGGATCTGCCCCACCATGCGGCCGATGTCGCCAGCGCCGTCCGAGGCGTGCTCACCGGCCACGTGCGAGGCGTCGCGTGCTTCGTTGCTCAGCTCGCTGACGTGGGTGATCGAGGTCGACAGCTCCTCCAGCGAGGCGGCCATCGCGGCCGCCAGTTCCGCCTGCGAATCCGAGGCGAGCCGCACCTGCTGGGTGGCGCCGGACAGGTGGGCGGCCGAGTCACCGAGCTTGCCGGTGGCCTCGCCTATCGTGCGCACCATGCCGCGCAGCGACTGCTGCATCGACTGGACCGCGCGCAATACCTGCGCGGGCTCGCTTTCGCCCTCCGGTCGCAGATCGGTGGTCAGGTCGCCGTCGGCGATCCGCCGCACCGCCGACAAGGTATGGCCGAGCTGGCTGGAAATACTGCGCGTGATGATGAGCGAAACGACGATTGCAGCCACGATGAACAGGGCACCGGCGATCAGCACGGCGCGCGTCAGTGCGTTGGCCGAGTCTTCGAGCGCCGCGATGGCGCTGTCGTTGCGCAGTCGAACGCGCTCGCGCAGCGCCATCGACGCCTCATTCAGGGCAATCGCCGCCGGGCCATGCGTCGAATGCAGCAGTTCGTTCGCCTCAGTGTTGCGATTGACCAGTCCCAGGGCCAGCACCTCCTGCGAAATGCCGCGGAAGGCCTGCAGGCGCTGTTCGAGCTGGGCAAACAAAGCCCGCTCGGCCTCCTCGCTGCCAGGCAAGGCGACCAGTGCGCCGAGGCGCTTGACCGCCTCGTCGGCCTTGCCGACGTAGCCCTCCAGCTCGACACGCACCTTCTGGATCGCGGCGTCTTCGGTTTCGATGATGGCGCTGCGCGAATAGACGCGCACCCGCTGTACCGCGTCGTTCAGATCGGCGATCGCATCGACCTTGGGCTGGGTCAGCGCGCGGATTTCGTGCGCGCTGGCACTCATGCGCACCGACTGGATTTCAATGAAAACGGCCACCGCAATGAAGATCAGTGCGATCAGACCGAAGCCGAGCGCAAGACGGGTGGAGATTCTCAGGTTCTTCATGGAGAGTCCCTCAGGAGCTGATTGTGTGCATGAAACTCAATGACTTAACGGCTGCTGCACACAGCGCTTGAGGCGAGAATTCATCTATTCGACATACGGTCGGGCAGGACCCTTGTACGGCAGGTCAGTCGCTGCCCGGGTCCATGTCTTCCGGCACCGGCAGGTCGCCGGGCATCTTCGGAATGTCGCCGCCGCGGGCAAAGGCGTCGTTGAGCTGGTACACGTAGGCCAGCACCTCGGCCACCGCGCGGAAAAGCCGCGCCGGCACTTCCTGCTCAAGTTCGCAGTGCTTGTGCAGCGCGCGCGCCAGCGGCGGTGCCTCGACCAGCGGCACGCCGTGCTCGCTGGCGACGGTACGGATGCGCAGCGCCATCTCGCCCGCCCCCTTGGCGACCACGCGCGGCGCACCGCCGCGTGCCGCGTCGTAGCGCAGCGCAACCGAGTAGTGGGTCGGGTTGGTCACCACCACGTCGGCCTTCGGCACATTGGCCATCATCCGGCTGCGCGCCATTTCGCGCTGTTGCTGGCGAATGCGCCCCTTGACGTGAGGATCGCCTTCCTGCTCCTTGAATTCCTGGCGCGCCTCCTCCTTGGTCATCTTCAGTTCGGAGTGGTAGTGCCAGAGCTGGAAGGGCACGTCGATGGCGACGATGAGCGCCATGCCGGCGACCAGCAGCAGGGTGGCCGTCATGATGAGGTCGCCGGTGGCGCCGAGCGCAACGTCGACCGGCGCACCGAACAGTGCGAACAGCTTCTCGTGGTCGCGCATGACCACCCAGGCGGCGACGCTACCCACCAATGTCGCCTTGCCGATGCTCTTGCCCAGCTCGACCGCCGCCGTGGACGAGAACATGCGCTTCAGACCGGCAGCCGGATTCAGTTTCGAGAATTTCGGTTCGAGTGCCTTCGGCGCGAAGTTCCAGCCCGCCATCAGGAAAGGCGACACGAAGGCGGCCAGCATCAGCGCGATGAACAGCGGCGCCAGCATCAGCAGGGCATCGGTGGAGCGCTCGATAAGCAGCGCGAACATCGCCGCCGGATCGAAGATCGCGCGCCGGTCTATGGTCAGGCCGTCGCGCAGCAGATCGGCGCTGCGCGGCCACATCCAGCCGGCGAGCGCAGACATGCCGGCGACACCGGTGATGGTGACGAGAAAGGTAGCCAGTTCGCGGGAGTTGGGCACCTGCCCTTCTTCGCGCGCCTTTTCCAGTCGTCGCTGTGACGCTGGTTCTGTCTTTTCGAGATCGCTTTCTTCTGCCACGTGCGCAGACCCGGTTCGGCAATGCGCAGGATGATGCGCCGGAGGGACCAGCGGCAATCGGCGGAACAGCGGCCGAAGATCACCCCATCTGCGACCGCGGTCGGGTCAGTCGTGACAGGAATGTGTGTGGAGTGGGCGGCGCGAAGCGGCAGCCCGGAGCCTGCGTCGCCAGCCCTGCAGTACGCGCCGGGCCGGCCGGAAGACGCGCCTGCGGGGGCCGACTCAGGTCGAGCCGCGCAATCCCTGACGCAGCGAGGTCTGCAGCGCCGACGTTTCTCGGTGCAGCGCCATCAGGCGCTCGGACAGCGCGAGCAGGTAGTCCTCCATCATGCGCGACAGCTCGCGCACCGACTGATTGGGTGAGCCCGCCATCGCCCGGCTGGCATCGATGCGAACCTGCAGGTCGCGCAGAACTGCCTGCTTGTCCGGCGGGCAGGTATTGATGAATTGTTCGATCACGCGCCGTCGCTCCGCGAAATAGGTCTGGGGATCTGAATGGGCCAGTTCCTTCCAGACGTCAAAATCGAAGTCCTGCTCAGGATTTTTCGACACTCGGTGTCCTCGCCTGCATCAATCGTGCTTCGGCGATTGGAACAGACAGTGATCGATCTCAGCGCGGCAGCGTTTCACGCGCCGCAACCAGGCGTGCCGCCTGCTCGACGCCCTGATAGGCGAGCTGACCCGACAGGTCGGGGCACAGCGCATCGGTATTGACCATGTCGAGCGTGGTCTGCACCCAGGCGCGCACTTCCTGCGCGCGCATGAAGAGGCCTCGTGCGTCGGCTTCGGCAGCTTCGCCGGCGAGATTCATCGCGGTCACCATCGCCTCGTTGCCGAGCGTTTCGATCGCATCCATCAAACGCATGATTTCAGCGTGATGGGCCTGGATGCTGGCCGCAGGCAGCATCGCGGCGGCGGGGAACGGCGACGAAATCGGCTGGATCAGGGTAGCTTCGGCCATGGTTTGACTCCCTCTGTAGCGATCGGCGAAGTGCCGGGTATGCTTTCTTATCGACCCTCGAACTGAAGTCTTTAGGGGCAGAGAGATTGCGAGGCAGACAGCCCTGAAACCCAGGCTGGAAAAGGAAAAGAGCCCGCCCGGACCAGGCCCGGGCGGGCTCCTTGAAACAGCGTTGAAACAGTGGTCGTCAGGCGGCGCGGGCGACGTGACCGATCAGGCTGGAACGCGACACACCGCGCGTGTCGCCCATCGAGCCCAGCAGCTCCTTCATGTCGAGGATCAGCACGATCTGGCCGTTCGACAGCGTGGTCACACCAGCCACGCCCTTCGGACGGAAGTCGTCCAGACTCTTGATCACCGCGTCCTCGCGGCCGGCGAAGTTGTCGATCGCCAGGATGAAGGACGACTCGGCAGACTGCATCAGCACGCCGTACTGCGGGTGATTCTTCTGCGGCCAGCCGAGCAGGCGGGCCAGCGGCAGCACCGGCATCACTTCGCCGCGCACCACCATGGTGGCGCGACCACCGACTTCCTGGATGTCTTCGTGCTGGATCGGCAGGATTTCGCGCACCATCGACAGCGGCACCGCGAAGTGCTGCTCGGCCAGACGCACCAGCAGCACCGGCAGGATGGCCAGCGTCAGCGGCAGCGAGATGACGAAGGTCGTGCCCTTGCCCTGCACCGAGCGGATTTCGATCGAACCGTTCAGCTTCTGGATGTTGGTCTTCACTACGTCCATGCCGACACCGCGGCCGGACACGTCGGACACGGTGGCGGCGGTCGAGAAGCCGGGCAGGAAGACGAGGTTCAGGCTCGAACGCTCGTCCAGCGTGTTCGCTTCCTCATCGGTGATCAGACCCTTCTCAAGCGCCTTGGCACGCAGACGCTCGGCATTCATGCCGCGGCCGTCGTCGGCCACCATGATGACGATGTGGTCGCCTTCCTGGCGCGCTTCGAGGCGTACGACCGACTTGCCCGGCTTGCCTTGGGCCATGCGCTCATCCGGCGTCTCGACGCCGTGATCGACCGCGTTGCGGATCAGGTGGATGATGGGATCGGACAGATCCTCGATCATCGTCTTGTCGATTTCGGTCTCTTCGCCGACCAGCGCCAGCTCGACGTCCTTGCCCAGGTTGCGGGCGAGGTCGCGGGCGATGCGCGGGTACTTCTGGAACAGGCGACCGATCGGCTGCATGCGGGTCTTCATCACCGCGTTCTGCAGATCGGACACCAGCAGGTCGAGCTGGCTCACCGCGGCATCGAGTGCGTGCAGCGTGTCGCTGTCGCTCTTGCCGGCCAGGATGTCCGCGCGCAGCGAGGTCAGGCGGTTCTTGGTCAGGCCGATCTCGCCCGAAAGGTTCAGCACTTGGTCCAGACGCGAGGTATCGACGCGGATCGAATTGTCGCGCCCCTTCTCGGCGTCGCGACGGCCGCTCGGGGCGGGTGCGCCCGGACGGTCGCCAGCGCGGCGACCGAAAGCGGCGTTGACCACGGCGGCCACTTCACCGTCGTTGGCAGAACGGGCTGCGGCCGGCTCGGGCACCGCCTGCGGGGCGGACGGCACGACGCCGGTCACGGCCTGATGCAGCGCCACCCAGTCGGGTTCGGCGCCCACCGGGGCCGGCGCGGCAGTCGCGACCGGCTTCGCCACCGGGGCAGCCGGTGCGGCAGCCTTGGCAGGCTCGGCAGTCAGTTCGCCGGCCAGCGCGGCGCGCAGGCGGGCCATCAGGTCGGGATCGGCAGCGGTGGGCTGCATGCCGCGCTCCAGCGCGCCGAACATGTCGCGCACGATGCCGGTGGCGTCGAGAATGACGTCCATCAGCACAGGCGTCACGTTCATCTCGCCGTTGCGCAGCTTGTCGAATAGATTCTCGGTCAGATGGCAGAGGGCGACCAGTTCCGCGGCATTCAGGAAGCCTGCACCGCCCTTGATGGTGTGGAAACCGCGGAAGATCTCGTTCAGCAGGCCGCGGTCGCCCGGGGTCTTCTCGAGATCGACCAGCTTGTTGTCCACGCCGGACAGCAGGTCGGTTGCCTCGACCAGAAAGTCCTGCAGCAGATCTTCCATTCCCTGAAAGTCACTCATCTTTCGCTCCTGTGGCGACCGGATCATCGATCCGTCCGCCCAACTGCACCTGTTGTCACGGTCCGGCAGAAACGGCGTTCTGCCTCACCGACCTTGTTGTGCGTCCATCCTTCGCCAGTCTCAGAAGCCGAGGCTTTCGAGCAGGTCGTCGACCTGTTCCTGGCTGGTCACCACGTCGCTGCGGCCTTCCGAATTGATGACCGGTCCGTTTAGCAACCCTTCCGGCGCTGCGGCGCGCTTCTCCGCCGGCATGGCTTCGATCAGCACCTGCAGCAGGCCGCTCTCCAGCTGTTGCGACATTTCTACGATTTTCTTGATGACCTGACCGGTCAGATCCTGAAAATCCTGCGCCATCATGATTTCGTTCAACTGCGCACGCGTGTCGCGGGCGAAGCCCGGCACGTCGCCGAGGAAGCCTCGCGTTTCGGTCGCCAGCGCCTTGAACTCATCGACCGACAGTTCGTTGCGGTAGAGCTTTTCCCAGCGGTCGTGCAGCGCACTGGAGCGCTTCTCGACGTCGTCCTGCAGCGGGATCGCCACGTCGGTCGCGTTGAGCACGCGACTCGCCGCGTTCTCGGTCATCTGGGCGACGTAGTTCAGGCGGCTGCGGGCATCCGGCATCTGCTGCGCCACATCCTCCAGCGCATGGTCGTAGCCGAGCTGGCGCAGCGTGTCGTGCAGCTGGCGGGCGAGATGTCCGACCTTGTTGAACACGTTTTCGCAGCTGTGTTCGAGTTCATGCGACTCGTCGACGGCGTGCGAGGTGGTGTATTCGGTCGCTACGGTGTCGAACAGCGCCTCCAGGTCGGCGGAATCGCCGCCGACGCTGTTTACCGCCTCGGGTACGACTTCGAGACGCACCTTCTGCGGCGTCTCGCTGGCAATGCTGTCGAACAGGGCCTGCAGATCGTCGGAATCGCCAGTTTCGTCAAGCTTCAGCTTCTTCACGGTTTCCTCTCCCGATGCAGGCTCAAGCGGCCTTCTGGTTCATCTTCTCGAAAATCTTGTTCAGCTTTTCGCTCAGCGTGCCGGCGGTGAAGGGCTTCACGATGTAGCCCGACGCACCGGCCTGGGCAGCCTCGATGATGTTTTCCTTCTTCGCTTCGGCCGTGATCATCAGCACCGGCAGGGCTTTCAGCGCGGCATCGGCACGGATGGCGCGCAGCAGCTCGATGCCGGTCATGTTCGGCATGTTCCAGTCGGTCACCACGAAGTCGAATTCGCTGGCCTTGAGTTTCTGCAGCGCAATCACGCCGTCCTCGGCCTCGTCGACATTCGTGAACCCGAGTTCCTTCAGCAGGTTGCGCACGATGCGGCGCATGGTCGAGAAGTCATCGACAACGAGAAATTTCATCTTGGGATCAGACATGGGGCCTACCTCTCTCAGGCTTTATGTGTTGCCAGCAGCGGACGCAGCGTGTCGGCCAGTACTTCGGCATCGAACTTCGCCACGTATGCGTCCACCCCGACGCTCTTGCCCATCGCACGGTTGGCTTCCGACGACAGCGACGAGTGCATGACTACCGGTATGTCGGCAAAACGAGGGTCATTCTTGATATTGCGGGTCAGCACATAGCCGTCCATCTCAGGCATTTCGGCGTCGACCAGGATGAGGTCGATCTCGTCGGTCAGCGGAGCGCCGGTGGCCGACGAATGCGCCGCCATGCCCTGCAGCCGGGACCAGGCCTCGGCGCCGTTGGTGGCGTGCTTGTGTTTGATGCTCAGCCGGTCCAGCACTTCGGCGATCTTCTTGCGGGCAACCGCCGAGTCATCGACGAAGAACACGTTCGGCTCGTAGTTGCCGCCCAGCGGCGGTATGTCGGTGATGGCGGCCTCTCCGAAGGTGCCGGCCATGATGCTTTCGACGTCCAGGATGGACACCAGGCGGCCGTCGTCCAGTTCGGTGATGGCGGTGATGTAGAGCTGTTCGCTGGTCACCACGGACTCAGGCGCGCGTACGCGGTCCCAGTCGACGCGGATGATGCGATCGACCTCGTGCACCAGGAAGCCCAGCGTGCGCTTGCTGTACTCGGTCACCATCATGGCGCCGCCCATGCCTTCGGGCGCACCGTCCAGATTCATGATGCGCGCCAGCGACAGCACCGGAATCACGTTGCCACGCAGCGAAATGAGGCCTTCGACGCCGCCCGGCATATTGGGGGTCGGCGTTACGGTCGGGGTGCGGCTGACTTCACGTACCTTGAACACATTGATGCCGAACAGCTCGTGCGTGCCGAGCGAGAACAGCAGGATTTCCATCTTGTTCGAACCTGCCAGCTTGGTGCGGGCATCGACTTGTTCGAGCAGGTTCTGATCGGTTCTGTCCATCGTCTGTCTCCAGTCTCGTTCAGGCGGCGGCACGGTCGCCACCGTTGCCGCGGCGGATCAGGCGGCTGATCGTTTCCGCCAGGCGCTGCGCCTCGAACTTCGAAACGTATTCATCGACGCCGACCGAGCGGCCCAGCTGCTGGTTGGAACCGGAGGACAGCGAGGAATGCATCACCACCGGGATGCCGGCGAAGCGCGGATCGGCCTTGATGTGCTTGGTCAGGATGTAGCCGTCCATTTCCGGCATTTCGACGTCGGTCAGGATCATGCTCACCAGATCGCTCACCTTGCGGCCGCTGGCATCGGCGTACGAAGCGATCTTCTTCAGTTCGGTCCACATCTGCGCGCCGTTGATCGCGCTGACGTAGCGCACGCCCATCAGGTCCAGCGTGCGGGTGATCTGGTTGCGGGCGACCGGCGAGTCGTCGCAGAAGAAAACGGTGGCGCCTTCGATACCCAGCGGCTCGATGTCCTTGAACGCGAGGTCGTTGTCGATATCGGCGGTTTCCGACAGGATCTTCTCGACGTCCAGCATCATCACCAGACGGCCGTCGGCCAGTTCGGTGACGGCGGTCACCAGGCCACCGAGATTGGCGGTCAGCATGGCGGGCGGCACGCGCATCTGCGACCAGTCCAGGCGCAGGATGGTATCGACCGATTCGACCAGGAAGCCCTGGGTGTGACCGTTGTATTCGGTCACGATCATCACGTCGCGCGGCGTTTCGCTGGGGAACTGGGCGAACTTGGCCAGATCGACCACCGGCACCAGCGCGCCACGCAGGCTCACCATGCCTTCGACGGCCGGCGGCATTTCAGGCGCCGCGGTCACCCCCGGCGTACGCATGACCTCGCGCACCTTGAACACATTGATGCCGAAGGTTTCGCGCTTGCCCGTTCGCGTATCGACGCCGAGCGAGAACATCAGGATTTCGAGCTTGTTGGTACCCGCGAGCTTGGTGCGGGCATCGATATTCTTGAGCAACTCTGACATGTCGGCCTCGTCTGTCTGGTCAGTGGCACGAAAAAAGCGGGGGTGATGCTGGGTTTACGGCAGGGGTCGGAAAGTCTTGAACGCAAGGTGACGATGCGGTGACGGGCACGCCGACGGTCAATCCCAGTCGGCGCGCAGCCCTGCTTCACCCATCGACGACCGACGAGAACTTGCTGACCGCCTGTACGACCTCACGCGCACCGTTGCTGATGCGTTTGATCGCCTGTCCGGCGCTACCGGCCAGTTCGACGCCGCTGCCGGCTTTCACCAGGCTGGATTCCATGCTCACGATGGCGCTGCGCGTGCCATCCTGTATGCGCTGCACCATGCCGCCAATTTCGGCCGTGGACAGGCTGGTCCGCTCGGCCAGCTTGCGCACCTCGTCAGCCACCACGGCGAAGCCGCGGCCCTGCTCGCCGGCACGGGCGGCCTCGATGGCGGCGTTGAGCGCCAGCAGATTGGTCTGGTCGGCGATCTCGCGGATGGTCTTGACGATGCTGGTGATCTGGTCCGATTGCTTGCCCAGTTCCCCCACCCGCTCTGAAGTGAGCTGCACAGTTTCCGCAATGGCCTGCATTTCCGAGGATGCCCGCTCGATGATGGCCGCGCCCTCGGTCGCGATGGCATCGGTTTCGGTGGACACACGCCAGGCAACGCGCGCGCTCTCCTGCTCCGCCAGTTGCTGCACCTTCTTTTCGGTAACGTCGGCAGCGAATTTCACCACCTTGTAAAGCTTGCCGTTCGGATCGAACACCGGGTTGTAGCTGGCCTCCAGCCATACTTCACAACCATCACGCGTGACGCGCCTGAAGTCGCCTGCGACGAACTCGCCGGCGTTCAGACGCAGCCAGAAGGCCGCGTACTCGGGTGATTCCGTCAGCTCTGCCGCGCAGAAAATGCGGTGGTGGCGGCCGACGATCTCCTCCTTGGTGTACCCGACGGTCTTGAGGAAGTTGGCATTGGCGTCGAGGATGGTGCCGTCGGGGGTGAAGGAAATGACTGCCATCGAACGATTGATCGCGTTGAGCAAGGCGGTGGCTTCGCTCTCGGCCCGCACCTTGTCGGTGATGTCGCTGGCCACCTTGACCACCTTCACCACCCGGCCGTCGGCGCCCAGCACGGGGTTGTAGCTGGCTTCGAGCCAGATTTCACGACCGTCGCGGGCGACCCGCGGAAAGCGGCCGGACACGAAATCACCTCGCGCCAGGCGGGCCCACATGTCGGAATAGGACTTCGACGACGCATATGAGGGCTGACAGAAGCTCCGGTGGTGCATGCCCGGAAGCTCGGACGCTGCATAGCCCATCACACGGGCGAAGTTGGCGTTCGCTCCGATCACCTTGCCGTCCGGTTCGAACTCGATGATGGCCATCGAGCGGTCGATGGCATCGATCAGTGCTTTCGCCGCAGCCGCCCGTATTTCACATTCACCGAGACGCGCTTCAAGTTGCCTGCCTTTGTTCCCGAACATGTTCTTTTCTCCCCTGTCGTCTCCAGCATGCTGGACGTATGAAGTTGCCCGGGCTCACCGGACACGGTCGGCGCAGAACTGCGATCGCAAGGGAATAACGCCCTCAGGGTGTAAGACTTAAGTTATATCCCTGCTCGAAGTAAGGAAATTTCACGGTACCTGCCGGGCACGCACCTCGGAAAGCAGAAAAGCCCGTACCGGCAAGCCGGCACGGGCTTTTCGCGATGTTGCGATGCACTCAGACGCGGAAGCGTGCGCCCGCCTCTTCCAGCCCCATCGCCAGTGCGCGCAGGTGCTGCGCCTCGCTGGCCATGGCGGTGATGGCCGAGCTGTTCTCTTCGCTCATCTGCGCGATCTGCTCGACCGAGCGCGCCACGTCGTGGCTGGCGATGGTCTGTTCGCTGACCGATTCGGCGATGCCGGAAATGCCCTGCGAAGTCGAGGCCGCCGCGTCGGCAGCACGACCGAGCGCGCCGACGACCTGCGACAGCTGGTTGCGTGAATTGTCGATCGCCTGCACACCACGGCGCACCACGCTCTCGACGCCGCCGGCGCGGGCGTCGAGCGCGCGCGTCACTTCTTCGATCTGCTGTGCCGACACCGCCGACTTCTCGGCCAGCTTGCGCACCTCGTCGGCCACGACCGCGAAGCCGCGGCCCTGCTCGCCGGCCCGCGCCGCCTCGATGGCCGCGTTCAACGCCAGCAGATTGGTCTGTTCGGCGATGTCCTTGACCTGGCGGGTCATATCGCCGATGGCACGGGTGCTTTCGATGAAGGCGCCGGCCGCCTGCGAAATCTCGCCCACCACGTGGCCGACCGCATCCAGTTCGTGGCTCACCGCATCGATCGCATGGTGGCCCTGGGCCGCTTCTTCGCGGCTCGATTCGGCGTGGCGGCGCATTTCCGCAGCACTGTCGGACACGCTGTTGATCGACACCGACAGTTCCTCGATCGTGGCTGCCATGGCCGACGCCGACTGGCTCTGGCCGGCCGAGGCCTCGCTGATCTGCTGGGTTGCACTGGCCAGCGCCATCGTGACCTGGCTGACCTCACCGGCCGACGACTTCACGCGGGCGATCAGACCGGACAGGCTGTCGGCCATGCTGTTGAAACTGTTGGCGATGTCGCCGAACTCGTCCTGGCTGGCGACCCGGATGCGCGCCGTCAGATCGCCTTCGGCCAGACGGCGGCCACCGTCTATCGTGTGGCCGATCGCATCCTTCAGCGACGCGTACAGGCCGAGCGCCAGATAGACCGACAGCAGCAGGCCGGCGGCGAGCAGCACGCAGGTCAGCGTCAGATCGACCATCAGTCGCTCCGAATGCGCATTGATGCCGAGGTCGGCGGTGTCGAGCAGTACGGTCATGGTGCCGACCGACGCCTCGACCGGCACCGAAGCCCGGGCAAACACCTCGGCCGGCGGCAGATCGAAGCGCTGCGCCTTCAGCGACGCATTCAGCATTTCGGCGGTCGAAGCAAAGGCGGCCCGCAGCTTGTCGATCTCGGCAGCAACGCGCGGCGCGTGTTCGGGCGCGAAGCTGCGTACGCGTTCATTCACCCGATCCATCGCAGCGACGCGGCGGGCGGCCAGCTGCAGCAGCGCGCCCAGCTCGATCGCCTCGTCGGGCGTCACCGTGCCGCGCGCACTGATAGACGCGGCACGGCCGCGCAGCCGTGCCAGATTCTCGACGGTGAAGGGCGCGACGTTCACCGCGGCCTCGACCAGCGTGAAGGTATCGGGATAGGGATCGAAGCTCATGCCCGACCGATCGGATACCGAGCGGAAGTCATTCAGCAGCGTGTCGATCATCGTCGAGTGGCGGGCGAAATTGGCCGCGCCGGTCGAACCGCTCATCTGCTGCCGCACCGCCGTCCACTCCCCGGACAGGCGTTCGATCTGCGCCTGCTGCACGAGCAGTTCCGGATGGGCGGCATTCAGCGCCTTCAGCGCGTCGAGGCCGCGTGCGACCTCGGCCGCCTTGGCGTCAACCTTGGGTGCCTGCGAGGCGTCGCCATTGAGCATTGCCGACGACAGTCCGCGGTGCTGCTGCACGGCGGTCATCGTGACCAGCAACGCACGCAGATACTCGGCGCCGATGTGCTCGCGTTCCATCATGCGCAGACTGTCCAGACGGGACATGGCGACAGTGGTGGCAAGTGCCGCCAGCATGGCCAGCAGGATGCCCATCACGAGCATCATCTTCGGAGCGAACCGCAGGCGCGACATCAGGGCGCGGGCGGGGAAAAGCAGGGCGTTCATGGTTTCTCCTCGGTCGGCCGGGGCGCGCGGCACTGCGTGCATTGGCCGGATACGGTGTCGAGGCGGGCTCCCCGGGGTCGACACCCCTTCACGACCCGCCTGAGTCAGTTACGGCAGCGTGATACCCGGGTTGAGGGGACTTTCTGCAATGCAGCATTCATTTGACGTGAATCAAATGCAACGGGGCGCCCGCAGGCGCCCCGTCGTCCCTACCGCGTGCCGGCGGCGGTTCAGGCCGCGTAGCCGATGCGGAAGCCGCCCCATTGCCGACCGCCGACGAAGATGGGTGCCGAAATGTCGTGCACCACCTCGCCGGTGTCGCGGCGATAGGTCTGGATCAGGAAAGGCTGGCTGTGCGCACCGCAGCGACGTCCGACCGGGTCGTCGAAGATGCGCTTGGTGCGGTTGCCGGCGATGTCCTTCTTCTCGTCGCCGGTCAGCGGCTGCGAGAAGCGCTTGTTGTGCGTCGGGAAATAGCCCTTGCGGTCGACCGCACCGGCGTAGATCAGGCCGGCGTGCCGGTCGAGCAGCGGTTCCTGGATCGCCGGGAAGAGTCGGTCCGTCAGCGCGTCGAACTTGGTGCTGTACTTGGTCGGCTTGGTACCGGCGATGGGCTGGTAGTTCTCGTCGAACAGGTCTTCCATCCTGATTTCGCCGCGCTTGACCGCCGCCTCCAGGCAGGCACCGATCCGCTGCGCCGCATCGGCCACGATGTCCGGCATGCGGGCATGCGCAGCCACGGCCTGTTCGCCGTAGCTGCCGAGACGGAACACCTGCGACAGCTCGGCCAGATTGCTCGACAGCACGTCCAGCCGCGACGCCTCGGCGGCGGTCGAACTGGACACCTCGCGGTTCGATTCCGCCATCGCGAAAATGCGCTGCACGTGCTGCTCGACCTGTTCGCCCAGCGCCCGGTTCTGACGCATGGCTTCGACCGTGCCGCCCACGCGCTCCAGCGTCGCGTCGGCACATTCGCGGATGCTTTCCAGCGTGGCCACCGCCTCGCTGGTCAGGTCAGCGCCGGTGCGCGCCTCGACCGCGCTGGCGCGGATGACCGACGCGGCGTCGGCGGTTTCGCGCTGCACGGCGGAAATCATCGAATGGATCTGGCCGGTGGACGCCGCCGTCCGCTCGGCCAGCTTGCGCACCTCGTCGGCCACGACCGCGAAGCCGCGGCCCTGTTCGCCGGCACGTGCCGCCTCGATGGCCGCGTTCAGCGCCAGCAGATTGGTCTGGTCGGCGATCTCGCGGATCACCTGCACGACCGAGCCGATCTCCTCCGAGCGCTTGCCCAGATGTTCGATCTGGCGCGCGCTTTCCGACACGCTGCCGGCAACGCGGGCCATTTCCTCGGCGACGCGACTGACCACCTGCGCACCCTTCTGCGACAGCTCGCGCGATCGGGTCGCATCGTCCACGGTGCCGGCGGCCGCTTCGGTCGCCGTCTCCATGCTCATCTTCATGTTGCCGACGTCGCCGCTGGCCGCCTGCGAGGCAGCGCATTGCTGCTCGGCCGAGCCAGCGACGCGCTCCGCCCCCTTGCCGAGGCCGCTGCAGGTGTCCTGCAGGCGCTGCGAGGTGAACAGCATCTTGGCCATCGCCGCGCTGAACTCGGTGACCAGGCGGTTGTAGCTCTCTGCCAGTCGCGGCAGCGCACCGCCGCCACGCGCGTCGAGACGATAGGTGAGATCGCCAGACATGCGGGCTTGTTCGAGACCGGCGACCATGGTTTCGAGCGGACGCTCGAACATCAGGACGGCCGTTGTGCGTGCAATGAAAGCCCCCGTCGCGGCCAGGGCCGCGGCAATCAGTGCGCCGCTCAGGGTGAAGGCCGATGCGCTGTACGCGTAGAGGCCGAGGTGGGTGATCAGCAGTGCGGAAAAAAGGCCCAGCCAGGGCAAAATGCTGCGCGTCGCTGCGCGCTTGCTTGTTGTCATCGTTCCTCTCCTGTCCGGTAAGGGTCTTTCCGCGTCGCGCAAGCCCCATCGCCCGCGCGGCATGGTCGGACCCTGGGCATCGTGTGCCTGTCCGTGGTGAAGAGAGTTACGACCTGAAGCGTCCGAACTTGAGACGCTTGGCGTGGCAAGGCCTCGGCTAAGGTCCGGCCAGCCTCAGGTGATGGTGAACAGCTTCTGGAAATTGGCGACCTCGATGACCTGGCGTACCGGCGCACTGCAGTTCACGAGCCGCACCACGCAATGGGCGGCGCGTGCCTTGTCGCGCAGCATCAGCAGCATGCCCAGGGCCGAGCTGTCGAGATAGGTCACCGCAGAGAGGTCGATTTCCAGCGTGTCGATGGCGTCGCCCGCCATCATGCGCTCGGTGGTTTCACGGAATGCGCGATGCGAAGAGAAGTCGAAGCGGCCACCCAGCGAGATGCGGGCAAGTCGGTCGATGACGGAGGTGCGGATTTCCATGCGTGGTCTTGATCAGTGAGTGGTTGAATGAACGACGCGGCGATGGCTCATCCGTGAGCCGCGAGCCGGCGCCCGCCCTGCAATGCGGCGACGATGCGCTCGGCCACCTGGGTCAGTGGCGCCACCTCGCAGCAGGCGCCGATCTGCGCTGCCTCGCGCGGCATGCCATATACGACGCAGCTTTCCTGGTCCTGCCCTATGGTCCATGCGCCAGCGCGGCGCATGGCCAGCATGCCCTGCGCGCCGTCCTTGCCCATGCCGGTCAGCAAGGCGGCGACCGCACTGCCGCGAGCGTGCTGGGCAGCCGAATTGAACAGCACGTCCACCGCCGGCCGGTGCCTGTTGTAGGGCGGCGTCTGCAGCAGTTCGCAGACATAGCCGGTGCCACTGCGGCGGATTTCCAGATGCGAATGCCCGGGCGCCAGATAGGCATGGCCGGGCAGGATTCGTTCGCCCTGCTCCGCCTCCTTGACGCGGACACGGGCCAGCGAATCGAGGCGGCGGGCGAAGCTCGCGGTAAACATTTCAGGCATGTGCTGCACCATCACGATGCCCGGCATGTTCGCCGGCAGGCGGCACAGCACTTCCTTGATCGCTTCGGTGCCACCGGTGGAGGCGCCTATGCAGACGATGCGGTCGCCCCAGGCCGACGTGGCGGCGGCGGGCGCTGGCCGGGCAGCAGCAGCGGGCGCGGGCTCGGCCGGCGCGGCACGCAGCACTTTCAGTCGCGCGCCGTAGGCCGCGCGGATCTTCTCGTGTATTTCCTGCGCGTAGCTGACCGGCAGCCCGGCCAGCGATCCGCGTGGTTTGGCCACGTAGTCGACGGCGCCCAGTTCGAGCGCCTGCAGCGTCGTTTCCGATCCCTGCGCGGTCTGGCTCGAAATCATGATGACCGGCATCGGACGCAGCCGCATCACCTTGTCGAGGAATTCCAGGCCGTTCATGTTCGGCATTTCGACGTCCAGTGTGAGCACGTCGGGCGACGTTTCCTTCACCTTCTGCCGGGCCACCGCCGCGTCGGGCGCCGTGCCGACGACTTCCATGTCGGGCGCCTGATTGATGATCTCGGTCAGCACCGCCCGCATCACCGCGGAATCGTCGACCACCAGAACCCTGATCTTCATTCCATGCTCCTCCGTGCCCCCGATCAGGAGAACAGCTCGATGTCGCCCGAGGCGTCGTCGCGGGCGAGTCTTTCCTGGTACTCGCGTTCGCGGCGCGCCAGCGTATCGTTGTTCACGCGGGCAAGCTTCTTCATCAGCACACGCCCGGCGTGCGGGAAGAAGTAGATCTTCCGGGCATGACTGTCCAGCAGATCCTGCGCCAGCACCGGAATACCCTCGTTGGCCAGATAGTCGAGCACGAAATCGGCATTGCGCTCGCCGACGTTGGCATTGGCCAGCGTTGCCATCACGCGCCCGCCACCGAACACCTTGGCCTGCAGCGCCGAGCGACGTGCTCCGGCCTTGATCAGTTCGTTTACCAGCAGTTCCATCGCGTAAGCACCGTAGCGTGCCGAGCGGCTCATCACGCCGCTGCCGGCATCCGGCAGCATGAAATGATTCATGCCGCCGATGCCGCGCTCTGGATCGCGGATGCAGGCGGCGACGCAGGAGCCGAGCACCGTCACCAGCAGCATGTCACGGGTGGTGACGAAGAACTCGCCCGGCAGGATCTTGACCGCCTCGCGCGAGAAGTTGCGGTCGTAGTAGCGCTGCGCCGCCTGATGCTCGATCAGGCCCGGGCCATGGCTATCGACCGCCGTCAGCGCGCGCATATACCGTCCTACCCAGATTGCGGAACAGGTCGACCGCGTGCGAGAAGCTCTCCGAGTGGCCGGCAAACAGCAGCCCGTCGGGTCGCAGCAGCGGCACGTAACGCTTGAGGATGCCGTACTGCGTGGGCTTGTCGAAATAGATCATGACGTTGCGGCAGAAGATGGCTTCCAGCGGCCCGCGCACCGGCCAGTTCGGTTCGAGCAGGTTCACCCGGGTGAAGCGGATCAGCCGCTGCAGTTCCGGACGCACCCTCACCTCGCCGGAACGGCTGCCGGTGCCGCGCAGGAAGTATTTGCGCACCAGTTCCGGTGACAGCTTCTCGATGCGCTCTTCGCCATAGACGCCCGCCTGGCCCTGCGCCAGCACCTGGGTGTCGATGTCGGAGGCGATGATTTCGACTGGCGGCGTCATCGAGCCGTACAGCTCGCAGCAGGTGATGGCGATCGAATACGGCTCCTCGCCGGTCGAGGCGGCGCTGCACCAGATGCGCGCGTTGGGCTTGCCCAGCTTGGTCAGGTGCTGCTTCAGCAGATCGAAGTGGTGGGCCTCACGGAAGAAGGAGGTGAGGTTGGTCGTCAGCGAATTGACGAAGGTTTCCCATTCGGTGCGGTCGTTGCGCTCCAGCCGGCGGATGTAGTCGGCAAAGGTTGCGTCGCCGGTGGCGCGCAGCCGGCGGGCCAGCCGGCTGTACACCATGTCGAACTTGATCGGCGACAGCGAAATGCCGGCGTACTGGTGAATCATCTTCGCGATGCGATCGAAGTCCTCACGCGTGAAGCTGAACTCGCGCGTGCTGCCGGTCAGTGTCTTCACTTCGGACAGCTGGCGCGTGATCTGCGCTGCCGAGTGCGTGGTCATGCTTGCCTTGCTGCCTGTGTTCACGATGCAGATTCCATGTGGAACGACGATTCAGTGACTGCCTGCGTTCAGAACTCTTCCCAGTCCTCTTCGGCCAGGGCCGACTGCGCCGTCGGCGCAATGCGCTTGACCTTGCCCAGCGCACCGCCGCGCGAACGCGGCAGCACCGGCTCGCTGTTCGCCGCCTCGCGCGCCGCCTCGAACGACGCGGTCACACGACCGCCTTCGTCCAGCTTGAACTGGCCCACCGCGCGCATCAGCGAACGCGCCTGCTCTTCCAGACTTTCCGCCGCCGCCGCCGCCTGCTCCACCAGCGCCGCGTTCTGCTGCGTGACGCCATCCATCTGGCTCACCGCCTGCGTCACCTGCGCGATCCCCGACGACTGTTCCTGGCTCGCCGATGCAATGTCCGTCACCAGTCCCGTCACCTGACGGAAGCTGTCGACCACCTGTTCCATCGTCGCGCCCGCCTCGGCCACCAGCTTCGCACCGCCATCGACACGCTCGACCGAGTCGGCGATCAGACCCTTGATCTCCTTCGCCGCCTGCGCGCTGCGCTGCGCAAGGTTGCGCACCTCGCTCGCCACCACCGCGAAGCCCCGACCCTGTTCGCCCGCGCGCGCCGCTTCCACCGCCGCGTTCAGCGCAAGGATGTTGGTCTGGAATGCGATCGAGTCGATCACGCCGATGATGTCCGCGATCTTCCGGCTCGAGTCCTGGATGTCCGACATTGTCAGCACCACCCGCTTCACCGTTTCCGCGCCGCGCATCACCGCTTCGTTGCTCTGATGGCCCAGCTGGTTCGCCTTCTGCGCACTTTCCGCGTTCTGCTTCACCGTCGCGTTCAGCTCTTCCATCGAACTGGCCGTCTCTTCCAGCGAGCTCGCCTGCTCTTCGGTGCGCGAACTCAGGTCCGCGTTACCCGCCGCAATCTCCCGCGCCGCCGTGTTGATCGCTTCGGTCGAATCCTTGATCCGGCCCACCACCTCCCGCAACTTCTCCACCGTCGTGTTCGTGTCGTCCTTCAGCTGGGCGAAGGTGCCGGCGTATTCGCGCTCGATCTTGCGGTTCAGGTCGCCACTGGCCATTGCGTTGAGCACATTGGCGACATCGCTCAGACCGTCGGAAACCTGCTGCACCAGTCCGTTGAGACCTTCGGCCAGCTGGCGGAAGAAGCCCTGCTTGCCGTCCACCGTCAGGCGCTGCGAGAAATCGCCTTCGCCGGCGCTGCGCACCAGATCGGTTACCTCCTTCTCGATCGCCACCTCGTCGGTACGGTCCAGCCACTCACCGACCGAGCCGAGGCGCTGGCCTGCGGCATTGGTGATCGGGCTGGTGGTGAGCTGGTAGAGGCGACCGCCGATGACGATCTCGCTCCTTACCGTGCTGGACAGCGAAGCGAGGCGGCGACGCGCCGCTTCCGGATCGTCGTAGAACACGGTGATGTCGCTGCCGATGAAGCGCTCGGCCGAAAACTGCGGCAGCTTCCTGCGGATGTCCGCTTCGGTGCGGCGCAGCGTGTCGATCAGCGTCTTGTTCGCATACAGCACCTTGCCATTCGGATCGGCGATGCGCACATTGGTGGTGACCGAATCGAGCGCCTCGCGGATGCGCAGGTTCTCGTCGGCCACGCGGCGCTCCTCGGCCATGTCGGCGCCGAGCTTGATCTTCATCGTCTTCATCGCGTCGAGGATGGCGACCATCTCGTCGCGGCGCGTGGTGTCGACATCGACGTCGAGCCGGCCCTCCGCCATGCGGCGGACGATGGCTTTCACGTCGGCGATCGGCCGCAGTATCGAGCGCAGCAGCAGCCAGGCGCCGACCGCTGCGATCAGCACGCCCATGGCGAGCAGCGCCGCCATGACGGCGAAGGCCGACGACGATTCGCTGCGCACGTGCTCGATCTCCGAGCCGGCGACGCGGATCTGCAGATCGACCAGTTCGCTGATCTTGCCGGAGATCGGATCGATCACCGGATACAGGTCCTGCACCGTGTAGGCGGTCAGCGCCGCCATGTCCTTGCTCGCCATGATGGCGGCCAGCCGCTCGATCGACGCGTCGGCGGTCTTCATCAGCGGCACGGCCTGATCGACCAGCGTCTTTTCCTCCGCCGTCATCTGGCTGGCGCGGTAGCTGTCCCAGTTCTTTCCGATGGCATCGCGCGCCTGCTCGAGATTCTTGCTGCCGGCGGCGAAGTCGATGTTGCCGTTGCGCACCTTGTGCGCGGTATCGACGATGTTCACCGCATACATATCGGCAACCACCTTGAGCTGCTGGGTCGGCACCACGCGATCGTTGTAGACCACCTTCAGGGTCGCTTCGTTGTTCTGCAGCGCCCGCATGCCGGTGGCGGCTATGCCGGCCATCGCCAGGCCGAGAATGCCGACGATGGCGAACATGCGCGCCTTGATGCTCAGATCGGCAACAAGACGTGTCGACGAGAAACCGCTCCGGACCACCACGCCGTCGCGGATTGCCAGCCCCTTTGCCTGACCTTCGCGGAAAGCACGGTAGGCGCTCTCGGCCGCGGCGATCTGCTCGCGCGAGGCGCGTGTGCGCACCGATATGTAGCCGGTCACGACGCCGCTCTCCAGCAGCGGCGTGGCGTTGGCGAGCACCCAGTAGTGATCGCCGTTCTTGCAGCGGTTCTTGACCAGACCGGTCCACGGGCGCTCCGCCTTGAGGCAGCGCCACATGTCGTCGAAGGCTTCGCGCGGCATGTCCGGGTGGCGCACGATGTTGTGCGGCTGGCCGACCAGTTCGGCCTCGTCGAAGCCGCTCACTTCGACGAAATCACGGTTCGCGAAGACGATCCGGCCCTGCAGATCGGTACGCGACACGAGATTGTGTCGCTCGGTCAGTTCGACCTCACGCCCGGTCACCGGCGAATTGTTGCGCATGACGTACTCTCCTGCCTCCCTGCTGATCGATGTGTCGCGTGGTCTGGCCGCGCGTTCAGAACTCTTCCCATTCCTCTTCGGCGAAGGCCGCCTGCGCCGTCGGCGCAATGCGCTTGACCTTGCCCAGCGCACCGCCGCGCGAACGCGGCAGCACCGGCTCGCTGTTCGCCGCCTCGCGCGCCGCCTCGAACGACGCGGTCACGCGACCGCCTTCGTCCAGCTTGAACTGGCCCACCGCGCGCATCAGCGAACGTGCCTGCTCTTCCAGACTTTCCGCCGCCGCCGCCGCCTGTTCCACCAGCGCCGCGTTCTGCTGCGTGACGCCATCCATCTGGCTCACCGCCTGCGTCACCTGCGCAATCCCGGACGACTGTTCCTGGCTCGCCGACGCGATGTCCGTCACCAGACCCGTCACCTGACGGAAGCTGTCGACCACCTGCTCCATCGTCGCGCCCGCCTCGGCCACCAGCTTCGCGCCGCCATCGACACGCTCGACCGAGTCGGCGATCAGACCCTTGATCTCCTTCGCCGCCTGCGCGCTGCGCTGCGCAAGGTTGCGCACCTCGCTCGCCACCACCGCGAAGCCCCGACCCTGTTCGCCCGCGCGTGCCGCTTCCACCGCCGCGTTCAGCGCAAGGATGTTGGTCTGGAATGCGATCGAGTCGATCACGCCGATGATGTCCGCGATCTTCCGGCTCGAGTCCTGGATGTCCGACATTGTCAGCACCACCCGCTTCACCGTCTCCGCGCCGCGCATCACCGCTTCGTTGCTCTGACGGCCCAGCTCGTTCGCCTTCTGCGCACTTTCCGCGTTCTGCTTCACCGTCGCGTTCAGCTCTTCCATCGAACTGGCCGTCTCTTCCAGCGAGCTCGCCTGCTCTTCGGTGCGCGAACTCAGGTCACTGTTGCCCGCCGCAATCTCCCGCGCCGCCGTGTTGATCGCCTCGGTCGAATCCTTGATCCGGCCCACCACCTCCCGCAGCTTGTCCACCGTCGTGTTCGTGTCGTCCTTCAGCTGACCGAACAGGCCGCTGTACTGGCGATCGATGCGCCGCGTCAGGTCGCCGCCCGATACACCGCTCAGTACCGCCGCCACGTCCGACAGGCTGACCGACACCTGTTCCACCAGACCATTGAGTCCCTCGGCCAGCTGGCGGAAGAAGCCCTGCTTGTCGTCGACCGACAGCCTTTGCGTGAAATCGCCCTGCCCGGCAGCCACCACCACGTCGGTCACCTGCCGCTCGATGGCCACCTCTTCTGTGCGGTCTATCCATTCGCCGACGGTGCCGATGCGTTCTCCGGATGCGCCGATGATGGGTGTCGATACGTAATCGAATACGTGATGACCGATTACCAGTTCAGCTTGATTACCGCCCCCGACGGTCGTACGCGACTTGCGCACGAACTCGGGATTGGTGCAGATGGCGGTGATATTGCTGCCGATGAAGTTTTCGAGCGAGAAGCCGGGAACATGACGACGCAATTCATCGGCGATGCGGGTAACCGTACCGAGCATCGCGCGGTTGGCGTACAACACCTTGCCGTCGTTGTCGGCAATGCGCACATTGGTGGTGACGAAGTCGAGCGCGGTGCGCGCGCGCAGATTCTCCTCGGCGATGACCCGCTCGCGCTCCGCGCGCGCCTGCAGATCGGTGCGCATGCGCTCCAGCGCCGACATCAGCTGACCGACTTCATCCTGCGTGCCGGCGTCGATATGGCGGTCGAGCACGCCTGACGCGATCTCGTTGGCGTGACTGCCTGCAATGCGCAGGCGGCCGGCGATGCTGCGGCCGAGTCGCACGCCGATCACACCGATCACCGCGGCGATCAGCAGCGCGATCAGCGCGACACGGAGCGCTTCCTGCAGCACCAGCGCATTCACGTCATCGACATAGATGCCGGAGCCGACGATCCAGCCCCAGGGCTCGAACTGGCGCACATAGGACACCTTGTCCACCGGTTTGTCGGCACCCGGCCGCGGCCACTGGTAGTCGACGAAGCCGGCGCCACCCACCTTGGCCACCGCGACGAATTCGACGAACAGCGCCTTGCCGTTCGGGTCCTTCGACCCGCTGAGATCCTTGCCGTCGAGTTCAGGCTTGGTCGGGTGCATGACCATGCGCGGACCGAAGTCGTTGATCCAGAAATAGTCCTCGCCGTTGTAGCGCATCGTGCGCAGCGTGTTCATCGCCTGCTTGCGCGCCTCCTCCTGCGTCAGTTCGCCGGACTGCGCGCGCTTGTGGAAGGCATCGACGACGCCCCAGGCCGATTCGACCGCGAAGCGCGCGGCATTCTTGCGGTCCTCGATCATGGTGCTGCGCATGCCGGCCAGCAGTACCGCGGCCAGCAGCAGGATGCCGGCCAGGCTGGCGGCAACGATGACCATCAGTCGCTGCTGGACGGTCAGGCCGCGCGCGGCGGCGGGGGATGCGGAGTGGGAATCCATGTATGCCACCTTCAGTGAACCTGATCGTCGACCAACGCCATGTCGGCCGACAGCATGAGCTTTTCGATATCGACGACGATGAGCATGCGCTCGTCGATGGAGCCGAGACCGTGGATGTAGCGGGTGTCGAGGCTGGACGAGAATTCCGGCGCCGGCAGGATCTTCGACGATTCGAGCGCCAGCACGTCGGATACCGAATCGACCACCATGCCGACGACGCGACCGCCGACATTGAGGATGATGGTGACCGTGAACGGGGTGTACTCGACGACGCCGACACCGAACTTGATGCGCAGGTCGACGATGGGAACGATGGTGCCGCGCAGATTGATCACACCCTTGATGAAGGGGGGGGCGTGCGCGATGCTGGTGACCGTGTCGTAGCCGCGGATCTCCTGCACCTTGAGGATATCGATTGCGTACTCTTCCTCACCCAGCGTGAAGGTGAGGTACTCCTGGGCGTAACTACCATCCGTGCCGTCGTCCGGCCGGTGCGACACCGCCTGCGCCGCTTGCATCATCGTGAACTCCCTCGCTGCGATTACTGAAGTTGTAACGGCATGCAAGACTGGCGCCTTGAGGCTGGGAAGCACCTAATTTTGCGGTGCGCAAGGCGGGAGAACGACGAGGACGCCCCCGCCCGACCACTGGCCGGCGGGGCATCGGGGAGGACGCGGATCAGGCCGCAGCGGCCAGACGCCCGCGTGCCGATTCGACCAGCGACGGCACGTCGAGAATGAGTCCGACGTGACCGTCGCCCATGATGGTGGCGCCGGAAATGCCGGCCACCTTGCGGTAGTTCGCTTCCAGGCTCTTGATCACCACCTGGTGCTGACCGACCAGTTCATCGACGAACAGCGCGATCTTGTCGCCATCGGCCTCGAGCACGACCAGGATGCCGCGTTCGAGATCGGTGGTGCCGCCGGCGAGGCCGAGCGCGTCCTTCAGCGTCAGGATGTTCAGGTACTCGTTACGCACCTGCACCAGCCGCGGCTCGCCGCCGACGCTCTTGATCATCGCCGCGGTCGGCTGCAGCGATTCGACCACGTAGTTCAGCGGCACGATATACGTGTCAGCGCCGACCGCGACCGACATGCCGTCGAGGATGGCCAGCGTCAGCGGCAGGCGCACCGTCATGCGGGTGCCGACGCCGGTCATCGACTCGATGTCGACGCGACCACCCATCGCGGTGATGTTCTTCTTCACGACGTCCATGCCGACGCCGCGACCGGACACCTCGGTCACCTGGTCGGCGGTCGAGAAGCCTGCTTCGAAGATGAGCCCCCAGACGTCCTGGTCGCTCATGCCGTCGCTGACCGGCAGGCCGCGCTCGCGTGCCTTGGACAGGATGCGCTCGCGGTTCAGGCCGGCGCCGTCGTCACCGACTTCGATGACGATGTTGCCGCTCTGGTGCGAAGCCTTCAGCGTGATCGTGCCCTCGCGCGGCTTGCCGCGCGCCTCACGCACATCCGGCGTCTCGATGCCGTGATCCAGGCTGTTGCGCACCAGATGGGTGAGCGGATCGGCAATGCGCTCGATCAGCCCCTTGTCCAGCTCGGTCGATTCGCCGGCGAGCACCAGACGCACCTGCTTGCCCAGCTTCTGCGACAGGTCGCGCACCACGCGCGGAAAGCGCGAGAACACGGTGGACATCGGCATCATGCGGATGGACATGACCGATTCCTGCAGGTCGCGCGTATTGCGTTCGAGTTGCTGCACGCCATTCATCAGGCGCTCGAACTCGACCGGATCGAGCTTGGATGCAGCCGACGCCAGCATGGCCTGCGTGATCACCAGCTCGCCGACCAGATTGATGATCTGGTCCACCTTGTCGACGCCGACACGGATGGAGGTGTCGCCGCCCGTCGTCTTGGCGGTCCGCGTTGCTGCCGCGGGCTTTGCCAGCTCCGGCGCACTGTCGGCAGCCGGTGCGCTCGGGTTTGCCACCGGCTGCGCCGCCAGCGGCAGCACCGCGGCGGATTCGACCGGCAGCGGCTCGAACAGTCCGAAACTGTCGTCCGCCGCAGCCGTTGCCGGCGCGACCGTGGTCGGCACACCGGGTGCCGCGTCGAAGAAGCCGAAGCTGTCGTCCTGCGCATCCGCGGCAACAGGTGCCGGAGCATCGAAGAAGCCATAACTGCCGTCGCCGGCATCGTCTGGCGTGGCCGGCGTCGCGTCGAACAACCCCCACGCGTCATCGACAGCAGCAGCCGGTGCGGACGCCACTTCGCCTTCGGCGTAGCTGCCCGGGCTGGCGATGAACTCGACGATGTCGCGCACTGCGGCGGCGTCGACGCTGTCGCCCAGCTGGCACTGCCAGCGACCGGCGGCGTCGATCGACACGTCGACGACGCGGCTGCCGAGCGCCTCGAGCTCGGCGCGCATGTTCTCCATCACACCGGCCGCATCGGCGCAGCTCTGCGGCAGCAGGAAACTGAAACGGAAACTGGACGGCAGTGCCGACGCCGGAACCGGCTGCGGATCCTCGTCGGCAACCGATACCGGATCGGTATACAGCCGCTTGATCGACGCACACACCTCGGCCACACGTGCCATGTCGGCCGCGCCCTCGCCACGATGCGCCGCCACCAGGTCGCGCAGCAGGTCGCCTGCTTCGAGCGAAGCGTCGACCATCGCCGCGGTCATCACGACCTCGTGCTTGCGCACGCGGTCGAGCAGAGTTTCGAGTTCGTGCGTGACCTGGGCGAGGTCATGGAAGCCGAAAGTGCCTGCACTGCCCTTGATCGAATGCGCGGCACGAAAGATCGCGTTCATTTCCTCGTCATCGATGCTCTGCAGATCGATGTCGAGCAGCATCTGCTCCATGTTCGCCAGATGCTCCGCCGCTTCCTCGAAGAACACCTGGTAGAACTGGCTCATGTCCACCGTCATGGACTGTCTCCCCGCGCCAGGTAAGGGTGGATCAGCCGATGACCTTCTTCACCACTTCGACCAGCTTCTGCGGGTCGAAGGGTTTGACCAGCCAGCCGGTCGCACCGGCGGCGCGCCCCTGGGCCTTCATCGCGTCGGACGATTCGGTGGTCAGCATCAGGATGGGCGTGGCCTTGTACTGCGCCATGCTGCGCAGGTTGCGGATCAGCGTCAGGCCGTCCATGCGCGGCATGTTCTGGTCGGTCAGCACCAGGTTGACCGACTTGGCCTTGGCCTTGTCCAGACCGTCCTGGCCGTCGACGGCCTCGATCACCTCGTATCCCGAGCTCTTCAGCGTGAATGCCACCATCTGACGGATCGACGCGGAATCGTCGATCGCAAGCACGGTTTTTGCCATGGTACTTCTCCTTCAGAACAGTTCTATTTCGCCTTCTTGGTAGGCCTTCTGGGCCACCGGATTCGTGCTGTCTACAACCGCCAGATGCGCCAGCGCGTCATCGACACGCTGTGCAAGTTCGGGTGATGCATGGCCCAGCGCCGCCGCACGGGACAGTTCGCGCACGCTGGCGCACACGCCGTCGATCGCGTCGATGCGCTTCTGCACGTGGCCGATCAGCTGCGCGGTCATGTCCTGGAACTGCAGCGAGGTCACGGCGTGCGCCACCGCCTGATCCACACGCTCGACCGACGCGCCGAGGTCGACGATGGACTGCTGGCGACGTTGGTGCAGCATTTCGAGGCCGCGCACGACGGTTTCGACGCGCGTCTTCGACTCCAGAGCGAAGGTCATGTCCTGGCCGGCCATGTTGGCCAGCGCGGACTCTGTCATCTTCACGTTGGCCTGCACGCGATCGACCAGGGTGACGATCTGCTGGCTGAAGTCGCTGGTGCGCGCCGACAGGTCGCGCACTTCGTCAGCCACCACCGCAAAACCGCGTCCAGCCTCGCCGGCGCGCGCTGCTTCGATCGCCGCATTCAGTGCGAGCAGATTGGTCTGTTTGGAAATGCCGCCGATCTCGCCGAGCAGTGCGCGCACGCCCTCGGTTTCGCGGGCAATGCCCTCGGTCAGCTCGACCAGTTCCATGCCCAGCTTGCTGTTGTGGACCACGCTGTCGACGACGCGCTGCATGGTGCCGGAGGTTTCATCGACGAAGCGCGCGAAGTCGAACTGCTGACTGCCGTCGCCGCCGGTCAGCGCCATCGCCGTCTCGCGCTGGCTCGTGGTTTCGCCGTGCATGTTGTGGAAGCTCTGCGTGAGTCCGGCAATCGCCTCGCACAGCAGTTGCTGCACGCGCGTCAGTTCCTCGTTCATCCGGCTGCATTGGTCATGAACCGAGTCGGAGCTGCCCACCACGCGCTGATGCGCAGCGTCGGGTTCGGCCCTGACGCTGTGCGCCTCTTCCGGTGCGTCCGGTGTCGGACGACCGGACAGCAGCACCGTCAGCGTCCACAGCATCGCGGCAGCGGCAACGGACGCCAGCACGGGCAGCATGGACTGCGGCGCCAGCAGGGCGGCGGTGCCCGCACACACTGCGGATCCGGTCCAGGCGGCAAGAAGAGCGATCGGTTTTATTTTCATGACATCGGGCATCGATAGGCAACGATACGGACTGACTTCGATCTTTACGGCGGTACCGGGCGAAACTTGATCAAGGTGGCGTCACCGCGCCCGCCGCCCCGGCCACGTCCTCCACGTTGACCGAACGTCCGTCCGACAGCATCGCCTGCTCGGTATCGCGGTTCAGCACGATGATGCTGATGCGACGGTTGATCGGGTTGAACGGATCGTCCTTGTCGAACGGAATGATGGAGCTCATGCCGACCACCCGCAGCACCTTGTCCGGGTCCATGCCGCCGGCGATCAGTTCGCGCCGCGACGCGTTCGCCCGGTTGGACGACAGCTCCCAGTTCGAGAATCCGCCGATGCCGCCGGCGAAGGGCTTGGCATCGGTATGCCCGGACAGGAAAACGCGGTTGTCCACCTGATTCAGGATGAGGCCGATCTCGCGCAGGATGACCTGGGTGTAGGGCTGCAGCCGGTCGCTGGCCGAGGCGAACATCGGCCGGTTCTGCTCGTCGACGATCTGGATGCGCAGTCCCTCGGAGGTCACGTCCAGCATGAGCTGGTTGCGGAAGGGGCGCAGGTCGGGATTGGCTTCGATGCGTGCCTCGATCTGGCTTTTCAGCTCGATCAGCTTGACGCGCTCCTGGCGCTGCTGCTCACGCTTCATCTCCTCCGCCTTCTGGTCTTCGCTGCTGGCGCTGAGATTGATCGACCGCTGCTTGGTCTCCACCGCGCCGTACTTCACCTGACCGGACTGCCGGGTCAGATCGCGGCCGCCGCCCTGGATGACGCTCGAACTGTCGCCGGAGCCGGAACCGCCCTGCTGCGCCACCTTCAGCGGGTTCTCGAAATACTCGGCGATCCCTTCAAGGTCGCCCTGTGCCGTCGAGCCGAGCAGCCACATCAGCAGGAAGAAGGCCATCATCGCGGTCACGAAGTCCGCGTATGCGATCTTCCAGGCGCCGCCGTGCGCACCGCCGCCGCCCTTCTTGATCTTCTTGACGATGATTGGCTGCTGGGTATCGTCGGACATGATTCAACCGGTGAATGAGGGAGTCAGTAGAAAGGGGCTGGGCCCGCTCACTTGCCCTTGCGGCTCTTCACTTCGTCCTCCAGCTCCTTGAAGCTGGGGCGGTCCGGCGAGTACAGCACCTTGCGGCCGAACTCGATCGCCACCTGCGGCGCGTAGCCGTTCATGCTGGCCAGCAGCACCACCTTCATGCATTCGTAGATCTTGCCGCCCTCCTGCATCTTCTGTTCGAGCTGCGATGCGATCGGCGCGACGAAGCCGTAGGAGAGCAGGATGCCGAGGAAGGTACCGACCAGCGCGCCGCCGATCATCTTGCCCAGCACCGCCGGCGGCTGGCCGACCGAGCCCATCACGTTCACCACGCCCATCACCGCGACGACGATGCCGAAGGCCGGCACACCGTCGGCCATCTTGGACACGCAATGCACGGCGACATGCTGTTCGGAGTGGTGGGTTTCGATCTCGGCGTCCATCAGGTCGGCGATCTCGAAGGCGTTCAGGTTGCCGCCCACCATCATGCGCAGGTAGTCGGTCAGGAAATCCACCGCGTGGTGGTCGGCGAGGAAGTTGGGGTATTTGGAGAAGATGGGGCTCGATTCGGGATTCTCGACGTCGGCTTCGATCGACATCAGCCCTTCCTTGCGCACCTTTGCCAGGATTTCGTACAGCATGGCCAGCACGTCCACGTAGAAGGCCTTGTTGTAGGACGAGCCCTTGAACACCGACGGCAGCGCTGCCACCGTGGCCTTGATTGCAGCCATGCCGTTGCCGGCCACGAAGCCACCGATCATCAGACCGAAGATGGCGACGTACTCGGCGGGCACCCACAGCGCGGCCAGACTGCCGTGCAGTGCGTAGGTGCCGACCGAAGCGGCAAGGATGATCACGTAACCGATGATCAGAAACATGGAATTTCCCTGTGTATGACGGATGTTCGGGGCATCAATCACTGCGTGCCTGTTGGTCTAACGGCACCACCTCAGGAAACTTGACCAAGTCTGCTGCGCAGGTGAACAGCACCCGACGCACAAAAAAATGCCGCTGCGGGTTGCCCCGCAGCGGCGAGCTCCTTGCTCGCGCAAGGAGGAGGTCAGACAGGAGAGAGAAAACGGATCAGGCAGCGATCAGCGCCTCGCGGGCACGGCGCGTCTTGCCGGCGCGTGCGGGAATGTTGCACAGGCCGCAGACATAGCTGGCCTTCGGGTCGTAGGCATGCGCCACGAAGTGGCCGCCGCAGCAGGTGCACTTCGTGTGCTGCAGCAGCTTGGCGTCGAAGAAGCGCACCAGCGTCCAGGCGCGGGTCAGGCTCAGCACCTCTTCCATATCGTGCGTCTGCACGTGTTCCTGGTAGAGCTTGAACGCCTTGACGATGCAGTCCAGCTGGTTGAGACCGGTGTTCTGCTTGAAGAAACTGAAGAAGGACATGAACAGCGAAGCGTGAATGTTCGGCTGCCAGGTCATGAACCAGTCGGTCGAGAAAGGCAGCATGCCCTTCGGCGGCGACACGCCCTTCACTTCCTTGTACAGCTTGAGCAGGCGCTCACGCGACAGATGGGTTTCGGCTTCCAGCAGCTGCAGGCGGGCGCCCAGCTGGATCAGGTTCACCGCAAGCGCGATTTCGCGACCTTCGGAAACGATGCTCTTGTTTTTCATGACCTTGACCCCCTGGCTCAGGAAACCGCTTCGACCGGCTGCGCGCAGGCCAGGATGGTCGCGTGCAGGTGGGAGGTCGATGCATCCCGACCGTGGCTGGACAGCAGGCCGAGCAGGACGCGGTCGTCGAAACGCAGGCGGCACAGCATCATGTTGGCGCTGGCCATCTTCAGCACCTGCGCCGGGGAGAGCGACTCGATCATGCCGGCGACTTCCTCGCTGACACCGAGGCGGAACATCGCTGCATCACGGTCCTCGCGGATCATCTGCTGAGCGAGCATCAGATAGGCAAGATTCAGTTCGCGAATCTCGTTGAGCAAGCCGGTCGTCTTCATGCCTCGATCCCTCCTTGGAGCAGGTGCAGAGTGCGCCTGTGTGTGGGATGCATTCTGCCGAGAGGGGCGCCGATGCCCAATCAGGGGCTGGCGAAACTTGCTGTACGAAGGGACGAACGGAACCCTGTAAGAAAAATTCTTACATTTCGGACGTGTACGGGGAGGTGCCACCCAGAAAACCGGGCGGACAGGGCAGGTAACGGCAGCGCCGGGAAAAACTTAAATCAAAAGTGAGCCGTCCAGGATGCGGGCGCAGAGCACGTCGGCGTCCACCGGTCGCGAGAAGAAATAGCCCTGGAAGCGGTCGCACTGTTCGCGCATCAGGAAGCCAAGCTGTTCAGGCGTTTCCACGCCCTCCGCCACCGTGGTCAGACGCAGGCTGCGGGCCAGCGCGATGATGACGCGGATGATTGCGGCGTCGTCCTCGTCCTCGTTGATGTCGCGGACGAAGGACTTGTCGATCTTGACGATGTCGATCGGAAAGCGCTTCAGGTAGGACAGCGACGAATAGCCGGTGCCGAAGTCATCCATCGAAATGCGGACGCCCATGTTCTTCAGCGCCTTCAGCATGCCTATCGTCGTTTCGGCGTCCTTCATCAGCACCGACTCGGTGATTTCCAGCACCAGCTTGTCCGGCGGAAAACCGGTGTCCTCCAGCGTGGTGCGCACGGTTTCCAGCAGCCGCGGCTGGGCGAACTGCACGGCCGACACATTGACCGACATCGACAGGTCGGTCATGCCCTGCTCGTGCCACAGCCTGCCCTGGCTGCAGGCTTCGCGCATGACCCAGGCGCCGATCTCGACGATGAGTCCGGATTCGTCAGCCAGCGGAATGAAGCGGTCCGGCGACACGACGCCGCGCTGCGGATGCTTCCAGCGCAGCAGCGCCTCGACGCCGGATGGACGACCGGTCAGGCCATTCAGGATGGGCTGGTAGTTCAGGAACAGTTCGCCGCGCTGCACCGCGTGCCGCAGGTGCGTCTCCAGCACCAGCTTCTCGGCCGAGCTGGCGCTCATTTCGCGCGCGTAGAAACTCATGCCGTTGCCGCCGGAGCGCTTCGCGCTGGCCATCGCCGCTTCGGCATTCATGATCAGGGACTGCGCATCGTCGCCGTCGTCCGGCGTCATCGCCACGCCGACCGAAGCGGTCAGGAACAGTTCGAGGCCGTCCTTGATGATCGGGGTGGAGAAGGCGTCCATCAGCCGCTGCGCAAGTGCCGACGCCAGCGCACGCGTGGTGCAGGCCGGCGCGAACACGCAGAAGCGGTCGCCGCTGAGGCGGGCGATCATCGCGCCATCGCCGGCGCGCTCTATCAGCCGGCGCACCGCTTCACGCAGCACCGCGTTGCCCGCCTCGTAACCGAAGCTGGTGTTGATGCGCAGGAAGCGGTCGATGTCCACCACCATCAGCGTGGCGTGACTGGCTTCGACGCTGCGGCGGGCGGTGTCGAGCCAGTCGTCGATCTGCGCGCGCAGCAGGGTCTGATTGGGCAGTGCCGACAAAGTGTCGAAGAAGGCCAGCGCATGGATGCGCGCATCCGCCGTCTGCACCGCGCGCCGCGTCTCGACGCCGCGCAGTTCGCGTTCGATCACCGGCACCAGACGGGCGATATTGCCCTTCTGGACGTAGTCGGCGACGCCGTTGCGCATGGCCGAGAAGGCCATGTGGTCGGAAATCTTGCCGGAGTAGATGATGAAGGGAATGTCGCGCCCGCTGCGGCGCACGACCTCGAGCGCGGACGCCGAGTCGAAGCCGGGCATGGCGTGGTCGGAAATGACCAGATCCCATTCGCGCTCTTCCAGTGCACGGGCGAGATCGCCGGCGCTGTCGACGCGCTCGGAATACGTGTCGAGCCCGCGCGCGCTCAGTTGAGCGTTCAGCAGGAAGACATCGTCTTCATTGTCCTCGACCATCAATACCTTGATGGTTCTGAACCCTCCCATCTTGTCAGAGTGACGGTCCATCCACTTCATTCCGGGTCGTGAGCACGATCAACGGGATCAATGGACGGCAAGATCTGCCGAAACTTGAGCGACGACTTTTGCCGGATGCGGGCAAAAGTCTCTCTTTACCCTTTCGGTTGAGGGGGGATTAGGACCTGTTCACCGCCCATTCCGCCGCGTGTGCCCGGTTGCGTCCGGCACTCTTGGCGGCGACCAGTGCCTGGTCGGCGAAAGTGAGCAGCGCGTCGGCGTCCGGCATGGCGGGCAGGCGCTCGGCCACGCCGATGCTGATCGAACTGGTCAGGCGCAGGCGACCGGCCTGCACCGGTGCCGCCGCGACGCCGGCGCACACGCGCTGCGCGCAGGCCATGGCCTGTTCGAGATCGGTGTCCGGGCAGATGATCAGGAACTCGTCACCGCCGGTGCGGCACACCACATCCTGCGCACGCATGCATTCGCGGATCGCGCGCGCTGTCTGTTCCAGCACCTGGTCGGCGACGTCCCGACCGTAGGTTTCATTGATCTGACGGAAGTGATCGATGTCGATCAGCAGGCAGGACAGCGGGCGCTCGCTGCGTTGCGCGATCGCCCATTCCTGAGCGACGCGGCTCATCGCGTAGCGGCGGTTCGGGAAGCCGGTCAGCGCGTCGGTCAGCGCGACCTCCTGCAGGCGGCGGTTGCTCACGCCCAGTTCAGCCGCGTAGCGGCGAATTTCCTCGCGCTCGCTCTCCAGTTCGCGCTGCATGCGCACCAGCCGCTGACCGGCGCGCAGTCGCGCTTCGAGCACGCGCGGCCGCAGCGGCTTCACCATGTAGTCATCGACGCCCGATTCGAAGGCCTCGATCAGGCGCTGATCCTCTTCGTGACTGGTGAGCAGGATGATGTAGATGTTGCGGCCCATGCGGGTCTGACGCAGCGTGCGCGTCAGTTCGAGGCCATTCATCTGCGGCATCACCCAGTCGACCACCATGATCTGCGGCTGGAACTCGAGCGCCAGGTCCATGCCGCGCACGCCGTCCTCGGCCACCGCGACCTGATAGCCGCCGCGCACCAGCAAGGTCTGCAGCGTCAGCCGGGTGGACATGTCGTCCTCGACCACCAGCACCCGCAAGCCTTCGCTGCCCGGCGCGTCGTTGGCCGCCTGCTGCGCGGACGGCGCCGGCGCAGCGGCCGGGATGGGCGGCGGAGCCGGCACCAGGGTGTCGGCCAGACCGTCCAGGCTGGGCAAGGCATAGGCATCGACCGGCAGCATCTGCGACCAGTCCTTCCAGTCGAGGGCGACTTCCTCGCACAGCGCGGACACCTGCTCCGGCACCCACTCCATGCGTGCCGCCAGCGCACGTGCGGCGTCCAGGCTCTGCGCCCGGCTGGCTTCGTCGGCCATGCAGGCGCTTTCGATGGCGCGGGCCAGGCCCAGCGCCATCGTCAGTCCGTATTCGCGCGAGCCGGGATCAACCGGCGTGCTCAGCGCCGACTCGTGGCCCAGCACCGCGGCGACGAAAAAGCGCGGCATGCCCCAGTCGAGCAGCATCGCCGCACTCAGTTCGACGTGGGTCATCGCGAACGCCTGACGCTCCTGTTCGAGCAGACAGGCCGCGTCGCCGCGCGCTTCGTCGAGTACGCGCGAGTACTGCACCGGGAACACGCTGGCCAGACCGAGGGCACCGACGCCTGACAGCAGGCCGACGCTGAAGCTCTCCTCGACACCGGCGCTGCGCAGTCGCATGACGATCTTCTGCATCGCGATGGCGCGGATGACCGAACCGGTCCAGAAGCGGGTGTAGGGGAAGCTGCGGCAGAGACCTTCGCCGTTGCTCGAAATCAGCGAGAAGCCCAGCGCGAGGTTGCGCACCGCCGCCATGCCGAGCACCGCCAGCGCATCGCGCAGCGCGACCACCGGGCGCGAGCCCTGCGGCAGCGTACCGTTGGCCGCACGTACCAGACGCCCGACCAGTGCCGGATCGCCCTGGATCAGTCGAGCCAGCTCGGCCAGCGACGCGTCACCGCGCTGACTCATGCGGGCAATCGACAAGGCGATGCCCTTGGGCGACGGCAATTCGCCCGCGGCCTTTATTTCCTGGAAGCGGCGTGTATCGATCAGGTCATTCATTCGTGAATCCGGGCTGTGCAGCAACCGTTTCAACGGGGCGACGCGCGCGTAAGCACCCCGAATCAATCGGCATTGTCTTTCCTTACGGCCGGGGAGTCTCCCGACTTGAGGGCAGCGACAAAAGTCGGCACCCCCTGCGCATCGGGCGAGCGCGGCGCTACACTCGCGAACTGCTCAGCAACGCGGCATTGCCACCCGAAACATGAAGTACTGCGCCCATTGCGGCAGCGAGGTCGAACTGCGCGTTCCGGCCGGCGACAACCGCCCGCGCCACGTCTGCCCGACCTGCGGCAGCATTCATTACCAGAACCCGCGCATGGTGGTCGGCACGCTGCCGGTGTGGGAAGACAAGGTGATGCTGTGCCGGCGCGCGATCGACCCGCGCCATGGCTACTGGACGCTGCCTGCCGGCTTCATGGAGAACGGTGAGAGCGCCGCCGAGGGCGCGATGCGCGAGACGCGTGAGGAAGCCTGCGCGCGGGTCGAACTGCTGGCGCCCTACACGATGGTGAGCGTGCCCTTCATCGACCAGCTCCACCTGCTGTTCCGCGCCCGGCTGCTCGACCTCGATTTCGCGCCGGGCACCGAATCACTGGAGGTGAAGCTGTTCGACGAGGCCGACATCCCGTGGGACGAACTGGCCTTCCGCAGCGTGTCGCTGACCTTGCGCACCTTTTTCGAAGAGCGCCGGCAAGGCAGCTTCGGCGTCCATCACTTCACGCTGCCCGCAGCGGCCGGCTGAGCGCGCCTGCGCCGGCTCAAGCCTCGACCGCCTCGGCGGCGGCGCCGAAGCTGAAGCTGAAGGTCGCCCCCTGCCCCGGCACGCCCTCGGCCGCGACGCGGCCACCATGCAGCCGGATGATGCGTTGCACGATGGCCAGACCGATGCCGCTGCCGTCGTACTCGCGGTTGTTGTGCAGGCGCTGGAAGGGTGCGAACAGGCGCCCGACGTACGCCATGTCGAAGCCGGCGCCGTTGTCGCGCACGTAGTAGGCGGTCTGTTCGCCCAGCCGGGACTGTCCGATCTCGATGCGCGGCTGCGGTTGCAGCCGGGTGAACTTCCACGCGTTGCGCAGCAGGTTTTCCAGCACGATGCGGGCGAGGCCGGGATCGGCGTCCACCCACAGGCCTTCCGGAATCACCCACTGCACCTGTCGTGACGGTGCCTCGGCGTCGAGTTCGCGCGCGATGTCGCGGGCGACATCCGACAGATTGGTCAGCGTGCGGCGCACCTCGGCGCGTGATACGCGCGACAGTTCGAGCAGATCGTCGATCAGCTCGCCCATGCGCTGGCTGTTGCGTCGGATGCGCGCGAGGTATTCGCGCCCCTGCTCGTCGAGCAGATCGCCGTAGTCCTCGACCAGCAGTCGCGAGAAACCGTCGAGCGCACGCAGCGGCGCGCGCAGGTCGTGCGACACCGAATAGCTGAAGGCCTCAAGTTCCTTGACCGCCGCTTCCAGCGCCGCGGTGCGCGCGCCGACGCGTCGTTCCAGTTCGTCGTTCTGCGACTGCACGCTCTGCACGTGTTCGGCCTGTATGCGCGCCGCCTCCCGCTGCGCGGTCACGTCGCGGCGTACCGACACCAGACCATTGAAGGCGCCGTCGTCATCGACCAGCGGAATGATGGAGACGTCGTAGACGCGCGGATCGTTGCCCGCCAGGTCGACCACCTGCTCCTCGAAGTGCGGCTTGCAGGTGCGGGCGACCTCCTGCGCGATGGCATGGTTGTGCAGCAGCACCTCGGACAGCGAAGGCAGATGCGCCGCAAGTTCCTCGCTGGTCGCGCCCAGCCAAGCGGTCTTCTTCAGGCAGCGCGTATCGAGCAGCGCGCGGTTGGCGAGGCGCCAGCGCAGGTGCCTGTCCTTCAGCACGATGAGGTCGGGCAGCGCATCGACCAGCGCGCGCAGACGGAACTCCTCTTCGCGCAGCGCCTCGCGCGCCTGCATTTCGGCGGTGATGTCGCGGCTGACGCCGCGATAGCCCGAGAATGCGCCGGAGGCATCGAATACCGGTTCACCGGACGAGGCGAGATAGCGCCAGCGCGAACCGTCGCGGCGACGCGACAGGAAATCGCGGAAGGCTTCGTGCCTCTCCAGCGTCTGCCGCAGCAGGCCCCAGGGCTGGGTCAGCGCTTCCTCGCCGGGAATTTCCCACGGCGCGCAGCCGTCCAGTTCGGTGTCGCCGAAGTGCGCGTCGGTCAGTTCGTCCGGCAGCCGGTGGTAGCGCAGTTCGGCGTCCAGTTCCCAGTGCCAGTCGGCCGACAGCAGGGTCAGTGCACGGAAATGCGATTCGCGCTCGCGCAGTGCGCGCCGCGCCGCCTGCTTCTCCGACATCGCGGCGCCGATGAACAGCGCGGTGGCGGCGGTCAGCATGATCAGGCCGTGCAGCACCAGCAGCTGCACCTGCATCGGATGCGGACTGAACGGCGACGTGCCGTTGGCGGTGCCGGCCAGCGCCATCATCGAAGTGATCAGGAAGGCGGTCCAGCCGACGCGCGGCGGGAAGCGCAGCGCCACCCATACGACCAGCGGCAGCGCGACGTAGAGCTGCAGCATCGGGTCCGGCAGCAGCGCGACGCCGGCGAAAGTGACGCTGAGCAGACCCATCAGCGCACCGACAACGACGATCTGCTCGGGCAGGCGGCGCTTGAGCTGCTGCAGCGGCCGGCGCGCGCCCCAGGCCAGCAGCGGCAGCACGGTGACGATGGCGCCGAGCGCGTCACCGAGCCAGGCGGTGGAGCCGATCTCCAGCCAGCGATCGGGCGGAACACCGTGCGCCAGCACACTGCCGGCCAGCGTCGCCACGGCGCTGGGCACCGCCATCAGGTAGATCACGGCGATCAGCTTGAGCGCGCCGTCGGTGCGTTCGAGCAGATCGGTCGGTCGCGCGGTCAGGCGCCGCAACAGCGCCGCACCGGCCCACGGCGCAAGTATCTGGCCGGCGGAGAACAGCACGATCATCGCCGCACCCTGACGCGCCAGCACCGCCGACGCAAGCACGCCAACGACCACGCCGGGCAGCCAGCGCGTGCCGCCCTGCAGCAGCGCGAACAGCGCGAGCCCCATCGGCGCCCACATCGGCATCTGACCCGACACGACGTCGCGCAGCCGGAAGCTGAGTGCGGCAAGCAGGCAGTAGGCGACGGCGATCAGCAGATTGATGACCACACCCTGGCCCGGCGCGCGGGCGCGCCCGGCCGACGGATCGGCCTGCTCCGACGGCGCCTGCAGCGACTGCGGCGGCGTGCTCAATTCTGTCTCCGGCCGGCTTGACTACCGCGGCGGCACTTTCTAGTTTTCAACGACTGCCGCACGAATGTTTCCTGTGGAGCGTGATGATGGAAAGACGCAGCTTTATCGCCGCGTGCAGCGCCGCCTGCGGACTGGCCGGACTGAACCTGCCCGCGCGAGCCGCCGTGGCGCGGGAGTACCCGCGCAGCGTGCTGACCGACGGCGAAGGTCGCCCGCTGAAGGCGTCCTCGCTCAAGCCGGGCGTCAATTATGTATTCCAGTGGCCGTATCCGGCCACGCCCTGTTTCCTGCTGGATCTGGGCAGGAAGGTCGAAGGCACGACGAAGCTGCGTACCGCTGACGGGCGACAGTACGACTGGCCCGGTGGCGTCGGCCGCGCCCAGTCCATCGTCGCCTACTCGGCCATATGCTCGCACAAGCTCACGCATCCGACACGGGACATCAGTTTCATCTCCTACCGTGACGAAGCGACTGCACACAGCCGCCGCGCGCGGGTGATCCACTGCTGCTCCGAACACAGCCAGTTCGATCCGGCCGCCGGCGCGCGCGTACTCGAAGGCCCGGCGCCGCAGCCGCTGGCCGGCATCGTGCTCGAATACATGGCGGAACGCGACGAACTGGTGGCGGTCGCCACGCTGGGCGCCGACGTGTTCGACCGCTTCTTCCAGAGCTTCGGCTTCCGGCTGGCACTGGATCACGGTGGCGACCGCGCGATGAAGCCGGTCGGCGCAACCACGCGGGTGGTCGCGATGGACAGCTTCTGCCGCCAGCAGGTGCGCTGCTGACGGTGTCGAGGGTTCAACCGGGTAGCGGTGGCTCGGCATCATCGGAACGGGCGGCATCTCCCGCTTCCAGCTCGAGTTCTACGGTAAACCCGTGCGCCGGAAGCGACGTCGGTATTACGGCCCGCCCGGCCGCTGCCTTGAAGGCGGCCAGCACCGCCGCGTCGACCTCGTCACGGCCGCTGCTGCGCGCGAGGTCGACACCGACTACCCGTCGCGCCAGCACATGCAGCTGCACCGACATCGACGCGGCGCGCCCATCGGTCGCCCATCCATCGGCGACTACCACCCGCGCCAGCGCATAGCGCAGCGCCCGCAGCGCGTCATCGCCCGGCGCCGGCAGCGCCGGCTCGGCGGCGGCAGGCGGCGTCGGTGCAGCCGCGACGGTCGTTCCGGTCGCCGAAACCGGCGCCGGGCGCGGTTCGCCCACCACCACGCCCGGGCCCCCGGTCGCGCTGTCCTGCGCCGGCACGGCGCTCCGGTCGTCCGGCTTCAGTGCGAGCCGGAGCACGCTCTGGCTGGGCTGCGGTGCCACGGACGGCAGCGGCCAGAAAATCAGCAGATGCAGCAGGGCCGACAGCGCCAGTGCGCAGCCCATCGGACGATGCTTCGCAAATGATTGACGCGGTTGCAAATTCATCTTCCTTTGCTAAAGTGTCCGAGCACCTTGCGCGGCAACGTTTCCCGCGTCGCCGGGCGGATGCGTGACGACACACGTTTCACTTCGACTGACCGATTTCAGACCGAGGACGCGTAAGACGATCATGCTGGAGCACCCACCCCGGAGCATAGTTTACGAAGTGCGACGCCCGTCGCACCCGTGGATACTGACCCTCGACGCCAACGGCGTACCGCACCGCTGGGTCAGCTGGCAGCATGCCGTTTTCTATCACTCCAAGGACCTGGTGGCCTGGGTGGCCGGCAGCCACGAGTTCGAGATCCGCGGCGGCATCAATCGCGTCACCGGCGAGCAGTCCTTCATCCGCACCAACAGCATCATCGCGATCAAGGGTCGCAGCCACGCGCACAAGCTGCAGACGGCGGTGCCGCCGCTGAACAACCGCGAGCTGTTCCACCGCGACCGCTCGATCTGCGGCTACTGCGGCGGCGAGTTCTCCTACCAGAAACTGACGCGCGACCACATCGTGCCGGTGTCGCAAGGTGGGCGCGACCTGTGGATGAACGTCGTGACCTGCTGCCGGCCCTGCAACCAGCGCAAGAGCGGCCGCACGCCCGAGCAGGCGCGGATGCAGCTGATGTACGCGCCCTACGTGCCGAACAAGGCCGAGTACCTCATCCTCAGCAACCGCAACATCCTAGCCGACCAGATGGATTTCCTCGCCCAGCATGTGAACGCCAACAGCCGCTGGAAGGCGGCCTGACGGTCAGAGCTGAACCGCCGCCGCCGCCGGGCGACGGGTGGTGCGCGGCAGCAGCAGCTGGAACACGGTGCCCTGACCGACCGCGCTCTTGCACGACAGCGAACCGCCGAGCGAGCGGGCCAGCGCCAGCGCGTGCGCCGGCGTCGCCCGGTTGACACCGCTGCCGTCCGGCGCAAACAGCGCCGACACACGTGCGGCATCCATGCCGCGGCCAAAATCGCGCACCCGGACCTCGACGAACAGCGAGCCATTGAGGTTGAGGCCCTCTGCCGTGCTGACCGCGATGCGACCGGAGGTGCCGACCTGTTCGGCGCTGATCGCCAGCAGCGCGTGCAGCAGCTCGCGCAGTTCGCGCAGCGGCAGATGCAGCGGCGGCAGCGCCGCGTCGAGATGCAGTTCGGTCGAGATCGAGCGGGCGCGCAGCACGCGCTCCTCGACCTCGGCCACCGTCTGTTCCATCAGCTGGTTGAGGTCGATGCGCTGGGCGTCGGCCGACACGTCGGGCGGACGGCCCTCGAACTGACGCAGCACGGTGTCGATGCGATCGATCTGGTCGCCGAACACCGTCAGTTCGGAATCGACCATCGCATCGGCACCCATCTTCAGGCGCATCGACTTGATCTGATGCCGCATCAGGCCGAGCGGCGTATGCAGGTCGCCGCGCAACTGGCGCGCATGCACGGCGTACTGCTCGACCATACCCTGTCGCAGTTCGCCCAGTTCGCGCAGACGCAGCTGCTGCTGGTGCAGGGCGCGAGCCGCGCCTTCGGCCAGCGCGTGCAGTTCGTCGCTGCGGCGCATCAGCGCGGGCGTGAAACTGGCCGGGAAGTGGTAGAGCGCGAGCGCCTCGACACCCGCTTCGCTGCATAGCGGCTGGATCAGGCCGGTCTGCCTGGGCGACACACGCAGCAGGCGCTGCAGGCTGACCGGCAGCGCAGCGGCCTCGCGCGCGTCGCTGCACAGCCAGCCCGCGCCCGACGAAAGCTGGCGCCAGACGCCCTCAAGCCCTGGCTGCGCGAGGTCGATGTGCGGTGCGTTCTCGCCCTGCTCCGCGATGGGCACGAAGGCGCTGCCGCCCTGCCCGGCTCGCAATATCTGCGGCGCCGGCAGGTCGAGCAGCAATGCCGACGCCAGCTTCAGCATGGTCCACAGTGCGGACTCGTCGCCGCGCGCATACACCTGACCGAACAGCCCGGCGCGTGCAAAGCCGGTCAGCGCGGCGCTGTCGTCCGGCTGTGCGTCGGCGACGCCGAAGCCTGGACGATAGGGCGCACCGGCCGGGAACAGCGTGTCTGCGGCGTCCACCTCGATCAGCCGGCAGCGCTCGAGCGCGCGGCTGTGCGCCGCCTGCAGCGCGCTGTCGAGCGCATCGGCCGACAGCCCGGCCAGGCGTTGTGCGAGCGCCCGTTGCTGCGTCGTGTCGGCAGCACCGCCACCGGCCAGTTCTTCGACAGCGCGCGCCAGGCGCAGATGCTCAGGCGCATCGACGAAGAGCGCGCCGTCGGCGTGGGAGAAACGCAGTGCATCGGCCAGTCCGGCCGACCAGTCGGCAGACAGCAGCGCTGCGCCGACCTCGCCGTGATGTTCGCCGCCATAGGCGGTTTCGAGCGTGGCCAGTTCGTGTTCGGTCGGCCGCTGCGCGTGCCGCTCGCCACCACCGGGTGCCGCCGCCAGCAGCGGCAGTGCGACGTCGAGCAGCAGGCCCGCGATGAAGCTCTCGTCCGGATCGCAGCGACCGCCCGCAGCAGCAAGTTCACGGGCGATTTCGGCGCTCAGTATGGAGTGCGCCCAGAAGGCGTGATGCCCGGCAAGATCGACACCGCTGCGCTGAACGCGCCCGCGCGCGTCGAGCAGCGCCACCTGTATCAGCGCATTTCCGCAGGCGTCGATCACCGCGTCGATGCGCCGCCCTGCGCCGCCGTCGCCGGCGGGCGTGGCGATCAGCTGCGACGCGCGCAGCAGACGCAGCACCCAGGCCGGATCGAGGCGCAGCAGCGCATTGAGGGACGGAACGCCGGCCGGCAGCGCACGCAGTCCGAGTGCCACGTCCGCAAGAAGCGGCAGCGAAGGCAGACCGGACAGCATGGCACAGTCGATCGCGCGGGCGGCGGGGGCTGTCATGCGGACTGGACGATGTTATTGGACGCCGGGCCTGAGCCCGGCGCTGACCTCTTTGGTTTATCGGCCGTTCTTGAGACGGTATCTGCGATTGATCATACCGCAGCGAATCGACGGAAACCCGCGCCAATACTGGGATGCGGCGTGGGTCACGGCGTCGTTGCAGAGCAACGTCGCCCATTTCGCCCGCAACTCGAACGCCGGTGCCGGAATCGCGTTCGGGGCGTCAACCTTTACAAATGGTTACGCCACTCGAAATCAGGGTTCACAGCAGCGGCACAAGCTGGCTTCGCTGCCGGAGCGTTCCGGCGAATGGAGATACCGAACATGAAAACCCCTGAAAAATCATCTGTCCGCGGCCGCTGGTTTGCCGGACTTGCCAGCGCCGGTGCGCTGGCCGGATTGATTGCCGTGAATGTGCCGGCACAGGCGCACCCGGGCGCCGACGGCGGCGCCCACCCGGTCAAGCACGGCGAGCGCCACCACGGCCCGGAAGCGATGGGCAAGCGGATGGAACAGATGGTTGAGCGCGTGTTCACGAAGGTCGGCGCCAGCGAGGAACAGAAGGCGCGCGCCCGTGACATCGTCAAGGCGTCAGGCGAGGAAATGAAGAAGCTGCACGCTGGCCGCGCCGACGACCGTCAGCAGATGCTGGCACTGCTGTCGGCCGACACGATAGATCGCGGCCAGATCGAGCAGCAACGCGCCGCCCGCCATGCGCAGATGGATGAAGCATCGAAGGTGATGACGCGCACGATGGCCGATCTGGCCGAAGTGCTGACGCCGGCACAACGCAAGGAGGCAGCCAAGTCGCTGGCCGCCATGGGCGGCCGCCACGGTCACCACGGCAAGCACCGCCACGGCGACGGTCCGCGCCCGCCGGAAGCAACGCGCGGCTAAAGTCCGCTCAGGCGGTGCCGAACAGGCGCGCCAGCTCGGCCCCCGGGTCGGCGGCGCGCATGAAGGCTTCGCCGACCAGGAAGGCGTGCACGTCGCGGGCCCGCATGGCCGCGACGTGTTCCGTTGCGAGGATGCCGCTTTCGGTGATGACCACGCGGTCGGCCGGAATGCGCTCAAGCTGCGACAGCGTGAAATCCAGCGACACTTCGAAGGTGCGCAGGCTGCGGTTGTTGATGCCCATCAGCGGCGTATCGAGCTGCAGCGCGAGGTCCAGTTCGCCGGCGTCGTGGCTTTCCACCAGCACCGCCATGCCCAGTTCCTTCGCCAGCGACTCGAGCGCGCGCATGTCGGCGACCGCACGGGCCCGCTGCGCCGCGTCGGCTTCGCCCGAGGGCGGCAGGAAGGCGGCGACGATGAGCAGGATGCAGTCCGCGCCCATCGCCCGCGCCTCGACCACCTGATAAGGGTCGATGATGAAATCCTTGCGCAGCACCGGCAGGCTGCAGGCGGCACGCGCCTCGACCAGATAGTCCGGACTGCCCTGGAAGTACTGACGGTCGGTCAGCACCGACAGGCAGGCCGCGCCGCCTGCCTCGTAAGACCGGGCGATATCGGCCGGCCGGAAGTCGGCGCGCAGCACGCCCTTGGACGGGCTGGCCTTCTTCACTTCGGCGATCACCGCCGGCTTCTTCGCCGCCACGCGCGTGTTCAGCGCCGCGACGAAATCGCGCGTCGGTGCCTGCACATCGGCGCGCGCGCGCAGCGCTGCCATCGTTTCCGTGGCAAGACCGGCGGCGATTTCCTCGCGCTTGGTGGCGAGGATTTTCTGCAGGATGTCTGACATCAGCGACCTCAGTTCGCGAACGAGCGCGACAGCTCGACCAGCTTGTCGAGACGCTGCCGCGCCGCGCCGGATTCAATGGCTTCGCGCGCCCGATCGACGCCGTCGCGCAGGCTGTCCGCCACGCCCGACACATAGAGGCTCGCGCCGGCATTGAGCAGCACGATGTCGCGCGCCGGCGCGAGCGTGCCGTCAAGTGCGGCCAGCAGCATGTCGCGCGAGGCCTGCACATCGGCTACGCGCAGCGTGTCGAGCGCGTGCACCGTCAGCCCGAAGTCCGACGGATGCACGGTGTATTCCTTCACCTCGCCGTCGCGCAGTTCGCCGACGAAGGTGTCGCCGCTGATCGACAGTTCGTCCAGCCCGTCGCGGCCATGCACCACCATCACGTTGCGCGAGCCCAGCTCCTTCAGCACGCGCGCCAGGATGCCGACCAGGTCGGCGTGGAACACGCCCATCACCTGGTTGGCCGCGCCGGCCGGATTGGTCAGCGGACCGAGGATGTTGAACATGGTGCGCACGCCCAGCTCGCGCCGCACCGGTGCGGCGTGCTTCATCGCGCTGTGGTGGTTGGGCGCGAACATGAAACCGACGCCCACCTGTTCGATGCAGGTCGAAACCTGGGCCGGCGTCAGGTTCAGATTGACGCCCAGAGCCTCCAGCACGTCGGCCGAACCGCTCTGCGACGAACTGGCGCGCCCGCCGTGCTTGGCCACGCGCGCACCGGCCGCCGCGGCGACGAACATCGACGCGGTGGAAATGTTGAAGGTGTGCGCACCGTCGCCGCCGGTGCCGCAGGTGTCGACCAGAGTCTGGGTGTTGTCCACCGGCACCTTCATCGACAGTTCGCGCATCACCATCGCCGCGGCAGCGATCTCGCCCACCGTTTCCTTCTTCACGCGCAGACCGATCAGGATGGCGGCGATCAGCGTCGGCGACACCTCGCCGGTCATGATCTGGCGCATCAGCGCGGTCATTTCGTCGCGGAAGATTTCGCGGTGCTCGATCACTCGCTCGAGCGCCTGTTTCGGGGTGAACGTCATGCGCCGGCCCTCCACTCGTCGAGGAAGTTCTTCAGCATCTGGTGACCGTGCTCGGTCAGGATGGATTCCGGATGGAACTGCACGCCTTCGATCGCCAGCGTCTTGTGCCGCATGCCCATGATTTCGCCGTCGTCGGTCCAGGCGGTCACTTCCAGGCAGTCCGGCAGCGTGTCGCGCGACACCGCCAGCGAGTGGTAGCGGATGGCGGTGAAGGGGTTGGGCAGGCCGCGGAACATGCCCTTGTCCAGATGGTGGATGGCGGCGGTCTTGCCGTGCATCACCACCTTGGCGTGCACCACGTCGCCGCCGAAGGCCGCGCCTATGCTCTGGTGGCCGAGGCAGACGCCGAGGATGGGGTACTTGCCGGCAAAGGCCTTGATCAGTGGCACCGACACCCCCGCCTCGTTGGGCGAACAAGGGCCGGGCGACACCACGATGTGGTCCGGCTTCAGCGCGTCTATCTGTTCAAGCGTGATCTCGTCATTGCGGAACACGCGAACGTCCTCACCGAGTTCGCCGAAGTACTGCACGAGGTTGTAGGTGAAGGAGTCGTAATTGTCGATCATCAACAGCATGGTGGCTTCTTCCGATGGCCGTGTTTCGGAGCATTCTCAACCTTCGCGGCATCCGGCGCACGGACAGATACGGCCGGCGACGACGGGCGGATGGTGAAGGGAGGGCTGGGGCGCACGCAGGGCGTGCCGGGAGGGCGGTTCAGGCGGCAGGCTTGCGCCAACGCAGGCCGGAATACGGAGCAGGAATGATGATCGTCGGGCGCATGCCGCGGATTATGGCGTGCGGCGTGGCCTTGTACAAGGCGGCGCCACAGCTTCGCCCGCCTACATGTCCGCCGTCAGATCGCGCAAGCTCTGGACGGTCACGCCTGCAACCTGCAGATTGGCGCTCAGCACCGGATCGACCTCGGGAGCGATCGCCACGTACTCGACCGTCCAGCCAGCGAAACGCGGGTGCGCCTGCAGAAACCGCCCGGCGCTGGTCCGTAGCCCCTCGACCGAGGCGAGCAAGCGTAGCGGGTTGCGTTTGCACGAGCCAAAACGGATACGGCATTCATCCTCGTTGATCGCGACCAGATCGATTTCGACGTCCGATCGGTCCCAGTAGCCCTGGATACGCTCGCTCAGCGGGAAATCGCCCATGCCACGACGGCTGCGTTCTTCGTATATCTGACCGACCAGATCTTCGAGCGCATGGCCTTCGACCTCCGCGAGCCGCTCGTCGGCCTGATCGATCAGGCCCTCGACCGGTCGGAATGCGACGGCAGACACCGGGCGCTGCAGGGCCGACAGCCAGGCGCGAAGGAAATTGTCGCGGATGTAGTAGCGGCCGCTTCGCGCCCTCGGCGGGGCGAATATGGGCAGACGCCGCTCTATCATGCGATAGCGCTCGGACAGTATCTTCAGATAGCCGCCGACCTGACGCACCTCGCCGGGGCCGGACAGATCCGCCATCGCCGCCTCGATGTCGGCGTTGGTGCATCCGGGGTGCTTCGCCAGGAACTGCAGAACCATGTCGTAACGGCCGCGCAGCTCGCGCAGGAACCAGTTGTCGGCCTCGTTGCGCAACGGCGATGAACTGGAAAAGAACAGGCTGCGCAGCACTGTCCTCCGGTCCGCTCCCAGAACGCCCTGCTCGAACGCATCGCGATAGAACTTCGGCACGCCCTCGAACAGATTCCACAGGAAGAGCAGGCGCCAGGGATCGTCATCGGAATGTGCACGCAGGATTTCCAGCACCGATGCGATATCGAGGTGCCCCAGTTCCAGTGTGTCCGTCGTCCGGTTGAATAAGGGCGCGTCCCTGTCCTCGAGCAGGGCCGTCATTTCTGCGTGCAGGGAGCCGAGCACGATCAGGCCGCCGGGCACATCGGCCGCTTTCGCGGCCAGGCGGTCGACCTCAGCCTGCAGCAGCGAGCAGAAGTCGGCGAGCTGCTTGCGATGGAAATACTGAAACTCGTCGAGAGCGACGACGAAACCCTCTTCCGCAAGTCGTCCGATCAGCAGGGCCAGCTCGCCAAGGCTGGTCACCCGCCCTTCGATGCCGAAGGTTTCGAGATAGCCGTTGCACGCGGCCACCACGCCAGCCGGGTCCGAGTCGGGAATTTGGATGTACAGCGTCCGTGCGACGCCAGCGGCGCGCAAGGCTTCCTGTATCAGAGCCGTCTTGCCGATGCGACGACGCCCTGAAATCTGCAGGAAGAACCAGCGGCGGCGTTCGAGAATGCTCTGCATCTGCTGCAGCTCGGCTCGACGCCCGTAAAACGACCATGCCGTCCGAACGCTCATGTCCAAGGTCGAAAACTTAATATAAAAGTTTTTACCTTAACGGAAGGTGCAATTCAACCCCTTGTTTTATTGAACGAACTCGGCATTCTCATAAACACAAACGCCCGCCTCACCCTGTTTCATTGCACCGGTTGTGCCGCCAGCTGCCTGACCGACGCCACCAGGTCGGTGAAGCGCTCGCCCTGCACCTGGATGTGACCACGGATGCGGTCGGCGGCCAGGTCGCCATCGCCGGCGACGATGGCGTCGACGATGGACTGGTGCTCCGAATAGGAAACCTTCATCCGGTTGCGCACGCGCAGCTGCAGCCGGCGGTAGGGACGCAGCCGGCGGTGCAGGCTGATCGCCTGTTCGGCGAGGAAGCCGTTGTGGCTCGCCATATAGATATTGCGGTGGAACTGCTCGTTGAGCCAGTAGTAGGCGTCCGGGTTGTCGGCGTCGCGCGCCGCCTCGCAGGCCTGGTGCGCCGCCCGCAGCGACGCGATCTCGTCCTCGGTGATGCGGCGCGCCGCCAGCCGCGCGCACATCGCCTCCAGTTCCGCCATCACATCGAACATTTCGCACAGGCGGTGTGGCTCGATCTCCGCCACCACTGCGCCGCGCCGCGGGCGCGTGTCGACCAGCCCGGCCGACGCCAGCTGGATCAGCGCCTCACGTATCGGCGTGCGCGACACGCCGAACTCCGCCGCCAGCTCCTGCTCGTCGAGCCGGGCGCCGGGACGCAGCGCGCCAGTGACGATCTGTTCCTCGATCTTTTCGCACAGCTGTTCGGACAGGCGCAGTGGCGCCGGGGCGTGATCCATGTGGGGCTCCTTGCTCATTACAAAAAAGTATAGACAAAGCTTGACTCTGAATACACCGAATCCTATCGTGTATACACGTTTGACTTTTCTACATACATGAACTGATCTGACGTATCCGCCGCGAAGGAGCCCCCAGCGAACAGAACAAGGGGGTGCGGCATCACCACCATGCATCCAATCGACTGGAGGAGACTTGCATGAAATCCCAGCGCCGTTCCGTCCTGCGCGGCTTTGTCGCGACCACCCTTTCCGCATCCCTGCTGGCCATCGGCCTGGGCGCAGCCCAGCCTGCGCTTGCCCAGACCACCCTGAAGCTGTCGCACCAGTTCCCTGCATCCACCACACCCGACGGTGACTTCCGCGACCGGCTCGCCAAGCAGTTTGCCGCCGAAGTCGAGAAGCGCACCCAGGGTCAGGTCAAGATCACCGTCTATCCCGGCAATTCGCTGATGAAGACCAACACCCAGTTCGGCGCGCTGCGCAAGGGCGTGCTGGACATGTCGGTCCTTCCGCTGGCCTACGGCGGCGGCGAAGTGCCGGAAGTGAACCTGACGCTGATGCCGGCGCTGATCACCTCCTACGAGCAGGGCCTGCGCTGGCGCACCTCGCCCATCGGCCAGCGGCTCGAAAAGCATCTGGAAGAGAAGGGCATGAAGATCCTGACCTGGGTGTGGCAGGCCGGCGGCATCGCCTCGGCCGGACAGCCCATGGTCACCCCGGCAGACGTGAAGGGCAGCAAGTTCCGGGGCGGCAGCCGCGAAATGGACGTGATGCTGAAGGAAGCCGGCGCCGCCATCACCAACGTGCCGTCGAACGAGATCTACAGCGGCATGCAGTCCAAGGTGCTCGACGCCGCTCTGACCTCCTCCACCTCGCACATCAGCTTCCGCCTGTACGAAACGTCGAAGTCCTTCACCACCGGTCGCGATCACAGCTTCTGGTACATGTTCGAGCCGCTGCTCATTTCGATGAACACCTTCAACAAGCTCACGCCCGAACAGCAGAAGGTGCTGGTCGAGGTCGGCCTGAGCCTGGAGAAGTTCGCGATGGAAGAGGCGAAGAAGGACGACGAGCGCGCCGCCGAAGTGTTCGCCAAGGCCGGCATCAAGGTGGTGGACATGGACGAGGCCGCGTTCAACCAGTGGCGCGCGCTCGCCCAGAAGACCTCGTGGAAGGACTTTGCCGAGAAAGTGAAGGACGGCAAGACCTGGATGGACATGGCCACTTCGGTCAAGTAACGCGACCGGCCTGGGGAGGGTTCCATCATGTTCTCGCTGATTGCCGGCGCGCTGCGCCGGTTCAACCGGCTTGCCGCCTATCTGTCGGGCGCCGTCATCATCGTGGCGGCCGGCATCCTGGTGTGGCAGGTCGCGGTGCGCTACTGGCTCAAGTGGCCCACAGACTGGGAAATCGAGCTATGCGTCATGCTGCTCATCATTTCCACCTTCATGAGTGCGGCCCACACCCAGGCCGAACGCGGCCATGTGGCGATCGACCTGCTCGACACCATGCTGCCCGCCGGTATCAACCGGCTGCGGCAGCGGCTGGCCGACGTACTCACCTTCGCCTTCTGCGGCTTCGTCGCCTTCAACGCCTGGGAGTTCTTTCACGAGGCCTGGGCCGACGGCAAGACCAGTCCCTCGCTGTGGGGCCCGAAGCTGTGGATTCCGTATCTCTTCGTCGCGCTCGGCATGACCACGCTGACACTCGAACTGGCGCTGCAGACGCTGCGCCGCAAGGAGGCCTGACATGGACATGCTCACGCTGTCTCTGCTGTTCGCCGTCGCCACCTTCGTCGGCCTGTTCTCGGGCATGCCGATCGCTTTCGCGCTCGGTGGCGTGGCCCTGCTGTTCATGCTGTTCTTCATGCCGCTGTCGTCGCTGGCGCTGGTGACCGAAACCATCTACGCCGAACTCGACAACTTCACGCTGCTCACCATCCCGCTGTTCGTGCTGATGGGCGCGGCGATCGGCAAGTCGCGCGCCGGCGAAGACCTCTACGCATCGCTGAACCGCTGGCTCTACCGCGTACCGGGCGGCCTCGGTGTCGCCAACACGCTGGCCTGTTCGGTGTTCTCGGCGATGTGCGGCTCCAGCCCGGCGACCTGCTCGGCCATCGGCAGCTCGGGCATTCCGCAGATGCGCAGCCGCGGCTACTCGGATGGCCTGTCCACCGGCCTGATCGCCGCCGGCGGCACGCTGGGCATCCTGATCCCGCCCAGCCTGACGCTCATCCTGTACGGCCTGGCCACCGAACAGTCGATCGGCAAGCTGTTCATGGCCGGTGTCGGCCCGGGCCTGCTGCTGACGCTGCTGTTCGCGCTCTACGTCATGTGGCGCTACAAGAAGGAAAAGGCGCAGGCGCGCGCGTCGGCCGACGCCGGTGGCGACGGTTCGCACGCGCTGCTGCAGGAGGAGCATTACAGCTGGGCGGAACGTCTGGAATCGCTGCCGCGCTTCGCGCCCTTCCTCGCCGTCATCGCCATCGTCATGATCGCGCTGTACGGCGGCTGGGCGACGCCGTCGGAAGTGGCCGGTATCGGCGCCTTCTTCTCGCTGCTGATGGTGATGACCATCTACAAGTGCTACCGCTGGGCCGACCTGAAGGTCATCCTGAACGGCACGGTGAAGGAAAGCTGCATGATCATGATGATCATCGGCATGTCCTTCCTCTACACCTGGGTGATGAGCAATCTGAACATTACCCAGGAAGCGGCACAGTGGCTTGTGACGCTGCCGATAGGCAAGTGGGGCTTCTTCCTCGCGGTGTGCGTGCTGCTGCTGGTGCTCGGCTTTTTCCTGCCGCCGGTGGCCATCATCCTGATGGTGACGCCCATCATCCTGCCGGCGCTGAATACGCACGGCTTCGACCTGATCTGGTTCGGCGTCATCATGACCATCATGCTGGAAGCCGGTCTGGTCACGCCGCCGGTCGGGCTGAACCTGTTCGTCATCAACGGCATCGCACCCGACATCCCGCTCAAGGCCATCATGAAGGGCGTGCTGCCCTTCATCTGGCTCATGCTGCTGGCGGTGCTGCTGCTGTGCCTGATGCCGGGCATCGCGATGTGGCTGCCCGACCACTACCAGGGGAGCTGAAGATGGGCGCGCCCTGGAATCAACGTGCGGCGCGCCGGGCGCGCCGGCTCGAACGGCTGGCGCCGCTCACCCGCGGCCGCCAGATCGCCGCGGCCGACATCGTCGCCGCGCTGGAAGCGGCGATCGAGCCGGGCGACCGCGTCTGCCTCGAAGGCAACAACCAGAAACAGGCCGACTTCCTCGCCGAATCGCTGGCCGACTGCTCGCCCGAGCGCCTGCACGATCTGCACATGGTGCAGTCGGTGCTGGCGCTGCCGGCGCACATCGACGTGTTCGAGCGCGGCATCGCGAACCGGCTCGACTTCTCGTTCTCCGGCCCGCAGGCGAACAGGCTGGCACGGCTGGTCGAGGAACGGCGCATCGCCATCGGCGCCATCCACACCTACCTCGAACTGTTCGGCCGCTACTTCGTCGATCTCACCCCCGACGTGTGCCTGATCGCCGCGCAGGCGGCGGACGCCGACGGCAACCTCTACCTCGGCCCGAACACCGAGGACACGCCGGCCATCGTCGAGGCGACCGCCTTCCGCCACGGCCTCGTCATCGCGCAGGTGAACGAAAAGCTGGATCGCCTGCCGCGCGTCGACATCCCGGCCGACTGGACCGACGCCTTCGTGGTCGCGCCGCGGCCCAACTACATCGAGCCGCTGTTCACCCGCGACCCGGCACAGATCACCGAAATCCAGGTGCTGATGGCGATGATGGCGATCAAGGGCATCTACGCCGAGTACGGCGTGCAGCGCCTGAATCACGGCATCGGCTTCGACACCGCGGCGATCGAACTGCTGCTGCCCACCTACGCCGAATCGCTGGGCCTGCGCGGCAGGATCTGCAGCCACTGGGCACTGAACCCGCACCCGACGCTGATCCCGGCGATCGAGGCGGGCTTCGTCAAATCGGTGCACAGCTTCGGCTCCGAAGTCGGCATGGAGAACTACGTCGCCGCCCGCTCCGACGTGTTCTTCACCGGCCGTGACGGCAGCATGCGGTCCAACCGCGCCTTCTGCCAGACCGCCGGCCTCTACGCCTGCGACATGTTCATCGGCTCGACGCTGCAGATCGACCTCGCCGGCAACAGTTCGACCGCCACGCTGGGCCGCATCGCCGGCTTCGGCGGCGCGCCGAACATGGGTTCGGATGCACGCGGGCGGCGCCACGCCAGTCCGGCCTGGCTGCGCGCCGGCCGCGAGCGCGCCGGCGACGCCATCGCCACGCGCGGCCAGAAGCTGGTGGTGCAAACGGTCGAAACCTTCCGCGAACACATGGCGCCGGCCTTCGTAGATCGGCTGGACGCCTGGCAGCTGATGGAGGACATGGGCATGGACCTGCCGCCTATCATGATCCACGGTGACGACGTGACCCACATCGTGACCGAAGAGGGCATCGCCAACCTGCTGCTGTGCCGCAGCGCCGCCGAACGCGAACAGGCGATACGCGGTGTGGCCGGCTACACGCTGGTGGGCCGCGCGCGCGATGCGCGCATGGTCGAGAACCTGCGCGACCGCGGCGTCATCCGCCGCCCCGAAGACATCGGCATCGACAAGCGCGACGCCACACGCGACCTGCTCGCCGCACGCAGCATCAAGGATCTGGTGCGCGCCTCCGGCGGCCTGTACGACCCGCCGCGCCGCTTCCGCAACTGGTGACCGGAGACCCGACATGGAACGTTTCACCCTTTCGTTGCCGAGTGCGCCCTGCGCGCGCGCTGACGCGGCCGCCGCGCTGTGCGGCGTCGTGTCCTCCGGCAATCTGGAAATCCTGGTCGACCGCGGCAGCATGGCCGACCGCTGCGACATCGAAGTGAACACCTCTGCGCACGGCTTCCGCGACACCTGGGAGGCGGTGCTCGCCGACGCGGTCGCCCGTCACGCCGCCGGCGGCCTCGCGCTCGCGATCAACGACGCCGGCGCGACACCGGCCGTCGTTAGCCTGCGCCTCGACCAGGCGCTGGAAGCGCTGGAGGACCGCGCATGAGCCGCCTGCAACGACATTCCTGGTTCGAAGCCGACGCCCGCGCCCGCATCGCCGGCCTGGTCGACGCCGGCAGCTTCCGCGAGCTGTGCGGTCCGCACGAACGGCTCACCAGCCCGCATCTGGCCGCGCTCGATCTGCCGGTCGCCTTCGACGACGGCGTCGTGGTCGGCGAAGCCACGCTCGACGGCCGGCCGGTGCTGGTCGGCGCCCAGCAGGGCGAGTTCAACGGCGGCGCCGTCGGCGAAATCCACGGTGCCAAACTGCGCGGCCTGTTCGAGCGCGCTCGCCACACACGGCCGGCGGCAGTGCTGCTGGCCATCGACTCCGGTGGCGTGCGACTGCACGAAGCCAATGCCGGGTTGATCGCGATTTCAGAACTGATGCGCGCACTGCTCGCCGCACGCGCCGACGGCATCCCGGTCTACGGCCTGATCGGCGGATCGTGCGGCGCCTTCGGCGGCATGGGCATCGTCGCCCGGCTGTGCGACGCGCTCGTCATGTCGGAAGAGGGCCGTCTCGGCCTGTCCGGCCCCGAGGTGATCGAGACGGTGAAGGGCGTCGATGAATTCGATTCGAAGGACCGCGCTCTCGTGTGGCGGGTGACCGGCGGCAAGCTCAGGCGCAGCCTCGGCGACGCCGCCCTGCTGGTGGACGACGACATCGCCGCCTTCCGCGACGCCGCGCGCGCGCTGCTCGCGCGGCCGGTGCCGACGCGCGACCTCGCCGCGCTCGACGCCGACCAGCGGGCGCTGACGCTGCGCGCTGCGCGCCACGCCGATGCGCGCGACGGCCTGGATATCTGGCGCGCGCTCGGCCTGCCCGATCCCGCGGTCATCCCGATGCTGGACGCCGCCGATTTCAACCGCCTGCTCGCTCCTCTTTCGCCGACGGAGGCCGCATGAACGCCCTGCTCGACCGCCTGTTTCCGACCGGCCACACGGTCGCGTTCGACGGGCACAACCTCGCCGGCCACGCCGAATCCGCAGCCGGCCGCGTGCACGTGATCGGCACCCGCGACCGCGCAGCGCTCACCACCGACATGGCGCTGAAACTGTCGCAGGCAGTGCTCGACGCGGTGCGCGCCGATCAGGTGAGCGGCGACCCGCGCCCCATCGTGTTCATCGCATCGACCCAGGGCCAGGCGCTGTCGCGCCATGAGGAGCTGCTGGGCCTGAACGGCTATTTCGCCCACATGGCGCGCTGCGTCGACCTCGCCCGCCGCAGCGGTCACCGGCTGGTGACGCTGATCCACGGCGAAGCGGTCAGCGGCGGCTTCCTTGCCTTCGGCCTGCTGGCCGACCGCATCTGCGCGCTGCCCGATGCCCAGGTGAAGGTGATGGATCTGCGTGCGATGGCGCGCGTGACCAAGATCGCGCCCGAGCGACTGGAAGCGCTGGCGCAGAGCTCGCCGGTGTTCGCGCCGGGCGCCAGCAATTACGCGCGCATGGGCGCCATCCACGCGCTGTGGTCCGACAGCGACGACTGGCCGCAGGCGCTGCAGCAGGCCATCGCCGAAGCCGGCGGCGAGGACCGCCGCGCCGCACTCGGACGCGAACGCGGCGGCCGCACGCTGGCGCAGCCGGTGGCCGAGCGCGTCGCCGGCGTACCGCTCGACGCCTGACCATGCACCGCCTGCGCCGTCACGACCTGGTCTGGCTGCGCGCCGGCGCGGCGGTGACTCCCGCCGCCTGCAGCGCAGCAGCTGCCGCCGATGTCGAAGCCTGGCGCAGGGCCGGCAGACCGCTGGTCTGTGCGCGCAGTGACGACCTGCCGACCGAGCGCGTGCGCCTCGGTCTCACCTTGCCCGGCACTGGGGTGCGCCGTCGCGTATCGCTGACGGCGGCGCGCGCCGACGTCGAACGCAGCACGCCACCGCCACCGCTCGCGTCGTTGCTCGACGCACTGCCGGCCGCTCACCGGCCGTCGCTGCATGCGTTCGCCGAGCGCTGCACCGCGCTTGGCATCACGCCGCGCGTCTACGGTTCGCTGCTGTGGCAGTCGCTCAGCGGCAAACCCTGTCTGCGTGACGACAGCGACCTCGACCTGCTGTTCGACCTCGAAGACCCCGCACCGCTGCCCGCGCTGCTCGCGCTGCTGCGGCACGCCGACGGCGCGCTGCGCCTCGACGGCGAAATCCGCTGCGGTGCGCACGCGGTGGCCTGGCGCGAACTGGCGGCCGCACTCGACGGCCGCAGCCCGCGTCGCGTGCTGGCGAAATCCGATGAAGGCATTGTGCTGATCGACGTCGGCGATCTGTGGCCGGCACGGAGCTGCGCCGCATGAACGCGCCCGCCCGGATCACTCCGGCCCCGGTCGCCGACTGCGAACGCATCGGCCGGCTCGCCGTGCGCAGCCTCTACCGCGAGGTCGCGCTGGCGCCCAAGCCGGGGCTGGTCAGCCCGATCGACAACGGCAGCCACGACGACATGGACATGTCGATCTTCTTCCGCAGCCTGTTCGCGCTGCGCCACTATTTCCGCGACATCGCCCGCGCTGGAGCCGACGGCGCCGGCTTCGCCACGCTGCAGTCGCTCGGACTGGCCGCCGAAGCGCAGATGCTGGCCGCCACCGGCGGCATCAACACGCACCGCGGTGCCATCTTCAACCTCGGCCTGCTGTGCGCCGCCGCCGGACGTGTCGCGGCGCTGAGCGGAACGGCCGACGCCGCGCACGTCGCGCGCACCGTCGCCACCTGCTGGGGCGCCGACATCGTCGCCGCACGACCCGCCGATGGCACGCCACATGCGGACAGCCACGGCCTGCGCGTCGCCCGCCGCCACGGTACCGGCGGTGCGCGCGAGCAGGCGGCCGCCGGCTTTCCCGATGTGATCGACGCGGCACTGCCGGCGCTGCGCGCGGTACTCGCCGCGCCCGGTGACGACCGCCAGAACCGCGCCGCGGTGCAGGCGCTGTTCGTGCTGATCGCGCGGCTGGACGACAGCAATCTGCTGTGGCGCGGCGGCCGCATCGGTCTCGACTACGCGCAGGGCACGGCGCGCAGCTTCATCGCGGCGGGCGGCGTGTTCGCCGACGACTGGGCGGCGCAGGCGCAGGCCACGCACGAGGCCTTCGTCGCCCGCCGGCTCAGTCCGGGCGGCGCGGCCGATCTGCTGGCGGTGACGCTGTTCCTGCACGAACTGGAGGGTGCGGCGTGCGGCTGATCGTGCTGTTCAGCGGACAGGGCGGACAGACGGCGGAGCATCTGTCCGAACTGCGTGCCGACGCCAAGACGCGCGCCTGGCTGCCGGCTCTCGACGCGCTGCGCAGCAACGATCTGGCCAGCAACGTCACCGCACAGGTCTTGATCAGCGCGCTGCACGCGCTGCGCTGGCGCCGGCTCGCGCCGCGGCTGCCGCGACCGCTGCTGTTCGCCGGCTACTCGCTGGGCGAGTTGAGCGCGTTTGCACTGGCGCGCGGTCTGCCGCTCAAGGACTGGCTCGCACTGGCTGCACGGCGCGCCGCATTGATGGACGCCGCCACCGCGCAGCCGTCCGGCCTGCTCGCCGTGCAGGGCCTGACAGAAGCAGTACTGCGCGCTGCGCTCGAAGGCAGCGGCTGCAGCATCGCCATCCGCAACGGCGACGCCCACTTCGTCGTCGGCGGCGCAAGCACTGCGCTGATCGAGCTGGAACACACTCTGCCCACGCGCGGCGCCCGTCGCTGCGTGCGTCTCGCGGTGCACACGCCGTCGCATACACCGCTGCTCGCCGCCGCGCGGGCACCGCTGGCCGAAGCGCTGGCGCCGTGGGCAAGCGGTCGCCTGTCCGTGCCAGTCATCGCTGGCATCGACGGCCGCGCGCAGCGCGACGCTGCCGATGCCGTCCGCGCGCTGACTGCCCAGGTCGCACAGACCATAGACTGGTCCACCTGCATGGACACCGTGCTCGAATACGCACCCGACGCCGTGCTCGAAATCGGCCCCTGCAACGCCCTCGCCCGCATGCTGGCCGAGCGTGCGCCGGAGTTGCCGGTGCGCGCGGTCGACGACTTCAGCGGCGACACCGCGGTGGTCGACTGGCTGGAGCGGATGGCCGGATAGGCGCGCCACGCGCCAACCACCGCCGCCGTCGGGGTCAGAAGACCCCTCCCACAGAATCCCGGCGCCGCGTACTGCCCACCGCCCCTGTCGGGGTCAAGACCTCTCCCACAAACCCTGGCCCCCGCGACCGACCGCGCGCGATTCCTTTGGAAGCCATGTAAGGTTGCCCTCTGCCTCCCGGTCTTCAGGGTTGTCAGCGCACACACGGACGATGTCGTGATACTCGGATTCAGCAAACGCAAGAGCTTCGAACAGGCGGTGCGGGCCTTCAGCCCGGATCTGTACCGCTTCGCCTGGTGGCTGTGTCGCGACAAGTTCGTCGCCGAGGACCTGGTGCAGGAAACCTTCGCCCGCGCCTGGAAATCGTGGGACGACATCAAGGACTCCGCCGCCACCAAGAGCTGGCTCATCACCATCGTGCGCCGCGAACACGCGCGGCTGTACGAGCGCAAGCAGTTCGACTACGTCGACGTCGAACTGGAAGACCTGCAGATCGCCGCCGACCACGAACCGATAGAGCTCTTCGAAATGGAAAACCTGCTCGGCAGCCTGCCGCTGACGCTGCGCGAACCGCTGGTGCTGCAGGCGCTGGGCGGCTTTTCGTGCGCAGAGATCGCCGACATGCTGGACACCACCGAAGGCGCGGTGATGACCCGCCTGACCCGCGCCCGTCAGGCACTGCGTAGCGCACTGACCGGCCAGCCGGCGCGGAGGGCCGAATCGTGAGCAGCCTCGACGACAAGACCATGACTTTCAACTGCATCGACTTCCGCCGCGAAAAGCTGGCCGATCCGCGCCGCCTGACCGAGGCAGCCGAGGAACACCTGATCGCCTGCCCCGCGTGCCAAGCCTTCTCGCGCCGCGTGAACGCCGGCGAACGCATGCTGCAGCAGACGGTGGCGATCGACGTGCCGGACGGTCTGGCCGAGCGCATCCTGGTCGGCAGCCGGGCGCGCACCCGCTCGCCGCTCAAGCTGTGGGCGCTGGCCGCCAGCATGGTGCTCAGCCTCGGGCTGGGCGTGCAGTACTGGCACACCGCACCCGACCGCGAGCGCGTCGCGCTGGCGGTCGAGCACGTGATGCACGAACCGGAGGCATTGATGAGCACGCGGCTGATCGAGCCGCAGCGCGTGTCGCAGGTGCTCGAAAGTTTCGGTGCCGAAGTGAAGGTGCCGATGACCGCCGTGCGCTACGTGAAGCTGTGTCCGGTGCCCGGCGGCACCGGCTGGCACATCGTGTTCGACACGCCTAAGGGCCCGGCCACGCTGCTGCTGCTGCCGCAGAAGGACGAGCGCGTGCGCACCATCACCGCCAGCCACCGCGGCATGGGGGTGCATGTCGAAGCAGGCGGCCAGGGCATGGTCGCCGTGGTGGCCGGCGACACCGACCTCGCGCGCGAGGCGGCCGGCATGCTGCACCAGCACGTGAGCTGGGCGCCTTCCGCGGCGCTGACGGTGAATGAGCGGGGTGTCCGGCCGCGCAGCTGACACCGCAGTTTCATGGCACGACGGGGCGCAGGGTTTACAATCCTGCGTCCATTTTTTTGGCTGCCGTGCCTCGCCCGCGATGGAACTGACCCGCCTGCTGTCCCAGCTCGACAACCGGATGCTCGGAGAAATGTTCTCCGAAGACACCATCGTGCGCGGCAGCCAGTACGTGACGCGGGTCGGCGACATCGACGTGCAAGGGCCGACGCTGCGCGCGCTGGTGCGCGGCACCCGGCCGCAGCCCTACCAGGTGACGGTACGGCTGGAACGGCGCGAGTACTTCGGCGAGCGCACGCTGGAAATCGCCACCCGCTGTTCCTGCCCGGTCGGCAACCGCTGCAAGCACGCGGTCGGCCTGCTGCTGGCGGCCAAGAAGCAGGGCGAACTGATCGAGCGCCCGCGCGCCGAGGTGCTGCGCTGGGCGCAGACGCTGCAGAAGCGCCTGAGCGAAGAACCGACGGGCGCCTCGCGCAAGCGCGCCGCACCCAAGGAATCGATCGCCTACCTGATCACGCCGCGCGGCAGCCAGCCGGCCGACCTGCGCCTGCTCAAGGCCAAACTTACCGACCGCGCCGGCCGCGACAGCACGCCGGGCGCTGACAGCCAGCCCTGGTTCAACTTCGAGCAGGCGCTGCTGAAGCCGCCTTCCTTCGTGCAGGACAACGATCTGCCGGTGTTCCGCACGCTGCGCGACGCGATACGCAAACGCGCGACCAGCGTGTTCGTGCCCTTCGAACTGCGCGGCGCCGACGGCCTCGCCGTGCTGCGCGCCGCGCTCGACACCGGTCGCTGCTTCGTGCGCGCCGACGAGGGCAGCGACGACGCGCGCGCGCTGAAGCCGGGTGAAGCGCGCGCCGGTCAGCTCGAATGGCAGACCGAAAAGCTCGGCGTGCGCGCCCTGCTCGCCTGCACGCCGCCGGCCGACTGGACGCTGCCGACCGACCCGCCCTGGTATCTCGACGTCGCCCGCGGACTGGCCGGCGAAATCACACACCCTGCGCGCGAAGCGGTGCAGGCGGTGCTCGAGCTGCCACTGCTCACCACCGCCGAACTGCCGCTGGTGGCCGAGGCGCTGGCCCAGGCCGCGCCCGCGCTGCCGTCGCCGCTGGGGCGCGACGCAGCCAGCCTGCCGCTGATCGAAGAGGCGCTGCGCCCGGTGCTGAAGTTCGCCAGCCTGCCGGTGTGGCACGTGAAGCCGCACCGCCGCTACGACAAGGCGCTCGGCCACGCGCTGTACGACATCGCCACCGTCGCGCTCAGCTACGGCCAGGCGAAGTTCGCCGCCACCGACAGCTCCGACCTGGCGACGCTGCCCAACGGCCGCGCGGTACGCGTGAAGCGCGACAGCGCGGCCGAACAGGCGGCGCTGGCCTTGCTCGGCGAAGTCGGCTTCGCGCCGGTGCAGGCGCGCTGGCTGCAGATGTACGAATCGCTTCCGGTCGGCGCGCTCGGCCTGGAGAGCGAAGAGGCCTGGGCGCGCTTCTTCGGCGACGCCGCCGGCCGCCTCACCCGCGCCGGCTGGCAGATCGAGTGCCCGCCGGACTTCCGCCACCGCGTGCTGGTGGTCGATGAGTGGCACGCCGAACTGGACGAGAACGAGAACGGCTGGCTCGAACTGTCGCTTGGCATCGACGTCGGTGGCCGCCGGCTCGACCTCGCGCCGCTGCTGCACGCGCTGTTCAAGCGCGACGGCCGCTGGCTGGACCCGATCGCGCTCGACCGCATGCGCGACGAGGACACGACCGATCTGTTCACCGCCGAAGGCGAACGCATCATCGTGCCGGCCGGCCGCATCAAGCCGCTGGCGCGCACCCTGGTCGACCTGTTCGACAGCCCGGCCGGCGGTGCGCTGCAGGTGTCGCGCATGGACGCGCCGCGGCTGGCCGAAGCGCTCGATGCGAAGTGGACGCGCGAAGGCTTCAAGTCGCTCGAACAGTGGGTCGAACGCCTGCGCGGCATGCACGGCGTCGCGCCGGTCGACGCGCCGGAGGGCTTCGGCATCGAACTGCGCCCCTACCAGCGCGAAGGTCTGGCCTGGCTGCAGCACCTGCGCGCGCACGATCTCGGCGGCATCCTGGCCGACGATATGGGCCTGGGCAAGACCGCGCAGACGCTGGCCCACCTGCTGCTGGAGAAGCGCGCCGGCCGGCTCGACCGCCCGGCGCTGGTCGTGCTGCCGACCTCGCTGGTATTCAACTGGCAACGCGAAGCCGCCCGTTTCGCACCCGAACTGCGCGTGCTCAAGCTGCACGGCCCGGACCGCGGCGAACGCTTCGCCCAGGTGCCCGAGCACGACGTCTGCCTCACCACCTACCCGCTGCTGTGGCGCGACCACGAAAAGCTGGCCGAGCACGACTACCACCTGCTCATCCTCGACGAGGCGCAGACGGTGAAGAACGCCGGCAGCCAGGCGGCGAAGGCTGTGCGCCTGCTGCGTGCGCGGCACCGGCTGTGCCTGACCGGCACGCCGCTGGAAAACCATCTGGGCGAACTGTGGGCTCAGTTCGACTTTCTGCTGCCCGGCTTCCTCGGCGAACAGAAGGACTTCACGCGCACCTGGCGCACGCCGATCGAGAAGCACGGCGACCCGATCCGCCGCGAACTGCTGGCGCGCCGCGTGGCGCCCTTCATCCTGCGCCGGCGCAAGGACGACGTCGCCGCCGACCTGCCGCCGAAAACCGAAGTGCTGCGCACGGTCGAACTGACCGGTCGCCAGCGCGACCTCTACGAAACCGTGCGGGTGGCGATGGACAAGCGGGTGCGCGACGAGATCGCCAGCCGCGGTTTCGCCCGCGCGCGCATCGTCATCCTCGACGCGCTGCTCAAGCTGCGCCAGGTGTGCTGCGACCCGCGCCTGCTGAAGACCGACGCCGCCGCGCGCGTGAAAGAGCGGGCCAAGCTCGACCTGCTGATGGACATGCTGGAAAACCTGCTGGCCGAAGGTCGCAAAGTGCTGGTGTTCTCGCAATTCACCGGCATGCTGGACCTGATCCACGAACAGCTGGTCGAAGCCGGCATCGGCTGCGTCATGCTGACCGGCGACACGCAGAACCGCGAAGCGGTCGTCCGCCGTTTCCAGGAAGGCACCGTGCCGGTCTTCCTGATCAGCCTGAAAGCCGGCGGAGTCGGCCTCAACCTCACCGCCGCCGACACGGTGATCCACTACGACCCCTGGTGGAACCCCGCCGCCGAAAACCAGGCCAGCGACCGCGCCCACCGCATCGGCCAGGACAAGCCGGTGTTCGTCTACAAGCTCATCGTCGCCGGCAGCATCGAAGAACGCATCGTCGCGCTGCAGGAAAAGAAGGCCGCCCTGGCCGAAGGCATCCTCGGCAACGACGAAGCGGCGCTGGAGAAATTCGGCGAGAACGAACTGGCCGCGCTGTTCGAGCCGCTGGCGGAGTAGGCCGCTTCAGTGCGGCGCATCGGTTGCTCGGACGATGGATGCAGTGCGGCTGTCGATGCAAAGTCATTTCGACGGCCGTCGCGGAGCCATCTGCAATCTGGCAGGAAGCGCGGGGGCCGCGAAGAGAACTGCATCATCGCGGGTCCGCACTCTGCGCCATGACGCGGACGAACACATGCGCACACAAGATGGGATGGTCCCCGTCTGACGCCCGGCTGGCAGTCGCCGCCGGCGACCCTTCCGGCATCAACCGCGCTCTCGGGACATCGCCCGAACCATAGACATCGACCAGATCGTCCGCAACACCGGTACTTGCGACGAAGGCCCGTCACATACGTCTTGACGATACAGCTCAGACAAAAGGCTGATGGAGATGCCGAAGGCATCGCTTCATGATGCAATGGAATTTTCATCTCGCCACAGGCAGATCCGAATCATCTCTCCAGCGCCGGGCTATGGCTGAGATCATCGGCTCGCCACAACAAGGCCCATCGGACTGCTGGATCACGATGGGGCTTGAACGTCAGCCTGAGCGACGAAGACATTCATTCGAGAACTTAAATGTCAAACGTACCCGACGAGGCCAAATGTGAACAGATCATGTATCGCAGCACTCCTTTTTCTAATCGCTATCAAGGCAAGTGCAGCACCCATTACGTGGCAACTTGTTGATTTCCGGTTCGACGACGGTGGAACGGCGTACGGCTCGTTCACCTACGATAGCGACACAGACAAGTTCGGCGGCATTGACATCTACACCTCCAGCGGATCGATACACGGCGGAAGGCATTACCTTTCAACGGCCGGTGTCTGGGGTGCATCGCCGCAAACAGGCGTATTGGCCTTCAGCGATAACGCTGGTCCGGACTTCACGAACGCAGGCTGGTTCCGGATCGATGCATACGTTGACTTCAACGCATCCCCCGGGACCATCGTCAATCAATGGTTAGATGTCGGCGCAGAGAGCTTCTGCGTAAATTCGTCCTGCTGGACGGCAGCGAACGAGCTTACGCACCCGGGCAGCTCGCGTGACACGGTAGCGGGTTACCTGATTGCGCTCGCCCCTGTGCCGGAACCCTCCGTCGCTGTGCTCGGGGCCGCCGGGCTTGCTTTGCTTGTAACGCGAGTCACTTTAATTCGGCGAGAAAAATCGCGCTGTTAACATGCGGGGGACGATCCTCATTTCCTCTGCCAATCCGGGACAAACCACGGCCTCAATCGCCAAGTCGTCGACAACTTGGCCTTTCTCCGGTGATGCATTTCCAGGCCGTGAAAGAAACCGGAGCACGACGCGAACTGGAAACCCGCGTGGCGCCGTTCATCATCCGGACGGGGGACCTCGGACTTCAGGGTGGCGGGCGTCACGGGGACCAATGGAAAGCCTGTTGCCAAGCACATAGTCCGAAAAGCAGGAAATCGATCCGATGAACGCCAAACCGAATCGCTGGGTCGCGGTGCTGCTGGGGGTATTCCTGCAGCCGGGGGCCATGCTCTATGTCGCACGGCCCGGGTGGGCGCTTTTCTACTTCCTGCTCGCCCTGACGATGGGCGTGTTGGGCGAGATCTATTCCAGCGCCCCGTCCGGCGAATACCTGATCACGTTGATCCAGTTCGCCATTCCTCTCGCGTGCGCGGTGCACGCCTACCATCTTGCGAGGACCTATCCGGACGGAAAGCGCCGTCCCGCCTACAGCCGCTGGTACGGCCTGCTCGGCGCGACGGCAGCGATAGTCCTGATTGTCATCACCGTTCGAGCGTTCGTCGGAGAGCCCAACAGGCATCCGTCTTCGGCAATGCTCCCCACCATTCCGCGGGGCGCCCTGCTGATCACCCAAAAATGGGGTTATGGAAACTACAGCTTCTTCGGCGTAAACCTCCACCGCTCACCGATCACTTCGCCGCTCGTTCGCGGCGACATCATCGTCTTCGAATTTCCGATGGACAGATCCGTGCCCTTCGCTCAGCGCCTGATCGGCCTTCCCGGCGACAAGGTGACCTACAAGAGCGGCCGTCTGGTGGTAAACGGCGAGGCGCTCGCCTTGCGCCAAATAGCCGACTTCATGGATCCGAAGACTTCGGAGCGGCTGCGCGCCTTCGTGGAATCACAGGGCGACATCGAATATTCGATCATCCGGCAGCAGGAAGCCCGCGACACAGCCTCGATGGTCGTCAACTTTCCGCATCGTGACCGGTGCATCTACGAAGCGGACGGACTCACGTGCGAGGTGCCGCCAGACCACTACTTCGTGATGGGCGATAACCGAGACCAGAGCGCCGACAGCAGGGTGTGGGGTTTCGTACCCGCCGACCACATCATCGGAAAAGTCCGCTACATCATGCGCTGATGTGACCACCACCGGCGCTTGTCACGACTGCACGGCGCAGGGGAAGGCTTCGTCGCGCGGCCGGAAACGAGAACTGCGCCGGACGAGGGCTGTCCCGGCAACGACGAAGCCGCGCCGCTGGAGCCGCTGGCGGGAGAGCCACCACGACTTCAGCACATCGGAATTTCGGCCGATGTCAGCCTGAGCACGGTCACCGGACAATCCGTAAGCCCGAATCCCTGCTATCGGCCGCGGTGCCGCCCCCCCCCGGCGGCAGTCCTTTCGATTGCCCGAATGTAGCCCAAAAGCTACACTCTTCTGTGAAATCATGCGTATCGAAAAGACCGACGAGTACCGCGACTGGATCGACGGCCTCAGGGACGTGGCCGGCCGCGCACGGATACTGATGCGCGTCGACAGGCTGATCCATGGCAATCCGGGCACGCATCGGAATTTGACCGAAGACGTGTCCGAACTGAAGGTCGATGTCGGCCCCGGCTATCGCGTCTATTACTGCCAGCGCGGAAACGTCCTGCTTCTGCTGCTGGCCGGCGGCGACAAATCGACGCAACAGAAGGACATCGAACGCGCAATCCATCTGGCCCATGCCTGGGGAGAAGAAGCATGACCGCAGTAAAGAGAACCGCACCGCCGCAGCTGCGCACTTCGCCCTACGACGTGGCCGAACACCTGCGCACGCCGGAAGAAATGGCCGCCTACCTCGACGCCTGGCTCGAGGACGCCGCCGACGACATTTCCGGCGTCACCCGCGCTCTCGGCGACATCGCCCGGGCCAAAGGCATGAGCCAGGTCGCCCGTGACACCGGCCTGAGTCGCGAGAGCCTGTATCGGGCACTGAGCGAGAATGGCAACCCAAGCTTTGCGACGGTGCTGAAGGTCGCGCGGGCGCTGGGGGTGAGGCTGCATGCGCGAGTGATATGACGACTGCGATCGAATGACGGTCACCCGCTCATCTCGCATGACTCCACTCCTCGAAAAATTCCTTGCTGGACTGTTTGTCTTCTGCATTGGCCTCCTGTTGCGCCACTTCGACAAACTTAAGGAAAAAGAAACGCAACGAGAAATTGAGCAGTTCCGCCGACGCTTCGAGAACGATAGCAAGCGAGTCATGTTCATGGATTTCATGCACGCCCTGCTGGGTTCGTACGGGCCGCGAATTGCGCAGCTCGTCGTCTCGCCAGTGCTCGCATGGATTCTGATCATTGGCGGCGCGTTAAGGATGGGCGACTCCATCATTCTTTTGTACTGGCCGAATCCATGACAGTCTGGCGGGGCTTTTTTGCGTTGAATCCCGGCTGCGCTCACGCAGCGGATTTTTGCCGCCCGACAACGCTTCGATACTGAGCGCCGTCCTTTCCTCGAGGCCGTAGTCATGCCGACCGAGACCAGTGACCTGCCCGACGATCCGAAGGCTCGGATTGCGTCAGCTGCGAAGCGCACGAGGGACGCGACCGATGCATTCACCCGCCAAGCAATCGCCAAGAAGCCAGCGCGGTCAACTCGGCAGAGGAGCGTTACGCGCTCGTCGTTGCGTCAGGCAAGACGATTCAGTGGCAGGAACTGCGTCGCCACCTGATTGCTCACATCGCAGGCGTAGCATTCCCGCTACGGACACCGCGCAAACTGATGCGGTAATCGCCCTCCCATTCTTCTGCATCGTTGCCCCCGGAGCCCCCATGCCGCACCTCCTCCACATCGAATCCTCCCCCCGCAAACAGCGCTCGTCGTCCATCGAAGTCGCGCACGCCTTCATCGACGCCTGGCGGGCGGCGCATCCGGACGGCACGGTGGATGTGCTGGACGTATGGTCAGAGCCGATGCCTGAGTTCGATGGCGCCGCGCTGGATGCGAAGTACGCCGGCCTGACCGGTACGCCGCTGACCGACGCGCAGGCAGCGGTGTGGGCGCAGATCCGCGCGCTGGCGGCGCGCATACAGAAGGCGGACCGGCTGGTCATCAGCGCGCCGATGTGGAACTACTCGATCCCGTACAAACTGAAGCAGCTGATCGACGTGGTATCGCAGAAGGACCTGCTGTTCACCTTCGACGAGCGCGGCCAGCTCGGTATGCTGGGCCACTGCAAGGCGGTGCTGGTGCTGGCGCGCGGCGTCGAGGTGGGTGACGCGCCGGACGCGCTGAAGTCGTCGGAGTGGGATCTGCAGCGCCAGTATCTCGACCTGTGGCTGCGCATGGTGGGCATTACCGATGTCGGCCACCTCATCGTGCAGAAGACGCTGTACGGCCCCGAGGTCGACGCCGGCTCGCGCGCCGAGGCGGCGGCGCGGGCCCGGGCGATGGCGGCGACCTTCTAGCCACGGCTGCAATCCACCGGCGGAGCGCGCGATGACCACTCCCACACCGCATGTCCGTTCGACCGGCGCTGGCCCGGCGGTGATCTGCCTGCACGCGAACGCAAGCACGTCGTCGCAGTGGCGCGATCTGGGCGACGCGCTGTCCGCCCGTCACCGGGTGCTCGCGCCGGACCTGTACGGCGCCGGCCGCAGTCCGGACTGGCCTTCGGACAGCCGGATCGCGCTGCGCGACGAAGTCGATTTCCTGAGGCCGGTTTTCGACGAAGCGGGCGAATCTTTCGTGCTGGTCGGCCACTCCTACGGCGCCGCGGTGGCGCTGATCGCCGCCCTGACCTGCCCCGAGCGCGTGCGCGCGCTGGCGATCTACGAGCCCACGCTGTTCGCGGTGGTCGACGCGCAGCAACCGCAGCCGAACGGCACCGAGGGCATACACGCTGCAGTAGCGGCTTCGGTGGCTGCGCTGGAAGCCGGCGACCTGCACGAGGCGGCCCGCCATTTCATCGACTACTGGATGGGCGACGGCAGCTTTGCGGCGATGCCCGAGCAGCGCCAACAGCCGGTCGCCGAATCGATGCGCAATGTGCGACGCTGGGCGCACGCGCTGACCACCGAGCCGACACCGCTTGAGGCCTTCGCCGCGCTGGATATGCCGTTGCTCTACATGCTCGGCGCCTCGTCGCCCGAGTCGGTGCACGCGGTGGCGCGTGCTCTGATCCCGCGACTGCCGAAGGTGGAGGTAGTCGAATTCGCCGGGCTGGGGCATATGGCGCCGGTGACGCATCCCGACATCGTCAATGCGGAAATCGTGCGCTTCGTTGCGGCGATGGCGCCATGATGGTGGCTTCTCGCGGTAGCACGGCCGCATCGCGGTCAGAAGACCGCTCCCACAGGGATCGTGCCTGATTCTTGACTGGAGTCAGGGCGGGGGTTCTGTGGGAGGGGTCTTGACCCCGACAGCGGCCTGCGTCGAGGCCCGAGGACCGCAAAGGCCCTGTCGCGGCAAAGGCCGCTCCCCCAGGGATCGCGCCTGATTCGGGGCTGGAGTCAGGGCGGGGTTCTGTGGGAGGGGTCTTGACCCCGACAGCGGCCTGCATCGAAGCCCGAGAACTGCAGAGACCCTGTCGCGGCCAAGGCCGCTCCCACAGAGAACCCGCTCCGTCGCCATCGTGAGCGCCCGGACCGGGGTGCAGCCGATCGCGATGTCGTCGTCGCGTCGCCGTTCTCACCGCCGCTCAGGCCCTGCCGCCGCCCGCACCAATGATCAGATTGAACACCTCGCGCGCCAGCAGCAGTTCCACCGGCGCGCCGCCGCGCAGGGCACTGATCGGGCGGAACACGCCGCCGTGAGCTTCGAGTGCTGCCTTCGGTGCCTCGAAAGTGGTGAAGCGCAGCAGATGCACGCGGACCGGACCGGAGTCGGTCGATACCTGGTGATCGAAGTCGACGGCAAGTTCCAGCTCGGCCGGGTTCAACCCCAGGCGGGCGACAACCGCCGCCTTCACTGCATCGCCATCCTTGATCGCGGCCGTCCCGCCGATTGGAGCAAGCGCGGCTGCCGACGGAGGCAGGGGGGCCGGCGCCAGCAAGGTGTCGCCCCACTTCGCGAACACCAGCGCCGCGCTGTAGCTGTCGAAATGCACCAGCATCGCGCGATTGGCGATCAGTACATCGTCCTGTGTATCCACGGTCCGCTCCCTTGGTGCAGCGGGCGATACGGTGCACGCGACGTGGGCGCGCCCGACCGCACTGCCTGTGTCATGACAACTTCGTACGCCAGCATCGACCAGGCCCCGCTTCGACACTGCACAGCACTGGCGGGGAGTATGGCCCGGCGGAGAAGCAGTGCAGCGTCGCCGTCGCCAATCCTGAGAACATCGGCGCGCCGCAGGGTGACGGTCGACGCGCAAGGCTGTTAGCATGAAGTCGCCTGACCCGGCTTCACGCCGGATGCATCGCCCGCCCCCACGCGCAGCACCGGGCTCTCGCCCGGGTTTCACGTGCATCCCCGGGGGCCTCACTCATCCGCAAAGAGAGGAGTCCGCTATGGGCCTGTTCAACACCATTCTGGAAAAGCTCGGTTTCGGCAAGAAGGACGATGCACCTGCGGCGGCTGCACCCGCACCCGCACCCGCACCGGCACCCGTAAGTACGCCCGCCGCACCGGTCGCCGCTGCACCGGTCGCCATTTCGCAGGTCGATGTCGTATCGAAGCTGGAGGCGCTGGCCGCGGCCAGTACGCAGAAGCTGAACTGGAAGGTGTCCATCGTCGACCTGATGAAGCTGCTCGGCCTGGACAGCAGCCTCGACGCGCGCAAGACGCTGGCGACCGAGCTCGGTTGCCCGCAGGACAAGATGGGCGACTCGGCACAGATGAATATGTGGCTGCACAAGACCGTGCTGCAGAAGCTGGCGGAGAACGGCGGAAATATCCCGAAGGAATTGCTCTGAGGTCTGCTGGCATTCAGGCTCATCGGCCCGGCGCTTCCGTCGCGAAGACCGGGCCGCACCGCGAGGAGATCTGCATGAACTACACCGGAAGCTGCCACTGCGGGCGGATCGCCTTCGAGGTCGATGGCGAACTCGCTGGCGAACTGACGGGCGCCGTCGCCTGCAACTGTTCGATCTGCCGGCGCAAGGGCGCGCTGATGTGGTTCGTGCCGCGCGCGGCGCTGAGGCTCAGGACGCCTGCGTCCGACATGGCGAGCTACACCTTCAACAAGCACGTGATCAAGCACCGCTTCTGTCCGCATTGCGGCATCCACCCGTTCGGCGAGGGCAGGCGGCCGGACGGCGTCGAGAGCGCGGCAATCAATGTGCGCTGTCTGGACGACGTCGACATCGAGTCGCTGCCGGTCAGGCATTTCGACGGCCGCGCGCTGTGAAGCCGCGCATCACGCTGATCACGCTGGGCACCGACGACCTGACGCGCGCCGTCGCCTTCTACCGCGACGGTTTGGGCTGGCCCACCGAAGGCATCGTCGGCGCCGAGCACGAACACGGCGCGGTGGCCTTCTTCGAGCTGCAGCCCGGGCTGAAGCTCGCGCTGTGGCCGCGCACCAGCCTCGCTCACGACGCCGGCATCACCGCCAGTGCAACCGACCCGGCCGGCTTTTCGCTGGCGCACAACGTCGCATCGAAAGCCGAGGTCGATGTGCTGATGACCGAAGCGAAGGCCGCCGGTGGCCGCATCGTCAAGCCGGCCCGCGACACCTTCTGGGGCGGCTACGCGGGTTACTTCGCCGATCCCGACGGTCATCTGTGGGAGGTGGCCTGGAACCCGCACTGGGAACTGCCGGAATGACCGCCCCGCTGACCGCTCAGCTGACCACACTCCCCGCCGACCTGCCGGCGCCCGCCGACGACGGTGCTGCCGCCCACCTCGAAGGCCTGCTCCTGCCGGCGCTCGCGCTGCCGGCAACCGACGGCTGCACGGTGCAGCTGTCGACGCTGCCCGGCCTGCAGGTGATCTACATCTACCCGATGACCGGCCGACCCGGCGTGCCGCTGCCCGAGGGCTGGGACGCGATACCGGGTGCGCGCGGCTGCACGCCGCAGTCCTGCGCCTTCCGCGATCACCACGCGGAACTGGCCGCACTCGGCGCCGGCGTGTTCGGCCTGAGCACGCAGGACAGCGACTATCAGCGCGAGGCGGCCACGCGTCTGCATCTGCCCTTCCCGCTGCTCAGCGACAGCGACCTCGCGCTGCGCGACGCACTGTCGCTGCCGGTGTTCGAGGTCGACGGTCGCCTGCTGTACCGCCGGCTCACGCTGATCGCCGACGCGGCGCGCATCGTCAAGGTGTTCTACCCGGTGTTTCCGCCGGACCGCAATGCGGCCGAGGTGGTGGCTTGGCTGCGCGCGCGGCGGCAGCCATGAAGGTCACGCCCGCCCTGGTGTTCGCGCTGCTTTCGGCCACGGCGCTCGCCGCGCCGCCCGCGCTGACGCCCTGCCCCGACAAGCCGAACTGCGTGTCGACCGAAGCATCGGGCAAGGCGCAGATGGCACCGATACCGTTTTCCGGCACGGTGGCCGAAGCACAGGACGCACTGCGCCGTGCGCTCACCGCCCAGCCGCGCAGCATGATCACGCGCGACGAGCCGGGCTTCGTCGCCGCCGAGTTCCGCTCGCGCGTGTTCGGCTTCGTCGACGCCGCGGAATTCGTCATCGATGCCGATGCGCGCGTCGTCCGCTATCGCAGCGGGGCGCGCAGCGGCCATTACGACTTCGGCGTAAACCGCGAGCGGATGGACGCGCTGCGCGCCGCGCTCAGCCCGCAACGCTGAGCGGTCGCGGCGCCGGTTCGAGCGTGAAGCACACGCAGCCGTCACGGTTGAGCGCGAGCCGCAGCACAAAGCCGGCTGCCTGTGCCTGCCTGGCCGCCTGGTAGAGCCCCACGCCCAGACCCGCCGCGGAGCTGACCGGCTCACGCAGCAGGACGTCGGCGAGCGCCGGCGCGATCGCGCTGCCGTTGTCCTCGACCGACAGGCGCTCGCCGCCCAGGCGCATCACGATGGCGATGCCCGGCTCGGTCTGCCGCTTGTGCAGCGCATTGGCGATCAGGTTTTCGGCAACCGTCGTGTACAGCGCGCCGGGCAGCCAAAGATCGGGCTCGGTCGCGCCCTCGACCGCCACGCCGTCACCGGCGAAACGGGCCGACATCGACTGCAGCCACTCCGGCGCCGGCATCCATTCGCCGTCGGCCGGCTGTGGCCGACGCAGCTTCTCTAGCGTCGCTTCGAGCCGCGCGGTGATCACCGGCAACTGACGCGCCAGCAGCGCGTTGGCGCGCTCCGCGGAGTCCGGACCGTCGGCTTCGCGCGCGGCATAGCACAGCGTATTAAGCGACTGCAGCAGGTTCTTCACGTCGTGCGTGAGGCGGGCGCCGGTGTCGTGTATCGCGGACAGATAGCTCAGGCGGCGCAGTTCCTCGGCGCGCAGGCGGGCCTGATAGAACTGGCCGAGCAGTTGCACCAGCAGATTGAAATGCCACACCAGCCCGCCGGACAGCGGCCGCTGCGTGAAGATGGCCAGTTCGAGCAGCGGGTGCTCGAAGTCGTAACGCTGGGCACCGCGGCGGCCGAACTGACCTTCATGCGCGCGACTGCCGCCGCGCGTGCGCCACTCGCCGCCGGCAACCAGCGGCAGTGCCGACAGGCGGTTGGCGGCGCGGGCGACGAAATCCTCCGGTCGGCCGTCCTCTTCCGCCAGCGCGGCCAGGCTCTCCAGCCATCGTTCGTAGGGCAGCGCCAGCGACAGCACGTAGCGGGTGAAGGCCACGCCCAGGCCGCCGAAGCCGCCGCGCGGATTCCACGCCCAGCTGAGCAGCATCAGCATCGCGGCCAGCACGGTCAGCGTGCCGAGCAGGGCACGCAAGTAGTCGACGCCAGCGATCAGCATCGCGGCCAGCGTACCCAGCGCCAGCACGGCCAGCAGCAGCAGCACGAACAGGCCGGACACGAAATCCAGCACTTCGCGGTCGCGGTCCGCGCGTTCGTGACCGGGCACGGCGAGCATGACGGTCAGCGCCAGCGGCGACAGCCACAGGCCCAGCGTGTCGATGCCGGCTGGCAGCGACAGGCCGGGCGGCAGCGCGCGCGGCAGCGCAACGGTGAACAGCGCAGTGATCAGGTAGGCGAGCGCGCCGAGGTAATAGATGCGCGGCCCGCGCGAGGTCGAAAAGAACACCTTGCCGCCGACCAGTCCGGCCAGCAGCAGCATCCACAGGCTGAGCACCGCCGGCCCATAGAACACGACCATTGCCAGCACCGCGACCGCGAGCAGGATGAGCGCGCGGGCGTTCAGCCTGCTCTGCGCGCCGACCAGCGGCTGCCACATCAGCAGCAGGCCGATGTGCGACAGCAGCGCGACGCGCCCCAGCGTCACGTCGTCGCCTATCCACAGCAGGCCGTGCAGGCTGGCCAGCACGCACAGCAGCAGCCAGGGCCGTACGCGCGTCAGCCAGTCGAGCAGGCGTGGCGTCTGCGGCGCCGCTTCGCGCGGGCTCACCGCTGCGTCCTGCCCGTGCGTCGGCGCCCGGCCGGGCCGGCACGCAAGTGACCGGAACGTGACGGAACTGTCGAGAAGCGGTCAGTTCGGAACGGCCGCGCGGCTCCGGTTGGCTTGTCTGCGCGGCCCGTTCGCCCCGACAAGGAAAAAAACTGTATCGGATTCAGCATGATGCACACCGCCGCTGCAGAAAGGCGGCAATGGGCACGGATCGTGCAGTGGGGTGGCTATCAAGGAGGACTTTCATGAGATCCACGCAAAACGGTTTCACACTGGTCGAAATCGCCATCGTTCTGGTCATTATCGGTCTGCTGCTCGGCGGCGTGCTCAAGGGTCAGGAACTGATCAACAGCGCCAAGGCGAAAAGCCTGGTCAATGATTTCCGCACGATATCGACCGCCGTGTACGCCTACCAGGACCGCTTCCGCTTCATGCCGGGCGACGACCCGGCAGCCGGCCAGCATGTCGGCGGTGCGAACGCCAGCAGCCCGTCCGGCGAAGCCCGCGGCAACGGTCGCGTCGGCGGCAACTGGAACTCGACCACCACGACCGACGAATCCTTCCTCGTCTGGCAACACCTTCGCATGGCCAATCTGCTGACCGGCACCAGCGACACCAGCGATACCAGTGCCACCAGCAATTACTACCCGCGAAATGCCGACAACGGCCGCATCGGCATCACCGGCGCCGTGCCGATCTCCGTACCCAGCACCTCGGCAACCTCGCCCAGTTCCGCCTCGGTGCCGATGACCGGCGCCTTCTTCATCTGCTCGGACGGCATTTCCGCCCGACTTGCCCGCCAGGTCGACTCGACCATGGACGACGGCGCCACCAACACCGGCAATGTGCGCGCGATGGCCCAGGTCAGTGGCGCTGGGGCGGCCACCGGTACCGCGATCGAAATCACGCCGGACCTCGAACGCACCAGCAGCGATCTGTACACGGTCTGCGTCGCCTACTGACCGACCCGCCGGGCGGCGTCCGCCGCCCGTTTCCTGCCTCGACTACCCCTTCAGCAGCTTCGATTCCGCCCGCGCCAGTTCGGCCGGCTCACCGAGCAGCACCACCACGTCGCCGTTCTCGAAAGCCAGGTCGGAACTCGGTTCGAGCGCGCGGATGCCGCGCCGGCGTATTGCGCTCACCTCGACCCGCACGTCCTCGAAATGGAATTCGTCGATGCGGTGGCCGATGGCCCAAGCACCGGGCGCCAGCGCGACCGAGTGCAGCCGCTTGTGCTGCGCCTCGCTGACCGCCTCTTCGGCCAGATGTTCTGCACCGCGATACAGGCCGCGCAGCAGGTGGTAGCGGTCGCCGCGCAACTGGCGGATGCGCTTGAGCACCCGCGCCAGCGGCACGCCCAGCAGCACCAGCGCGTGTGTGGCCAGCATCAGTGACGACTCCAGCGATTCCGGCACCACTTCGGTGGCGCCAGCGGCCGACAGCTTGTCGTAGTCGCGCTCGTCGAAGGTGCGCACCACCACCGGCACGTCGGCGCGCAACTCGTTGGCCAGACGGATCACCCGCATCGCCGCGTCGGTATCGACGAAGGTGACGACGACGATGGACGCGCGCGCGATACCGGCGGCGATCAGCGTTTCGCGCCGGCCGGCGTCACCGAACACCACCGTCTCGCCGGCCGCCGCCGCCTCGCGCACGCGCTCCGGGTCGAGGTCGAGCGCGATGAAGGAAATGCCTTCGTTTTCGAGGAAGCGGCCGAGGTACTGGCCGTTGCGGCCGTAGCCGCAGACGATGGCGTGGCCGTCGGTGGCCAGCGACTGGGCGGCGATCGAGGTGAGCTGCATCGAGCGCAGCAGCCACTCGGACGGCACCAGTCGCAGCACGATGCGGTCGGCGTAGTGGGCCAGTATCGGCGCGACGAGCAGCGTGAGCAGCAGCGAGGCGAGCACGATCTGCAGGATGCGGTCGGGAATCAGGTGGGCGGAATCGGCCAGCGCCATCAGCACGAAGCCGAATTCGCCACCGGCGCACAGCCACAGTCCGACGCGCAGCGCGTTGCCGGGCGACGAGCCGAAGAAGCGCGACGCCGCGGCCGCCACCGCGAACTTGCCGACCAGGATGAACAGCACCGTCACCAGCACGAAGAACAGCTCGGAAAACACCAGCGCGAGGTTGAGCTTCATGCCGATGGTGACGAAGAACAGCCCGAGCAGCACGTCACGGAAGGGCTTGATGTCCTCCTCCACCTGGTAGCGGTACTGCGTTTCCGAAATCAGCATGCCGGCGAGGAAGGCGCCCAGCGCCAGCGACAGCCCGGCCACCTCGGTGGCGAAGGCCATGCCCAGCGTCACCAGCAGCACATTGAGCATGAACAGCTCGGGCGACTTGCGCATCGCGACGATGTGGAACCAGCGCTGCATCAGCCGCGGGCCGAGATAGAGGATGAGGGTGAGCGCGACCGCCGCTTTCACCGCGGCCAGCCCCAGCGCCTCGACGCTTTCCTCGGCGCCCAGCGCCAGCACCGGAATGACCACCAGGAAGGGCACGACCGCCAGATCCTGGAACAGCAGCACGCCCACCACCTGCCGGCCGTGCGCGGAATCAAGTTCCAGCCGCTCGACCAGCAGCTTGATCAGCACCGCGGTCGACGACATCGCGATGGCGCCGCCGACCGCGATCGCGCCCTTGAATCCGAGACCGAACAGCCAGGCGAAGCTGACTACGCCGAGCACGCTGAAGGCGACCTGGGCGGCGCCGAGGCCAAACACCAGCCGCTTCATCGAGAACAGCTTGGGCAGCGAGAATTCGAGCCCGATCGAGAACATCAAGAAAACGATGCCGTACTCGGCAAAGTGACGCGCTTCGTCGGTGTCGGGAATGAAGGCCAGTGCGTGCGGCCCGGCCAGCGCCCCCACCAGCAGATAGCCCAGTATCGGCGGCAGGCCGATACTGCGGAAGAGGCCGACCACCAGCACCGAAGCGGTGAGCAGCAGAAGAACCAGCTCGAGGGCAGACATGGTGACGATGTGTTCGACCGTCCGCGCTTTCCGGGAGCGGCCGCCTGTCGGAGCAGGTTGTTATAATCCGCGCCGATCATAACCGATCGTTCCTGCGCCCGTAGTACGGGCGATTACACGCCTCCGCACACCCCGCCCCGCGCATGACACAGCCCGCCCCACCGAAGAACGAAGATATCCTGGCCTGCGCCCGCCGCGTGCTCGCCATCGAAGGCAGCGCGCTCGAAGCACTGTCGGCGCGCCTCGGCGACGAATTCGCTAGGGCGGTGCGCCTGATCCTCGACAGCCCGGGCCGCGTCATCGTCAGCGGCCTCGGCAAGTCCGGCCACATCGCGCGCAAGATCGCCGCCACCATGGCCAGTACCGGTACGCCGGCCTATTTCGTCCATGCGGCCGAAGCGCTGCATGGCGACCTCGGCATGATCCACCGCGACGACGTGCTGATCGCGCTGTCCAATTCCGGCGAAACCGCCGAATTGCTGGCCATCGTGCCGCTGGTGCGCCGTCAGGGCGGCCGCACGATCGCGATGACCGGCAAGGCGACATCGACGCTGGCCACGCTGGCCGACGTGCATCTGGACGCCGGGGTGGCGATCGAAGCCTGTCCGCTCAATCTCGCCCCGACCGCCAGCACCACCTGCGCGCTGGCGCTGGGCGACGCGCTGGCGGTCGCGCTGCTGGAGGCGCGCGGCTTCCGCGAAGACGACTTCGCGCGCAGCCACCCGGGTGGCGCGCTCGGCCGCCGCCTGCTTACCCATGTGCGCGACGTGATGCGCGCCCGCGACGCGGTGCCCAGCGTCGGTGTCGGCGCCACCGTCACCGAAGCGCTGCTGCAGGTGACCCGCGGCGGCATGGGCATGACCGTGGTGCTCGACGACGCCGGCGCCGTGGCCGGCGTGTTCACCGACGGTGACCTGCGTCGCGCCATCGACCGCCTGGGCGACGTGCGCACCGTGCCGGTGGCCGACGTGATGAGCCGCCACCCGCGCACCATTCCGGCTGGCCGGCTGGCGGCCGAAGCGGCCGACCTGATGGAGACGCAGCGCGTGAACCAGCTGCTGGTGCTCGACGAACACGGCGCGCTGGCCGGCGCGCTGACCATGCACGACCTGATGCAGGCCAAGGTGATATGAGCGAAACCTCCGTACTCGATGCCGCCCGCAACGTTCGCCTGATGGGCTTCGACGTCGACGGCGTGATGACCGACGGCACCATCTGGTTCGGCCCGGACGGCGATTCGCTGAAGGGCTTCAACACGCTGGACGGTCACGGCCTGAAGATGCTGGCCGGCGCCGGCGTCGAGGTGGTCATCATTTCCGGCCGTTCGTCGCCCGCGGTGCGTCACCGCGCCGCCAACCTCGGCATCACCACCGCGCTGCTCGGCGTCGAGAACAAGCGTGAGGCGATGCGCGAACTGGCGGCCGAACGCGGCATCGCGATGGAACACTGCGGCTATATGGGCGACGACATCGTCGACCTGCCGGTGCTGCGCGCCTGCGGCTTCTCGGCCGCACCGGCCAACGCCCACTTCTTCGTGCGCCAGCACGTCGCCTGGGTGGCTGAAGCCGACGGCGGCCGCGGCGCCGTGCGCGAAGTCTGCGAATACCTGCTCGACGCCCGCGGCGCGCTCGACGCGCTGCTGCAGGACTGCCTGCGTTGAACCTTCAGCGCAACGTCCAGCAGGCACTGCCGCTGCTGATCCTGATCCTGCTGGTCGGCCTGACCATGTGGCTGGAGCGCGCCACGCGCGTCGATGACCGCCCGTCCTCGGGCAAGCTCAGGCACGACCCGGACGTGATCGTCGACAACTTCACCGTGCGCCGCTTCGACCCGAGCGGCCAGGTGCAGCACACGCTGACCGCGCAGCAGCTGCGTCACTACCCGGACGACGACAGCACCGAACTGGACATGCCCCAGCTGCTCTACCGCGGCAAGCAGTCGCCGACCCATATCAGTGCCGACCGCGCGCAGTTGCTGAAGGATGGCAAGGAAGCCATCCTGCGCGACAATGTGCGCGTGCTGCGCGAAGCCAGTCCCGGCAATCCGGAGATGACGCTGGAGACCAGCGTGCTGAACGTCTACCCGGACGACGAGATTGCCCGTACCGACAAGCCGGTGAAGCTGACGCAGGGCAAATCGGTGGCACACGGTGTCGGCATGGTCGCCGACCGCGTCAAACAGACCTACATACTCGAATCGCGCGTCAAAGCCACCCTCGAAAGAACCCGCCGCCCATGACTCTGCGCCCTGCCCTCACCGGCCTGATCCTGCTCAACCTCGTGCTGGCCGCCGGCCTGAGCACGCCCGCCCGCGCCGAGCGCGCCGACCGCGACAAGCCGGTCAACCTCGAAGCGGACAAGGTGACGGTCGATGACCGCACCCGCACGCACACCTTCGAAGGCAATGTCGTGTTCACGCAGGGCACGCTGACCATCAAGGCCAACCGCGTCGTGGTGACCCAGGACGCCACCGGCTACCAGAAGGGTGTGGCCACTGGCGGCGAAGGCGGCCTCGCCCGCTTCCGCCAGAAGCGCGAGGGCCAGGACCTGTGGATGGAGGGCGAGGCGGAGCGCATCGAGCACGACGCCAAGACCGAAATCACCCGCTTCTTCGTGCGCGCCCACGTGAAGAGCGGCGGCGACGAAGTGCGCGGCCAGTACATCGAGTACAACTCGATCAGCGAGAACTACACGGTTACCAATTCGGGCGATGCCAAGTCGGTGCCGTCGGCCGGCGACCAGTCCAAGCGAGTGCGTGCCATCATCCAGCCGAAGTCGGCGCCGAAGGAGTGAGGCGCCGCCGGGTCATGAAAATCATGACCCGGTTTTCAGCGGCGGCTGGAGGTCGCACCTTCGCTTCCTGTCCATACTCTGATCCAGACACGGCAACCGCTGTGTCTTTCAAGAAGTACAACATGACGGAGAGAGATATGAACTGGGAAACCCCGAAGGCCACCGACCTGCGTTTCGGCTTCGAAATCACGATGTACGTTGCCAACCGCTGATACGCGGCTGCAACAGGAAAAAACGGCGGCGTTCCCGCCGTTTTTTTTCGCCCGTACATCCCGTGCGGGGCGGGAACTGCATCGTCCGCAGGTGTTCCGATATCAGCGAACCGTGATTAACATGCCGAAGGCTTAGGGTCTGTTGCCATTGAATCGGGAATCGCGCGCGGCCCGTGATTCAATGGCAACAGACCTTGGGGCCTGATCACAGGAGACGATGGTGACGGACGCAGACCAGGGCGCGGGGCGGACGACCAGACAGACCATACTGGTTGCCGACGACACGCCGGAAAACATCGACCTGCTGAGCGCCCTGCTGCGCCAGGACTACCGGGTCAAGGTGGCCACCAGCGGCGAGAAGGCGCTGGCCATCGTCAATTCGACCGAGCCGCCCGACCTCATCCTGCTCGACATCATGATGCCCGGCATGAACGGTTACGACGTATGCCGCCGCATCAAGGCCAACCCGGACCGGCGCGGCATTCCCATCATCTTCGTCACCGCGATGACCTCGATCGAGGACGAACGCCTCGGGCTGGAGGTCGGTGCCGTCGACTACATCACCAAGCCGATCAGTCCGCCCATCGTCAGTGCGCGCGTGCGCACCCATCTGGCGCTGTACGACCAGACACGGGCGCTGGAAGACCGCGTACGCGAGCGCACCGCCGAACTGTTCGCATCGCGCCAGCAGATCATCCGCCGGCTCGGCCGCGCCGCCGAATTCCGCGACAACGAAACCGGCAATCACGTCATCCGCATGAGCTATTACGCGCGGCTGATCGCGCAGGCGATCGGCCTCGGGCCGGAGGCGACCGAACTGCTGTTCAACACGGCATCGATGCACGACATCGGCAAGATCGGCATTCCCGACGCCGTGCTGCTGAAGCCGGGCCCGCTGAGCAAGGCGGAGTGGGCGGTGATGCGACAGCACCCCGAGATCGGCGCCGAAATCATCGGCGAGCACGACGACGAACTGCTGCAGACCGCGCGCACCATCGCCCTCACCCACCACGAGCGCTTCGACGGCAGCGGTTACCCGCGCGGCCTGATCGGTGAGAACATTCCGCTGTTCGGCCGCATCGTCGCCATCGCCGATGTGTTCGACGCGCTGATGACCGCGCGACCGTACAAGCCGGCGATGCCGATCGACGAAACGCTGCAGGTGATGGGCCGCAACACCGGCCTGCATTTCGACCCGGCCCTGATGGAGGTGCTGCCGTCGGTACTGCCGGACATGCTGCGCATCAATGCCACCTACGCCGACACGCACGGCCCGATGACCGACGTCGACGTGCCGGTGGCCGAACCGGGCGACAGCGGCGAGGGCGCCGCCCTGCCGGCCTGAGGCCTCAGGGCTGGACGCCGGCGCGCTCGTACAGCGCGGTCAGCCAGGCGTTCGCCTGTTCGAAGTCGTAGCGCTTCAATGCATCGCCGAGCGAGGCGGCCAGCGACTCCAGCGACGATCCGGCGAGCATGTGCTGCAGTTCGAGCGCACGCGCCACCGCTTCGGCGTCGCTGTCGGCGATCAGTTGCGCCAGTGCGCGCAGGGGTTCAGCCAGCTGACGAGGGTCCGGGGGGGCACCGTCGGCGACGACCTCGTCGGCCACCCAGGGATGCGACAGCAGTGACCCGATCAGCGCATCGAGCTCGCGCGTGAGCGCCGTCGCCGCGACGTCGATGTCGGCGTCGGCCGACTCGCGCGTCAGCAGTCCTTCCAGTTCCGACGCAAGACCGTGCAGCGTGTGCGCGCCGACGGTGCCGGCCAGGCCGCGCAGCGTGTGCGCCAGCCGCGCCGCCGCCTGCGCGTCCGGTCCGCGGCGCGCCTCGTCGAACTGCGTGGCGAAATCGCGCTGACCGCGCAGGAAGGCGCGCAACACGCGCCTGTACAGCTGCGGCTTGCCCATGCAATGCGCCAGCCCGGCCGCGGTATCGATGCCGGGCAGCGCGGGCACCACGTCGTCGGACGTCGCCGGGGCCGCCGCGCCGGACTGCCTGTCGGTACCGGGCTGCGGATGGACCCAGCGTGCCAGCGTGGCGAACATCTGCGGCACGTCGAGCGGCTTGGGTATGCAGTCGTTCATGCCGCAGTCGTACATGCGCGCGCGGTCCGCCTCCAGCACGCTGGCCGTCATCGCGATCACCGGCAGGTTCTGCAGTCCGGGCAGGCCGCGCAGCGTACGGGTGGCGGTATAGCCGTCCATCACCGGCATCTGGCAATCCATCAGCACCGCATCGAAACGGCTGCCGCCCGCCAGCACGTCTACCGCCTGCTGACCGTCGCCGGCGATCACCACCTCGACGCCGGCGCGCTCGAGCAGGTCGTGCGCCAGTTCCTGGTTCAGTTCGTTGTCCTCGACCAGCAGCACGCGGGCGCCGGCCACCGCCGCCATGCTGGCTTCCAGCCGTTCGTCGCCGGGCGTCGGGGCGTGTGCGTCGGCGCGCCGGCCGTAGGCCTGCGACACCGCGTCGAGCAACGCCGACGGGGTGACCGGCTTATGCAGCACCGCCTCGAAATGGCGGCCGGCCGACTGCGTGGCGACGTCGTCGCGGCCCAGCGCGGTGACCAGGATGAGCCGCATGCTGCGCTGCGGCCAGCGACGGCGCAGTTCCTCGGCAAGGCGTACGCCGTCCATGCCCGGCATCTTCCAGTCGATCAGCATGAGACCGTGCCGTCCTTCGTCGGCGGCCAGCATGTCCAGCGCCTCGTCGCCACCGGCGGCGGTGTCGACGTCGAGGCCGATGCCGCGACAGAGTGCCGCCAGCACCTCGCGTGCGCCCGGGTGGTCATCGACCACCAGCACGCGCGAACCGGGCACCGTACCGGGCAGGCGCTCGGGTACGGCGTCGGCGCCGGCCTGCAGGCCGAAGCGGGCGGTGAAGTGGAAGGTCGAGCCGCGGCCGGGTTCGCTGTCCACCCAGATGCGGCCGCCCATCAGTTCGACCAGCTGGCGCGAAATGGTGAGGCCCAGTCCGGTACCGCCGTAACGGCGGGTGATCGAGCTGTCGGCCTGGGTGAAGGGCTGGAACAGGCGCGCAATCTGCGCCTCGTCCATGCCGATGCCGGAATCGCGCACCGTGAAGTGCAGTTCGACCGCGCGTTCGTCGCGCGCCCCCAGTTCGACGCCGATGATGACGTCGCCGTGCTCGGTGAACTTGATCGCGTTGCTGCCGAGGTTGATCAGCACCTGACCGAGCCGCACCGGGTCGCCGATCAGCGCCGTGGGCAGCCCGGGTTCGGCGCTGAACAGCAGTTCCAGCCCCTTCTCCTCCGCCCTGACGCCGATCACATCCACCATGTGGTTGATCACCGTGTCGAGCCGGAAGTCGATGTGCTCGATGTCGAGGCGGCCGGACTCGATCTTCGACAGGTCGAGGATGTCGTTCAGGATGGCCAGCAGACCGTGCGCCGAGCGGTGCGCCTTCTCGATGTAGTTGCGCTGGCGCGGCGACATGTCGTCGCGCAGCGCCAGATGCGTCATGCCGAGGATGGCATTCATCGGCGTGCGGATTTCGTGCGACATGTTGGCGAGGAAGCTGGACTTCAGCTGCGCCGCCGCCTCGGCGGCATCTCGCGCGCGCAGCATCGCCGCCTCGGCTTCCTTCTTCAGTGTCACGTCGTGCGCAATCAGGCAGTAAAGGCGGCGCGCGCCCTGCTGGATAGGGATGACCGCCAGTTCGACCGTAAAGGCGCGCTCGCCGGCGCCGGCAAACTGCCATTCGCGCATCTGCGGCCGCCCCGCCTCGCTGGCGTCCGACAGCAGACGGCGCGCGGCGACGGCGCTCGATTCACCATCAGGCTGGCGCTCCGGCGACAGCGGCGTGTTCCACGGCACGCGGCCACGCAGCGCCTCTTCCGACGGCAGGCCGAACAGCGCCAGCGTGGCCGGGTTGCAGCTGATGACGCCATCGTCCTCGTCGTAGAAGAAATAGCTGTCGAAGGAGTGCTCGAACAGCGCGCGGAACTTGGCTTCGCCGAGCTTGCGCTCGGTGATGTCGAGCCAGTAGCCGTTGTAGATCGTACCGCCGCGGCCGTCGGGCATAGGCGTGCTGTCCACGCGCAGCCAGCGCGGACCGGACGGCGTGCGCACCTGCAGTTCGGTCGAACGTACCGGCGGGCTGTCGTCGTCGATGCCGCAGGCGCGCCACAGCGCGCCCGGGTCTTCAGCAACCTGCTCAGCCGTCCGCCCGAACAGTGCCTCGACGCCATGGCCGAGGAAGGCGAAGCGACCGCTGCGGCCGAGCGGGCGGTGGAAGCGGAATACGGTGAGCGGCAGCGCATTGGCCAGTTCGAGCAGTTCGCGGCGTGCGCGATGGGTATCGATGTTCTGCCGCTCGCGTCGGAACCACAGCGCGATCAGCGCCAGCCCGAGCAGGCCGACCACGAGGCCACCGGCGATGTGGCGCCGCCACAGGGCCGCCTCCTCGCGCAGCGGGAGCAGCACCCAGACGGTGTAGGGCGAGTCGTCCATCGCGCGTCCAAGCACCAGGTGACGCAGGCCGTCCACCACCTGCAGATGTGCCGTCGTGCCGTCGCCGAGCCGGGTTTCGTCGCCGCGCCACGGCAGCACCGGCGGTACCACGCCGAAGCGCGCCTTCAGGGTGGCATCGTCGATCGGATCGTCGATCGCCGGCGCGAAGCGCTTGAGCACCAGTTCGGGCGGCGACGCCAGCACGATCACGCCGTTGTTGTCGGCCATCAGTGCGAACTGGTCGTAGCCGCCGAACAGATGGCGCATCGTCTCGGCGTCCTGCTTCAGCACGAGTACGCCGGGCGGGCGCCCGACCACGTCCACCCGCGCCGAGAAGTAGAAGCCGGGCACATTCGTCGTGCGCCCCATCAGGTACTGCAGGCCAATCCCGCCATCGACCGCCTGACGGAAATACTCGCGATCGGCGTAATTCAACCCGAGCACCGCGTACGGCAGGTGGAATCCGCTGTCGGCGATGGCATTGCCGTCGGCGTCCAGCAGATAGACCAGCCCGAGATTGAAATCCTGTGCGACGGCGTTGAGCAGGCTGCTCATGCCGAGCGCGTCGCGCCGTTCCATCAGATACTGCCTGAGCGCCGGACCGGGCGGCAGCGCTCGGATCGCCTGCTCGCCCGCCTGCGCCGCCAGATACTTCTGCAACGCGTCCTGCCGCGCCAGGGTCACCGGCAATGCGGCCAGCTGACGGAAGGTGGACGATAGCGATTCGTTCAGGCTGTCCAGGCGCAGCGCGCTGCGCGCCTGCGCGTCGAGCAGGTATTCGTCGCTGGCGTTGCGCGCCGCGAACAGCGTAACCAGCGCGCAAAGGACGAGCCAGATCGCGACCAGCGCGACGAAGCGGCGCTGGAAGGCAACGGTGTCCTGTTCGAACGGTGGTTCCTGCATCGGCTGTATTCTCTTTGGCGCGGGGGCTTCCGGTGTCGGATCCGTCGATCGGATGGGCCTCCCGCGTGCGCACCGGTGACCCATCGTTATCGGCCGCCGACCGCACATCTTGACCGGGGCACAGCCTACGCCTTCGGCGCCCTCTCCGGGGCACGATGGCCCCTGTGGCACGGTCCAGGGTGACCTAGGTTACCGATCGCAAGGCCGCAGGCGGGCTATACATCGTCCCGTACCGCCGGCGCAGCGCAGCGCCGTACGGCATTCCGGCCGCACTTTTGGAAGAACGGACCCATGACCCGAGACAGCCTGCAGATCGAAAGCTTCTTCGACGCAGCGACCAACACGGTGAGCTACATCGTGTTCGATCGCTCAACCCACGCCTGCGCCGTGGTCGACAGCGTGCTCGACTACGACCCCAAATCGGGGCGCACGTCGACTGCGTCGGCCGATCGCATCATCGCCCGCGTACGCGAACTGGGCGCGCGACTGGAATGGATACTGGAAACCCACGTCCATGCCGACCACCTTTCGGCCGCACCGTGGATCAAGCAGCAGCTGGGCGGCCGGCTGGGCATCGGCGAGCACATCGTCACCGTGCAGCAGGTGTTCGGCAAGCTGTTCAACGCCGGCACCGAGTTCGAGCGCGACGGCAGCCAGTTCGACCATCTGTTCCGCGATGGTGAAACCTTCACGATAGGCAGCCTGCAGGCGCGTGCACTGCATACGCCGGGGCACACGCCGGCCTGCATGTCCTATCTGATCGAGGACGCGGCCTTCGTCGGCGACACGCTGTTCATGCCCGACTATGGCACCGCGCGCTGCGACTTCCCGGGCGGGGATGCGCGCACGCTGTATCGCTCCATCCGCACGCTGCTGGCGCTGCCGCCGGAAACCCGGCTGTTCATGTGTCACGACTACATGCCGGACGGCCGCGCGCCGTGCTGGGAAACGACGGTGGCCGACGAGCGCGCGCACAACATCCACGTGCACGACGGCGTATCGGAGGAAGACTTCGTCGCCATGCGCACCGCGCGCGACGCGACGCTGGACATGCCGGTGCTCATCCTGCCGTCGGTGCAGGTGAACATGCGCGCCGGCCATCTGCCGCCGCCTGAGGACAATGGCACGCGTTATCTGAAGATTCCGCTCGATGCGCTCTGACGCGAAGGCCACCGGGCGCGGCACAATCGACGTCGTGAACACCGGAACTTCGCACACCGACGGCCAGGCCACCCGGAACAGCGCACACGCACCGGCCCGCCGCGTCCGCGGTCTGGCGCGCTGGCTGCCGGTGCTCGACTGGGCACCGCGCTACGACCGCCCGGCCTTCGGCGCCGACCTGCTGGCTTCGCTCATCGTGACGCTGATGCTGATCCCGCAGAGTCTGGCCTACGCCCAGCTCGCCGGCCTGCCGCCGCACATCGGTCTGTACGCCAGCATCGCACCGCTGTTCGCCTATGCGCTGTTCGGCAGCAGCCACGCGCTGTCGGTCGGCCCGGTCGCGGTGGTGTCGCTGATGACGGCGGCCGCCGTTGGCGGGCTGGGCATCGCCGACGAGGCGGCGCGGCTGCAGGCGGCGCTGACGCTGGCCGCGCTGTCCGGCCTAATGCTCGTCGTGATGGGCGTGCTGCGGCTGGGCTTTCTCGCCAGCTTCCTGAGCCACCCGGTGGTATCGGGCTTCCTCACCGCGTCGGCGCTGCTGATTACGCTGAGCCAGCTCAAGCACCTGCTGGGCATACGCGCCGACGGCGACACGCTGCCGGAACTGCTGCCGCCTCTGCTCGCCGGGCTGCCCGCCATCCACCTGCCGACCGCCGCACTCGGCACCGGCGTACTGGTGTTCCTGTACTGGACGCGCACCCGCCTCAAGCCGCTGCTTGTCCGGCTCGGCGCTGGCGCGCGCACCGCCGACACCTGTGCCAAGGCCGGGCCGGTGCTGGCCGTGCTCGGCAGCACATTGCTGATGTGGGCGCTGCGACTGGACGAAGCGGGTGTGCGCAAGGTGGGCGACATTCCGGCCGGCCTGCCGCCGCTGACCCTGCCCTCACTCGATCCGGCACTGCTGTCGCAGCTGGCGCTGCCGGCGCTGCTGATCAGCATCATCGGTTTCGTCGAATCGGTGTCGGTGGCGCAGACCTTCGCCGCCAAGCGCCGGCTGCGCATCGAACCCGACCAGGAGCTGATCGGCCTTGGCGCGGCCAACCTGGCAGCAGCGGCAACCGGCGGCTATCCGGTGACCGGCGGGCTGTCGCGTTCGGTGGTCAATTTCGACGCCGGTGCAGCAACACCGGCAGCCGGCGCCTTCACCGCGGTCGGCATCGCGCTGGCATCGCTGACGCTGACGCCGGCGTTGCACTACCTGCCGCAGGCCACGCTGGCCGCCACCATCGTGGTCGCCATCCTGACGCTGGTCGATGCCGACACGCTGCGCCGCACCTGGCGCAGTTCGCCGCCCGACTTCCTGGCTGCCGCCACGACGCTGGTCGTCACCCTGCTGTTCGGCGTCGAAGCCGGCGTCAGCGCCGGCGTCGTGCTGACGTTGCTGAATCACCTGTGGCACGCCAGCCGTCCGCACATGGCGGTGGTCGGTCGGGTGCCCGGTACCGAGCACTACCGTAACGTCGAGCGCCACGCGGTCGATACCGATCCGTCGCTGATCGGCCTGCGCGTCGACGAAGGTCTGAACTTCATGAACGCCCGCCAGGTGGAGGACCGCATCCTGGCGCTGGTCGCCGCGCAACCGTCGGTGCGCAACGTGGTGCTGATGTGTTCGGCGGTCAACGACATCGATGCCAGCGCGCTCGAAATGCTGGAGAGCGTGGTGCACCGTCTGAAGGACATGGGGGTGCTGCTGCACCTGTCCGAAGTGAAGGGCCCGGTGATGGACAAGCTGGAACGCACCGACCTGCTGCCCCATCTGGGCGGCCAGGTATTCCTGTCACATCACGCGGCGGTTACTGCGCTGACTGCCGGAGCTTGTCCACCTCGGCCCTGAAGCGGCGGCGCAGTTCTTCGGTCGGCTGACCTTTCGCCTGCGCCGCCTGGATGGCGCGCAGGATGTCGACCGCGCCGGCGTCCTCGGCCAGGGTCTGCACCGCTGGCGTGGCCGCACCGGCGACCAGTTCGGCGCGCTCGGCACCGGCCTTGCCGCGTTTGGCCGAAATGACCAGCGCCGACGGCGCCGCCTTCACCGTCTGTTTCGCCGACGTCTTGCGATGGCGCTCGACCGCCGCCATGAACTGGCGACGCAAGGCCTCGGTCGGCTTGCCCTGGGCCTCGGCCTGACGCAGCTTGTTCAGCAGTTCGCTCACTTCGGGCGGCGCCGGGATCGATGCCTGCGGCGGCGGCGCCGGTGCGGCCACCGGCGGTGCGCTGACCGCCTCGGCCACGTTCTCCGGCGGGGCCACCAGCGTCGCGATCTTCAGCCGGTTGTAGCGCAGCGCCCAGGCCAGCGCGTTCTCGCCACGGTCGGACACCGCGGTGGTGCTGGCGCCAGCGTCGACCAGCGCTTTCACGATGCCCTCGTTGCCCTCGCGCACCGCCATCATCAGCGGCGTCGCCAGATTCGGCGCCCGTGCGTCGAGCTTCGCGCCATTGCGCAGCAGCAGATCGACGATGCGCGTCTTGCCGGCGAAAGCGGCGTAATGCAGCGCGCTCCAGGTCTTGTCCGGCGGATTGAGCGAGGCGCCGCGCTCGATCAGCCACTCCACCGCCCGCTGGTGGCCCTTCCACGCCGCCAGCGCGATCGCCTGCTCGCCGATGCGGCTGACGTAGTCGATATTGGCGCCGCGCTCGACGAACAGCTCCATCAGCCGGATATTGCCTTCGGCCGCAGCGATCATCAGTCCGCTGCCAGTGACGTCGGCCTCGAAATCGGGCGGCAGCCCTTCGTCCAGCCAGCGGGACGCGGAACGGATGTCGCCCATTTCCATCGCCCGTCCGAAGCGTGAAGGATCGGGCAGTTCGGCCTGTGCCGATGCCATGAAGAAGGCTGCGCTGACGGTGATCAGCGCGCGTGCGGCCGCATTCAAATCGTGAGTCCTTGTGAGAGCCGCCGTCGCGCCGGCGCGGCTGCGGCAAAATGGGGAGGAGTTTACCGACCCCACCTTACGGTTTGTCCCGCCTGAAACTTCCTTTCGCACTTGCACTGTCCGCACTGCTGCACGCCGCTCTGCTGTTCTGGCCCCGCACGTCCGACGCCCCGGCCGCGCCGGCGGTCGAGCGGCTGCAAGCGCGCCTGCTCGCGCCGCGTCCGGCCGAAACGCAGCCGGACGTACCGGTAGCCACACCGCTGCTGAAGGACACGCGCAGCGAGCGCGCCGACGAGGCGCCGCCGGCGCCGGCCGTCGTGCCCGCGCCGCGCGCGGCTCCGGTCGCCACCGCACGAGCGCGCGAACGCGCGCAACGGCAGCTGAACAGGCATGTGTTCTATCCGCAGGAAGCGATAGACGGCGGCCTCGAAGGCGAAGTGAAACTGCGTCTGCTGCTCGACGGCTCGGGCCACGTGATCGACGCCGCCGTGCTGGCCGGCAGCGGCCACCCTCTGCTCGACCGCGCCGCCCTCGACGCCGCCCGCCAGATCGGCCGTATCGACGCTGGCGGCGCGCGAGAACTGCTGCTGCCGGTGGTGTTCAGGCTGGAGTAGCCCGTATCGACGGCGAATCGAGCGTGCTTCTGTGGACACTGCCTTGGCCGCGACCCGGCCGTTGCCGTCCGCAGGCTGCGATTCAGGCAGCTGTCGGGGTCAGAAGACCCTCGCACAGGAACCTGGCTCAGGCCGGGTCGTCGTCCTGCGGCAGTTCGGGCGTGGTGTCGGGGACGCGGTATTCCTCGTTCGCCCAGGCACCGAGGTCAATCTGCTTGCAGCGCATGCTGCAGAAGGGCCGCGCCGGGTTGGAGGGCGCGTACAGCGCTGGTTCGCCACAGCGCGGGCAGACCACCATGCGGCCGGCGGGGGGTGTTGCGGACGTGCTCACAGATTGCAGAAGGTCAGTTCGAAGCCGACGTCGGTGTCGGTGACGCGCGGACGGGCGTGGCCGCCGTGCGCGATGAAGCGGATGTTCAGCGCGTACTTGTTGGCGCTGATCTCGGGTGTGAAGGGCTCGTTCAGCGGCACGCGCAGGCGCAGCATCTGTGCCGACTTGCCGCCCATCATCATCTGGAAGGCGCCATTGCCGGCGATCTGCCTCTCCGGCCGGCCGCTGGCGCGCAGCAGGCGCAGCACGATGGTGAGGCCGTCACGGATGGGCAGCATCGGGTTCAGCCAGCTCGCCAGGTCGGCCTGCCGCGCTGACGCCTCGCGATGCCGCCAGTAGTGGTAGGACGGCAGATCGAACTCGCACAGCCCGCCCGGAATCGCGGCACGGCTCTTGATGCTCATCAGCCACTCGTTCTCGCGCAGGTACTGACCGATCTTGCCAGCCATCGCGAGCAGTGCGGCACTGGCCTGCTCGATCTCGTACAGCGCGCCGGACAGCGCCTCTTCGGAAATGTCGGGATTGTTGCGGAAGGACATCAGCGTCTGGCGCTGGCGCTCGAGCTCCTGCACCAGATCGACCTTCAGATCGGCCCGCGACGCCACTTCGAGGATTTCGAACAGGCTCACCAGCGCGACATGGTGTTCGTGCGCCCCGTCGCTGCGCATGAAGTGCTGCGTGCGCTCGAACAGATCCTCCAGGCGCAACAGCGTGCGTATGCGCTCGTTCAGAGGATATTCGTAAGTGATCACAGGGGCTTGTCCGGCACAAGTTCAAGCAAATTCTGATGATTCTGACCGAAAAGCCGCACAGTCACAACGCTCCGGCGGGCTTTTCTGCTGCAGCCAGTGTCAGATAGCGGCGGTGCAGCGCGTCGACCCGGGCCGGCAGCGCCTGCGCCGGACCGCTGTTGTCGATCACGTCGTCGGCCGCCGCCAGCCGCTGCGCCCGCGTCGCCTGGGCGGCGATGATGCGGTCCGCCTCCTCGGCGGTCAGGCCGCTGCGCGCCATCGCGCGCGCGCGCTGCTGCTCGACCGGGCAATCGACCACCAGTACGCGGTCGCAGCGTTCGCGCCAGTTGCCGGCCTCGACCAGCAGCGGCACCGCCAGCACGACGTAAGGTGCGCCGCTGGCCTCGACCCGTCGGCGGGATTCGGCGCGGATCAGCGGATGCAGCAGCGCTTCGAGCTGGCTGCGCGCCGACGGGTCGGCGAATACATGGGCACGCATGCGGGCGCGGTCGAGCGCGCCGTCGGCGGCGATGAAGTCGTCGCCGAAGCTCGCGCGCAGCGGCTCGATCGCAGCGCCGCCCGGTGCGGTCAGCGCGTGCGCGATGGCATCGGTATCGACCAGTCCGGCGCCATGCGCGACGAACAGATCGGCCACCGTCGACTTGCCGCTGCCGATGCCACCGGTCAGACCCACCACGAAGGTCATGGGCAGTCCGCCGCCTCGACGCCCTCGACGGTCGCCTGCGGCTCTGCAAGCAATGCCGTCAATTCGGTGTCGCTGCCGCGCAGTTCCACGCGCAGGCGTCCGGCCTTGCCCTCGCGCATCGCGATGCGCGCGCTGCGCACCCCCTGCCCGTTCAGGCTGGACATCAGTTCCTTCGCCGCCGTCTCGGTCTTGAACAGCCCAAGCGAGATGGCGAACTTCTGACCGTCGGCGTCCGGCATCAGCGCCATCTCGCGCACGCCCAGCGCGCGCAGTTCAGCCTGCTTGCGGTCGGCCAGCTGGCGTGTCGCGAGATCGGGTATATGCACCCACCACGACGGGCTGCCCGGCTGCTCGCTTTCAGTGACTTGCACCGCCGGGTAGGCCTCGCGCGCGCGGGCGACGAACGGGTCGGCCTGCTCGCGGGTGAAGCCGGCCAGCACGCGACAGACGGCGGCCGGCGTCGCTTCGGCGTCTGTGGCCGGCTCGCTCGCGACGACCGGCGCAATGGCCACCACCGGCGCCGCTGCGCCACCACCGACCGGAACGATGCGGATGCGCTCGGGATCGATCTGGCTGGTCAGGCGCAAGGGCTCGGCGCCGTCATTGCCCAGCGCCAGCATGCCGGACGCAAAGGGCCACAGCGCGATATTGATCAATAGCAGGAGGAGGAAGGCGAGACGCATCGGTATCAGTGCAATGACGGACGCAGCGCGAAGCAGTGATCCGTCATTTCATCACATCCGCCGCGACGCGGGCCAGCCCGCGCAGCACCAGATTGTCGACGCGGCGATGGGCGCAGGTCAGATAGGGCGACAGCGCCTCGGCACCGCCACCCGACAGCAGGATGGTGGCATCGGCGCCCAGCCGCGCCTGCACGCGCTCGATCAACGCCGCCTGGGCGCCGGCGCAGCCGTTGTGGATGGCGTCATCGGTATTGCGCGGCCACTCGACCGGCGCACCCTGTGCGTGCGGCAGACCGGCCGTGTTGCGCGCCAGCGACTCGAGCATCAGGTGCAGGCCAGGCAGGATGTAACCACCGAGAAAGCGGTCGTCGGCGTCGAGCACGTCGACCGTGGTGGCGGTACCCGCGGTCGCCACCACGAGCGGACCGGCCGCCAGCGTGCGCGCGCCGATCAGCGCCGCCCAGCGGTCGGCGCCGAGGCGCGACGGTGTCGCATACATATTGGTGATGCCGCAGGCGGCCGACTGCGACTGCACGCGATGCGCCACACAACCTTGCGGCAGTGCGGCGCGCAGCGCGGCATCGACCGCGTCACCGGCGACGCAGGTATAGACCGCGGCCGTCGCGTTACGCCAGGCCGAGGCGAGCGGCGCGCCGTCGATATCGGCGACGTCGATGCCCGATTCGCTACCCGGTGCGTCACCCTGCAACCACGCCCATTTGATCCGGCTGTTGCCGGCGTCGATCAGCAGCACCATGGACTCAGTTCCGGACCGGTGCGCGCAGCGACACATCGCCCGCCAGCACGCGCTCTATGCGGTCACCACAGTCGAGCAGCAGTGCGCCGTCGGCATCGGCACCGATACACAAGCCGCCCAGCGCGCGCATTTCACCCTCGACCTCGACCGCGCAGCCGGCATGCAGATTGAGTCGGTTCCAGCGTTCGACGAAGGCAGAGAAACCCTGCGCGGCGAATACCGGCAGTGCTGCGGCCAGCGCGTCGAGTGCGGCGGCGGCGATGCGCAGCCAGTCCTGCTGCCGCGGTGTGCCGTCGAACAGCGCGGCCGGTGGCAGCGCATAGTGGCCGGACGGCGGCGGCGCCAGATTGATTCCGACGCCGATTACCGCGTCGGTGTGTGTTGCCGCCGACGCCAGTTCGATCAGTACGCCGCCCAGCTTGCCGGCGCCTTGCCCGTTTGCGCGCATCAGGTCGTTCGGCCACTTCAGTGCCAGCCCGTCGAAACCTTGCGCCGTCAGCGCCTCGGCCAGCGCGACGCCGACCGCCAGGCTGAGGCCGGACAGCCGGTCGGCGCGGCCGTCGAAGCGAACGCGCAGCGAGAAGGTGAGGCTGTCGCCGGGCTGCGCCGTCCAGCTGCGGCCGCGGCGGCCGCGGCCGCCGGTCTGTGCCAGCGCAAACAGTGCGCACGGCACGCCGTCGCGGCGCTCCAGCAGGTCGCTGTTGGTGCTTCCGGTGCGCGCACAGACATCGACGCGCCAGTCGGCAGGTACGGAGGGTGCGCGATCGCGCAGTGCTTCGGCGAGAGTGGCGGCGTCGTCGGCAGTCATGCGGCGGATTGTAGCTGCGCCGCCGGGCCGACGCCCGGCTGCGACCTCACTCGCTGTCGCCGTCGGCGTCGCGCCCGCCTTCGATGTTCAGCTCCTGGATCTTGCGCGTGATGGTGTTGCGACCGATGCCCAGCAGCTGCGCTGACTCGATGCGGCGGCCGCCGGTACTGGCCAGCGCGCGGCGGATCAGCGTGCGCTCGAACTCCTGCACCAGATGGTCGAACAGCGCCGGCTGCTTCAGCGCGATCAGGCGATCGACCTCGGCGGCGAGCGAAGCGACCCAGTCGCCAGTCACTTCGCGCGCCGGCTGGGCGCGCAGTTCGGCCGGCAGGTCCTTCACGTCCACCGTCTGGCCGGGCGCCATGACGGTGAGCCAGTGGCACAGGTTCTCCAGCTGGCGCACGTTGCCGGGGAAATCCAGCCCCTGCAGGTAGCGCATCGCCGGCTCGGACAGGCGCTTGGCATCGACGCCCAGTTCCTGCGCGCTCTTCGTCATGAAGTGCTGGGCCAGCAGCACGATGTCCTCGCGCCGCTCGCGCAGCGGCGGAATGCGCAGTCGGATCACGTTCAGCCGGTGGAACAGATCCTCGCGGAACAGCCCCTGCTTCACCCGGTCTTCGAGGTTCTGGTGGGTAGCCGCAATCACGCGCACATTCGACTTGATCGGCGAATGGCCGCCGACGCGGTAGAAGTGGCCGTCGGACAGCACGCGCAGCAAGCGGGTCTGCAGTTCCGGCGGCATGTCGCCGATTTCGTCGAGGAAGAGCGTGCCGCCGTCGGCCTGTTCGAAGCGGCCGCGTCGGGTCGCGGTAGCGCCGGTGAAGGCGCCGCGCTCGTGGCCGAACAGTTCTGATTCGAGCAGGTCGCGCGGAATGGCCGCGGTGTTGATCGCGATGAAGGGCGCTTCGCGGCGCGGACTGTGCCGGTGCAGCGCGCGCGCCACCAGTTCCTTGCCGGTGCCCGATTCGCCGTTGATCAGCACGGTGGCGTGACTCTGCGCGAGCCGTCCGATGGCGCGGAACACGTCCTGCATCGACGCCGCCTTGCCGAGGATTTCCGGCGCCATGTCGGCTTCCGCCGGCGCCCCACCCTGGTGCATGCTTTCTTCGATTGCACGCCGGACGAGTTCGATCGCGTGATCGACGTCGAAAGGCTTGGGCAGGTATTCGAAGGCCCCGCCCTGGAAGGCGGCGACCGCGCTGTCGAGATCCGAATACGCCGTCATGATGATGACCGGCAGACTGGGGTGACGCGCCTTCACTTTCTCCAGCAGGGACAATCCGGACTCGCCCGGCATGCGGATGTCGGAAACCAGCACCTGCGGCTGGCCGCCGGCATCGAGTGCGTCGAGCGCCTCCTGCGCGGTGGAATAGGCTTCAAAGGGAATGGACTCGCGTGCAAGGGCCTTTTCCAGCACCCATCGTATCGAGCGGTCGTCATCGACGATCCAGACCGGATTCATGGTTTCTCCGTCGTGCCCTGCTTGAAGGGCAGAAGTATTGTGAAAACTGTGTGGCCGGGCCGGCTCTGCACCTCGATGGTGCCGTGGTGCTGGTGCACGAAGCTCTGCGCCAGCGTCAGCCCGAGGCCGGTGCCGCCATCGCGGCCGGACACCAGCGGATAGAAGATGCGATCGAGCAGTTCCTCCGGGATGCCGGGGCCGTTGTCGATCACTTGCAATTCGAGTGCCAGCTTGTGGCGCCGCTTCACCAGCGTGGCCTGACGGTAGGCGCGCGTACGCAGCCGGATCACGCCGTCGCCCTGCATGGCCTGCGCCGCGTTGCGGGCGATGTTGAGCACCACCTGGATCAGCTGTTCGCGGTCGGCCACCAGATCGGGCAGGCTGGTGTCATAGTCGCGCTGCACCGTCACCTTCGGGAATTCGGCACCGATCAGCAGGCGCACGCGTTCCAGCACCTCATGCACGCTGACCGAACTGACCTGCATCGCGCGGTGCGAATGCAGCAGCCGGTTCATCAGATCCTGCAGCCGGTCCGATTCCTTGATGATGACCTGCGTGTACTCGCGCTGGTCGGGCCGCTCAAGCTCGCCCTCGAGCAGCTGTGCGGCACCGCGGATACCGCCCAGCGGATTCTTGATTTCATGCGCGAGGTTGCGGATCAGCTCACGGTTGGCCTGTTGCTGCTGCAGCAGCTGTTCCTCGCGCGCAACGCGCAGTTGCTGGTCGATAGGCCGGAACTCGAGCAGGATGCGAGCGGCATCGGCATGCACCGGCGACACCGTGCAGTCGAGCTGCAGCGGACCGCCGAGCAGACGCTGCACCGTGAGGTTGTGGCCGGTATAGCTCCAGTCCTTGGCCAGCGCATTGTCCAGTGCGGTGTCCAGGCCGTGCTCGGGGCCGATCAGGCGTTCGCAGTGCTTGCCGACCAGCTTGGACGAACTGACCGCGAACAGGTTTTCCGCGGCCGGATTCAGATAGACGATGTTGCGTTCCGCGTCGAGCAGCGCGACCGCACTGGCGAGAAGTTCGAGCCCGTTGAAGCGGTCGGGCCAGACGCGGGTGGGGGTACGGGGCGAGGGCAGGCTCATGGCGCCAGATTACGCAAGAAGCGCGCCAGGGCCGATGCGCCGGAGCGCACAGGACGCTCAGGGCAGTTTGGAAATCTCCTTGCGCAGCGCGTCGACGTTGCGTTCGTGCAGAGCGACATTGTCCTTGAGCCCCTGGATGCGATCGAGATACTTCTGGTAGTTGCGCTCATCGCCCAGTCGCACCGCTTCGCCCTCGGTGAGCGCCTTGCGCGCCGCTTCGAGATTCTTCGTTTCGGTGTCGAGCTCGGCTTCGAGTATGCGCCGGCGTTCGCTGTCGCGCGCCTTCTGCTGGTCGCCGCTGACGCTCGGGAAGCCGCCTGACGGGGCTGCCGGCTTGGGCGTAGTCGCCGCCGGCCCGGGCACCGAACTGACCGGCATTTCGCTGGACAGCAGCTTGCAGCCGCGCGCACGCGACTTGTCGTTGGTATAGGTGACGTGACCATCGGCATCGACGCACTTGTAGACGTCAGCCGATGCCGGCAGCGCCGCAAGCGCGGCCGCGGTGGCAATCAGGATGCGGTTGAAACCTCGGAACATGTGGGTCACCAGAACGGATCGGGTCATTGCCGGGCGAGTGTAGGACGCCCGCCCGCGCAGTGACAATGAAAAAGGACGGCAAGTTGCCGTCCTTTTTCTCGGGCCGGAACGCACATGCCGTCCCGACCTTCAACGCCACGCGTGCGGCTTGCGCCGACACGCGTTCCGGAAAACCGGATCAGAGGCTGTAGTACATGTCGAACTCGACCGGGTGGGTCGTCATGCGGGTGCGGTTGACTTCGCCCATCTTCAGCTCGATGTAGGCAGCGATGAAGTCTTCCGAGAACACGCCACCCTTGGTCAGGAAGGCGTGATCGGCTTCCAGCGCGGCCAGGGCTTCGTCCAGGCTGGCGCAGACGGTCGGGATGAGCTTGTCCTCTTCCGGCGGCAGGTCGTACAGGTTCTTGTCGGCCGGGTCGCCCGGGTGGATCTTGTTCTGCACGCCGTCCAGGCCCGCCATCATCAGCGCGGCGAAACACAGGTAGGGGTTGGCCAGCGGATCCGGGAAGCGGGTTTCGATGCGACGAGCCTTGTCCGACGCGACGTGCGGGATGCGGATCGAAGCCGAGCGGTTGCGCGCCGAGTAGGCCAGCTTGACCGGTGCTTCGTAGTGCGGAACCAGACGCTTGTACGAGTTGGTACCCGGGTTGGTGATCGCGTTCAGCGCCTTGGCGTGCTTGATGATGCCGCCGATGTAGTACAGCGCGAACTCGGACAGGCCGGCGTAGCCGTTGCCCGCGAACAGGTTCTTGCCGTCCTTCCAGATCGACTGGTGCACGTGCATGCCGGAGCCGTTGTCACCGACGATGGGCTTGGGCATGAAGGTCGCGGTCTTGCCGTAGCTGTGGGCGACGTTGTGCACGATGTACTTCAGGGTCTGCGTCCAGTCGGCGCGGCGGACCAGCGTGTTGAACTTGGTGCCGATCTCGTTCTGGCCGGCGGTCGCCACTTCGTGGTGATGCACTTCGACCGGGATGCCGACGGCTTCCAGTGCCAGCACCATGGCGGCACGGATGTCGTTGTGCGAATCGACCGGCGGAACCGGGAAGTAGCCGCCCTTCACTGCCGGACGGTGACCGGTGTTGCCGCTCTCGAACTTCTCGCCCGACGACCAGGCGGCTTCTTCCGAGAAGATCTGCACACGGCAGCCCGACATGTCGATGTTCCACTCGACGCTGTCGAAGATGAAGAATTCGGGTTCCGGACCGAAGTAGGCGGTGTCGCCCAGGCCGGAGGACTTCAGGTAGGCCTCGGCACGCTTGGCGATCGAGCGCGGGTCACGGTCGTAGCCCTTGCCGTCCGACGGTTCGACCACGTCGCAGCTGATGACCAGCGTGGTTTCGTCGAAGAACGGGTCGATGAAGGCGGTTTCCGGATCCGGCATCAGCAGCATGTCGGAAGCCTGGATGCCCTTCCAGCCGGCGATCGACGAACCATCAAACGCGTGACCTTCGGTGAACTTGTCTTCGCCGAACGCGCTGATGGGCACGCCGACGTGCTGTTCCTTGCCACGGGTGTCGGTGAAACGGAAGTCGACGAACTTGACTTCCTTTTCCTTGATGATGTCGAGAACCTGCTTCGCGGTGGTCATGAATCTCTCCTACGAGGTATGTATGTGCAACAGTCGGCTTGAAGGGTCACGACGAGCCGTCGCCGGTGTCCGACGACAGCTCCGGCGCAGCCATGGCGAACGACCCCATCGAGGGTACGCCCCGGCTGCGACTTTTCCTGCTGCGCGGCCTGAAGCAGAACCCGTGCCACGCGATCATTTCAACCTTGTGATTGTGCCACATGCGGGCTTGCGGCCGGTGACATGCACAAAACAGGCGCAGCGATGCACCAACACAGGGATATCGACAAACACAGAGCACCACTTTGGTGCTTGCCTGCCCACGGGAAAGGCGCGCTATATACTTCTGCCCATTCAATAGATGGGCGCACGCCATGGCAACACTCGGACAAATCCTCGGACTCGCGCGCGAGCGCGCGCAGCAGCTGCAACTGCCCTATGCCGGCGCGGTCACACCGGCCGAAGCATACGAACTGTTGAAACTGGCCCCCGGCGCCCGCATCGTTGACGTGCGCACGTCGGCCGAATGGCAATGGGTGGGCGAGGTGCCGGATTCGGTGCAGATCGAATGGAATATGTCCAACGGTCAGCGCAATCCCGATTTCCTGACCCAGCTGAAGCACCAGGTCGATCCGGAGGCGCTGGTCATGTTCCTGTGCCGCAGCGGCGGACGTTCGCACGGCGCGGCCGCGGCTGCCGCCGAAGCCGGTTACAGCAACGCCTACAACATCCTCGAAGGCTTCGAGGGTGACGCCGACGCCAACGGCCACCGCAATACGGTCGGCGGCTGGCGCAAGGCCGGACTGCCCTGGCACCAGGGCTGAACGCAGTTCAAGGACACCCCATGCAAGTCGCCACCATCAGTTTCGACCGCTTCAACACACTTGCCGACGAACAGGCGCAGGCGCGCATCCTCGCCGCGCGCGAAAAGCTGGGCAAGCGCGCGGTCATCCTCGGTCACCACTACCAGCGCGAGGATGTGTATCGCCACGCCGATCTGACCGGCGACTCGCTCAAGCTGTCGCGTCTGGCCAGCCAGACCGATGCCGAATACATCGTGTTCTGCGGCGTGCACTTCATGGCCGAGGTGGCGGACATCATGTCCAAGCCGGAGCAGATCGCCATCCTGCCCGACCTCGCCGCCGGCTGTTCGATGGCCGACATGGCCAACCTCGCCAAGGTCGAGCGCTGCTGGCGCGAACTGCGCGGCCTGCTCGGCGACGACCCGGACAACACCTTCACGCCGGTCACCTACATCAACTCGGCGGCCGATCTGAAGGCCTTCTGCGGCGAGCACGGCGGCATCGTGTGCACCTCGTCGAACTGCGGCAGCATTCTCGAATGGTCGCTGGCGCGGCGCGAGAAGGTGCTGTTCTTCCCGGACCAGCATCTGGGCCGCTGGACCGGCTACAACATGGGCATTCCGCTTGAGGACATGCTGGTGTGGGACCCCGACCTGGAGAACGGCGGCCTCACCGCCGAACAGGTGGCGAAGGCGAAGATCCTGCTGTGGAAAGGTCACTGTTCGGTGCACCAGATGTTCCAGCCCTCGCACATCCTGCGCTGGCGCAACCAGAATCCGGACGGCATCGTCATCTCCCACCCGGAAAGCGCTTTCGAGGTGTGCCGCCAGTCGGATTTCGTCGGCTCGACCGAATACATCCTGAAGACGGTGAAGGCCGGCGCGCCCGGTACCAAGTGGCTGGTCGGCACCGAACTGAATCTGGTGAACCGCCTCGCCGACGAAGTAAAGCACGAGGGCAAGACGGTGCAGTTCATGGCGCCCACCGTGTGCATGTGCTCGACCATGCAGCGTATCGACCCGCAGCATCTGGCGTGGACGCTGGAAAACCTGGTCGAGGGCAATGTCGTGAATCGCATCAGCGTGCCGGCGCACGAAGCCGTGCCCGCCAAGCTCGCGATGGACCGCATGCTGGCTGCCTCGCCATAAGGTCTTCCTCATGGACTGGATGCAGGCCTGGGAACTTGCCAGCTATGTCGTGACGACACTGGGCCTGCCGCTTGCCGTCATCACCTTCATCTATCAGCAGCGGCGCGAGCGCGACAACGAAGACGAAGAGGCGTACCAGATGCTGTCCGACGCCTACATCGACTTCCTGAAGATCGTGCTCGCCAACCCCGACCTGCCGCTGCGCGAGAACCATGCCCCGGAGCAGCTCAGCGAAGAGCAGCGCCGGCGCATGCAGACCATCCACCAGATGCTCATTTCGCTGTTCGAGCGCGCCTATCTGGTCGCCTGGACCGACGAGCCCGACGGGCTGGCTGCTCGGCGCTGGGCCTCGTGGGACGACTACATGCGCGAGTGGCTGGCGCGCGACGCCTTCCATGCCGAACTGCTGATGCTGCTGCGCGGCGAGGACCCGGCATTCTGCCGCCACATGTTGAAGCTGGCCGACGAAGTGCGCGGCCACCCGCTCACCTCATGACCGAACTGCGCATCTGCACCTGGAACATCCACAAGGGTTTTTCGCAGTTCAATCGCCGCATGGTGATCCACGAACTGCGCGAACGCCTGCACGCGTTCGGCGCCGATCTGGTGTTCCTGCAGGAGGTGCAGGGTCAGCACCACGGCCACGCCGAGCGCCACGCCGACTGGCCGACCGAGCCGCAGTACGAATTCCTCGCCGACCAGATGTGGCCGGCCACCGCCTACGGCCGCAACGCGGTCTATGACCACGGCCACCACGGCAACGCCATCCTGTCGCGACACCCGATATCGCAGAGCGGCAATGTCGACGTGTCGGCGCATCGTTTCGAGCAGCGCGGCCTGCTGCACTGCGTGATCGAACCGGACGGCGCCCACCGCGTGCACGCGCTGTGCGTACACCTCGGCCTGACCGCGCGCGGGCGACGCCAGCAGTACGCGATGCTGGCCGAGCACATCCGTCGCACCATCCCGGCGGAGGACGGCCTCATCGTCGCCGGCGACTTCAACGACTGGTACAACCGGGCCGAAGAGCAATGGTCGCGCGCGCTCGGTCTGCATGAAGCGCACAGCGTGATACACGGCCGCCCCGCGCGCAGCTTTCCCGCCGCCTTTCCGCTGCTGCGGCTGGACCGCATCTATGTGCGCGGCGTCGACGTACGCGAGGTGAAGCTGCACTCCGGTCCGCCCTGGTCGCGCGTATCCGATCACGCCGCGCTGACCGCACGTCTGGTCCTGCCGGCGCGATGACCCGTCTGCTGCCTGGCAACGACATCCAGCTGCTGGTCTGCGGCATGCAGTACTTCCCGGCGCTGGAAGAGGCGATCGACCGCGCGCACAGCGAAATCTTCCTCGAAACCTACATCTTCGACGACGACGACACCGGGCGCCGCATCGCCACGGCACTGGCACGCGCGGCACGACGGGGCGTGCGGGTTCGCGTGCTGGTCGACGGATTCGGCGCGCGCGACTTCGAGGACACGCATCAGAGCGCGCTCGAAGCCGCCGGCGTGCATGTGCTGATGTTCCGCCCGGAGGTCGGCCGCATGAGCTTCCGCCGCAACCGACTGCGCCGCATGCACCGCAAGATGGTGGTGGTCGACGCGCAGACCGGCTTCGTCGGCGGCATCAACATCATCGACGACATGCACACGCCCGGTCACACGCCGCCGCGCTTCGATTACGCGGTGCGCGTGCGCGGGCCGCTGGTGGCGCGCATGCATCTCGAATGCCAGAAGCTGTGGGAGCGCGTCGCCTGGGCGACGCTGCAGTTCCGGCCACGCCTGCCGCGCACCAGCCGCTACGCCAACCGTCACACCGGGAAGATGCGTGCGGCGCTATTGGTGCGCGACAACCTGCGCCACCGGCACGACATCGAGAACGCCTACCTGCAGGCGATAGACGGCGCCTTCGAGGAGGTGCTGATCGCCAACGCCTACTTCCTGCCCGGTCGCCGCTTCCGCCAGGCCTTGATCGCCGCCGCCGCGCGCGGCGTCAAGGTGACGCTCATCCTGCAGGGGCGTGTCGAGTACGCGCTGCTGCATTACGCCTCGCAGGCGCTGTATGGCTCGCTGCTGTCGCAGGGCATACGCATCTTCGAGTACAGGCGCAGCTTTCTGCACGCCAAGGCGGCGGTGGTCGACCAGCACTGGGCAACCGTCGGCTCCAGCAACATCGACCCCTTCAGCCTGATGCTGGCGCGCGAAGCCAATATCGTCGTGCACGACATCGGCTTCGCCAACGAACTGCGGCAGAGCCTGCGTGCCGCCGCCCGCCACGGCGGGCGCGAATTGCGGCATCGCCAGTGGAAGACCCGCCCGCTGCACGAGCGGCTGCTGCGCTGGATCGCTTACGGCATGGTGCGGCTGATGATCGGTCTGGCCGGCGAACGGGTGAGCCGGCACATGCTGCGCAAGAAATAGCGCGCTTTCAGCATGATTTCAGCTTCGTTCCCTACACTGGGGACATGAACCTGAAACGCATCGCACTGTTCGTATTGCTGCCCGTCACCGCCGTCGTATCCGCCGCCGGTATCGCGCTGCTGCACGCGCCCGACACGCAGGCCGGCGAAGACCACCTCAAGGCGCGCGCACTGAGCCAGCGCGGCGACATCCTGCCGCTGGAGAAGATCGCCGAGCGCGCGCGCGCGGAAAAGCCGGGCAAGCTGATCGATATCGAACTCGAACAGAAGAAGGGCATCTGGGTGTATGAAGCCGAGATACTCGACGACGCCGGTCGCGTGTGGGAACTGAAGCTGGATGCACGCACCGGCGTACTGCTGGAAATGGAGCAGGACGACTGACATGCGCCTGTTGCTGGCCGAAGACGACGAAACGCTGGTTGCCGGACTGAAGCCGCTGCTCGAACGCGCCGGCTACGCGGTCGACGTCGCCACCGACGGCGTGTTCGCACAGCTGTCGGCGGAAGCCATCGACTACGACCTCGTGATACTCGATCTCGGCCTGCCACGGCGCAACGGCGTCGAGGTACTGCGCCAGTGGCGCGACGCGCGGCGCGCGATGCCGGTGGTGGTGCTGACCGCCCGCGACACCTGGCAGGAGAAGGTCGAGGTGCTCAACGCCGGCGCCGACGACTATGTCTGCAAGCCCTTTCACAGCGAGGAACTGCTGGCGCGCATCGCCGCCGTGCTGAAGCGCAGCGCGGCGCGCCGCACGCCGGGCCCGCTCGTGCGCGGCCCACTGCGGCTCGATGAAGCGACGCAGAGCGCCGCACTCGATGGCGGCGCGCTGATAGAACTGAGCAGCATCGAGTTCCGCCTGCTGCGCTGCTTCATGCTGCACGCCGGCCAGGTGCTGTCGCAGCAGCGCCTGAACGAACACCTCTACGACCATGCCACCGATCACGACAGCAATGTGATCGAGGCCCACATCACGCGCTTGCGCCGCAAGATAGGCCGCGACTGGATACAGACGCGGCGCGGTCAGGGCTATGTGTTCGACGCTCCGGAGGCGCCGTGAAGTACGCGCTGCGCACCCGTCTTGCCGCCGGCCTGGCGATCAGTTTCGTCATGCTGGCCGGCCTGCAGTGGCTGCTCGCCGGCATCGCCATCGAACGCCTGCTCAAGGCGCAGCTGGCGCAGCGACTGGAGCGCGACGCCGAGAACCTGCTGGCCGCACTCGACGGCGAAGCCGGCGCACCGCTGCAGCTCGACGACGCACGCGTGGGCGGCGAATACCGACAGCCCTTCTCCGGTCATTACTTCCGCATCGTGATCGATGGCGGTGACGACATTTCGTCGCGCTCGCTGTGGGATCACAGCCTGGCCCTGCCGGCCGCCGGCAGCGAACGCATCGCGCAGAGCGAGGCTGCCGGCCCGCAGGGACAGTCGCTGTGGCTGCTGTCGGCGCGCTACGAAAAGCGCGGCCAGTCGGTGCGCATACTGGTTGCCGAAGACCTGTCGGCGCTGCGAACCGGGCTGCGCGAGTGGCATCTGCTGTATGGCGTGCTGACGCTGGTCGTGGTCGCGCTCGTGCTGGCCGTGCAGCAGTGGGTGGTGCGCCGTTCGCTGGCGCCGCTCGATACGCTGCGCGCCCAGATGCAGGCGCTCGAACGCGGCGAGCGCGAGCGGCTCGACGTCGCGCTGCCGGACGAGATCGCGCCGCTGGTCGATCAGTTCAATACGCTGCTCGGCATGCTGCTGCGCCGCTCGCAGCGCTCGCGCGACGCGCTCGGCAACCTCGCCCACGCGCTGAAGACGCGGCTGGCGGTGCTGCTGCAGGTCGCCGAGTCGCCGGCGATGGCGGCCCACCCCGAACTGCAGCAGCGCATGACCGACAGCACCGAACTGATGCGCCGCGCCATCGAGCGCGAGCTGCGGCGCGCCCGGCTGATGGGCGGCACCCACCCGGCCCGGCGCAGCGACCTGCGCGATGCCGCCGGACGGCTGGCGGCCACGCTGGCCATCCTGCACGGCGAACGGTCGCCGGACATTGCGCTCGACATGGCCACCGACATCACGCTGGCGATGGACGCGGAAGACCTGATGGAGCTGCTCGGCAACCTGATGGACAACGCCTGCGCCTGGTGCCGCAGCCGCGTGCGACTGTCGGTCGAACGTGGCGCCGACCTCAAGCTGGTGATCGAGGACGACGGCCCGGGCTGCGCGCCCGAACAACTCGAATCGCTCAGCGCGCGCGGCTTCCGCGCCGACGAGACGAAACCGGGCCACGGTCTCGGCCTGTCCATCGTGCGCGACCTGGTCGACAGCTATGGCGGCGCACTCGAGTTCGGACCGTCACCGGTCCTCGGCGGACTGCGCGTCACCGTGCATCTGCCGGCACGCATGGCGCTTGATGCGCCCTCAACCGAAGGAGAACGGACATGAAGAAAGCCCTGATCGCGACAACCACCCTGCTCGCCGCCCTGCTCACGCCGCCGGTCTTCGCCGACGACGACGATCTGCCGAAGATGCGCGCCATCGCCGAGGCGATGAAGCTGATCTCGCTGGAGGAGGCGACCGCCAAGGCGCTCGCCGCCAAGCCGGGCACGGTGATCGAAGCCGACCTCGAACGCCGCTTCATGAGCGACGACTACGACTACGAGTTCGAACTGATAGACACCGCGGGCAAGGAGTGGGACGTGCACATCAACGCGCGCGACGGCTCGGTGCGCTCGATGCGGCGCGACTGGTTCGACTGAGCGCTCGACCGGCGGGCGGACGTCCTGCCGCAGTGCACGCTGACCGTCCGTATGCGCTGGCGCACAATACCGGTTTTCAACGCAGGCTCCGAAACCGATGAACGCGCCCACCGATACCCTCACCCACTGGATAGACGGCCAGCGCAGCGCGCTGGACAGCACGCGCAGCGCCGACGTGTTCGACCCGGCGCACGGGCGGGTGGCGCGGCAGGTGCTGCTGGCCTCGGACGCCGACGTCGGCCGTGCAGTCGCCAGTGCCGCTGCCGCCCAGCCGGCCTGGGGCGCACTGGCACCGCAACGACGGGCACGCGTGCTGTTCCGGATGAAGGAGCTGGTCGAGCGGCACAGCGCCGACATCGCGCGACTGATCACGCGCGAGCACGGCAAGACCTTCCCGGACGCGCAGGGCGAGGTGCAGCGCGGACTGGAAGTGATCGAATTCGCCTGCGGCGTTCCGCAGTTGCTCAAGGGGCAATACTCCGATCACGTCGGCGGCGGCATCGCCAACTGGAGCCAGCGCATGCCGCTCGGTGTGGTCGCCGGCATCACGCCGTTCAACTTCCCCTTCATGGTGCCGATGTGGATGGCGCCGGTCGCGCTGGCCTGCGGCAACAGCTTCATCCTGAAGCCGTCGGAACGCGACCCGTCGCCGTCGCTGCTGACCGCCGAACTGTTCCGCGACGCCGGCCTGCCGGACGGCGTGTTCAACGTGCTGCAGGGCGACCGCGTCGCGGTCGATGCGCTGCTCGCGCACCCGGACGTGCGCGCGGTGAGTTTCGTCGGCTCAACCCCGATCGCCCGCCACATCTTTGAAACCGCCGCGAAGCACGGCAAGCGCGCACAGGCGCTGGGTGGCGCGAAGAACCATATGGTGGTGATGCCGGATGCCGACCTCGACCAGGCGGCCGACGCGCTGATCGGTGCCGCCTACGGCTCCGGCCGGCGAACGCTGCATGGCGATTTCGGTCGCGGTCGCGGTCGGCGACATCGCCGACGCTCTGGTCGAGGCAGTGCGCACGCGCGCGCAGAAGCTGAACATCGGCGACGGCGAAGCCGACGGCACAGACATGGGTCCGGTGGTGACCGCGGCGCACCGCGAACGCATCGTGTCGCTGATCGACGCCGGCGTGGCCGAGGGCGCGCAGCTGGTGCTCGACGGTCGCCGTCACACGGTGGCCGGCCGCGAACAGGGATACTTCCTCGGCGCCACGCTGTTCGATCGCGTCACGCCGGCGATGCGCATCTGGAAGGAGGAAATCTTCGGCCCGGTGCTGTGCGTCATCCGCGCCGCAAACCTGGCTGATGCGATCGCGCTGGTGAACAGTCACGAGTATGGCAACGGCGTGTCGCTCTACACGCGCGACGGCGCCGCCGCACGCGAATTCGGCCAGCGCATCGAAGCGGGCATGGTAGGCATCAACGTCCCGATCCCGGTGCCGATGGCCTGGCATTCCTTCGGCGGCTGGAAGCAGAGCCTGTTCGGCGACCTGCACGCCTACGGCGAAGAAGGCGTGCGCTTCTACACCCGCTACAAGAGCATCATGCAGCGCTGGCCGGACAGCGGCTCGAAGGGGCCGGAATTCGTGATGCCGGTGAACTGAGCGCTCAGGCCGGCGCGTCAGGCGGCGCCGCGCGCAAGCAGCGCGGTTGCCTCGTCCGCCGGCATCGGTTTGCCGAACAGATAACCCTGTCCGATGCGGCAGCCCTGTTCGCGCAGGAAGGCGAGCTGGTCTTCGGTTTCGACGCCCTCGGCAACCGCCTCGATGCGCAAGGAGCCGGCCATCGCGAGTATGCAGGCGCAGATTGCGGCGTCATCGGCGTCGTGACCGATGTCGCGCACGAAGGACGCGTCTATCTTCAGCACGTCGATCGGAAAGCGCCTGAGATAGGCGAGGCTGGAATAGCCGGTGCCGAAATCGTCGATGGCGACCGCGATGCCCAGCCGCTTGAGATCGCCAAGCAGCTTCACCGTCTGGCCGACGTTGTGCATCAGCATCGATTCGGTCAGTTCCAGTTCGAGATTGCGCGGCGACAGGCCGCTGCGTTCGAGTTCGCGCGAAACGGTGCGCACGATGTCGCTGCCGACGAACTGCCGCGCCGACACATTGACCGCGACCCGCAGTTCCGGGTCGAAGCGTTCGGCCCACACCTTTCCCTGCTCGCAGGCCTGGCGCAGCACCCACTGTCCGAGTTGCACGATGAGGCCTGTTTCCTCGGCCAGCGGTATGAAGTCGACTGGCGACACCAGCCCGCGCTCCGGGTGACGCCAGCGCACCAGGGCTTCGAAACCGATGACGCGGCGGCCGTTCAGCAGATCGACCTGCGGCTGGAAATGCAGTTCGAACTGCTGCTGCGCCAGCGCCGTATGCAGATCGGCTTCGAGGCGCAGCACACCGGAGGCGGCGTTCTGGTCCGGCTCGTGAAAACAGATCGTATTCCGTCCGGATTGCTTGGCCCGGTACATCGCGGCGTCGGCATGACGCAACAGCGTCGCGACGTCACGGCCGTCGCGCGGAAACACCGCCACGCCCATGCTGGCGGTGCAATGGATGTCGTGATTCCGTATCGACACCGGCGGCGCCAGCGCGCCCAGCATCTGTTCGCACACGGCCTGCGCGTCCTGCGCCTGGCGGATCTCCGGCAGCAGTACGACGAACTCGTCGCCGCCCAGGCGGGCCACCGTGTCGCTGGCGCGCACCCGCTGCGACAGGCGCCGCGACAGCACGCGCAGCAGTTCGTCACCGGCGTCGTGCCCCATGCTGTCGTTGACGATCTTGAAGCGGTCGAGGTCGATGAACACGACCGCCATCATCGCCTCCGTGTCGATCGCGGCATCGATCGCCTTCTGCAGCCGCTCGTTCAGCAGGATGCGGTTGGGCAGGCCGGTCAGCACGTCGAAGTGGGCCGCCTGGCGCAGCTTGGCTTCGCTGCTGCGCTGCTGCGTCACGTCGCGGGCGATGCCATCGAGGCGGATGCGGGCGCCGTGCTCGTTGAACACCACGCGCGCGCGATCAAGTATCCAGCGCACTTCGCCGTCAGGCCGGACGACCCGGTATTCGGTGGTCAGGCTGCCGCTGGTGGTCGCCTCCTTCAGCGAGCGCAGCATGCGTTCGCGGTCGTCCGGGTGAACCATGTCCAGCCAGTCGACCTCACTGCGGAGGAAGGCCTCGGCGCTCACGCCGTAGATGGTTTCGGCCGACGGGTTCAGGTAGACCAGCTTCTGCGACGGCAGCTCGATCGACCAGATGATGTCTTCCAGCGTGGCCAATATGCTGTGCAGCCGCAGTTCGCTCTCGCGCAGCTTCTGCCGTTCCGCGCGCAGCGCACGGGCGGTGGCCGACTTGGTGAGCTCACGGTCCACCACGGCGCCGAGGCGCAGCAGGTTCTGTTTGAGCAGATAGTCCTGCGCGCCGGCGCGCATGGCGTCGACGGCGACCGCCTCGCCGATGCCGCCCGACACCAGGATGAAGGGCAGGTCAGGCTGCATGCGCCGGACCACGGCCAACACGTCCAGACCGTCGCAGTCCGGCAGCACGTAGTCGGAAATCACGATGTCCCAGTGCCGCTCGCGCAGCGCTGCTTCGAGCGCGGCCACGCTGTCTACGCGGCAGTGTTCGACGGCAAAGCCCGCGGCGCGAAGCTTGGCCAGCACCAGCAGTTCGTCGACCGGGTTGTCCTCGACGATGAGCGCACGCAGACGCCTCGCGACGACGTCTGCGTCGCGAGGCGGAGGGCGAGGTGCTGCGCGATCAGGCAAGGAGGGCATCGGTGCCGGCCTTGGTTCGACAATGGTCATTTAACGGCCGACGGTGTCCGTGCTTGAACCCGGTGGCCGGCGACGCACGCGCGCGTCGTCAAGGGCGAAGGTCGGACATGCGCGAAATGCCTTCGGCACCCGGCTCCTCACCCTTCATAAGGTAGTACATGTTGTCCGGCGCCGACGGAGCCGCCACCTCCGCCCGCTCGGGAAACCAGGACGGGTGAGGCGCGGTCGATAGCGCATATTCCCGCCGCGACAACCGCATCGATGAACAGACGTCACCTGTTGCACGCCCTCGGCTGCCTGATGTTGCAGCCGGTCTCGGCACGCGCCGACGACACCCCGGCGCTGGACGCGCTGCGCTCGGGTGGCGTGCTGCTGTTGCGCCACGCGCTGACCGAGCCCGGCATTGGCGATCCGCCGGGTTTTCGCATCGGCGACTGCAGCACGCAGCGCAACCTGTCCGTCACGGGCCGCGCCCAGGCACGCGCCGCAGGCAACGCGCTGCGCGCGCGCGGCGTGACCGTCGATGCGGTGTACAGCAGCGCCTGGTGCCGCTGCATCGATACCGCGAAGGAGATGTTTCCGGAACTGCAGATTGAGGTGCTGCCGGCGCTGAATTCCTTCTTCGCAGGCCAGGGTGACCGCGAGCGGCAGACGGCGGCGCTGCGCCAGTGGATCGCGGCGCTCGACGACGGACTGCGGGTGGCGCTGGTGACGCATCAGGTGAACGTGCTGGCGCTGACCGGCGACAACCTCGCGATGGGCGAGGCCATTGTCGTGCAGCCGGACCGCCGTGGCGGCGTGCGCACCGCCGGCCGGCTGGCACTGTGAGGCGCGGGCGGCGGATCAGTACTTTCCGGCCTTCACCGCGGCGAAGTGTTCGTCATAGCGGAACACGAAATCCTTGTCCTTCAGTGGCGCATGGCAGCCGCGACAGGTGTCGTACTTCGCGTCGCCATTCAGCTCGCCATTGCCCTTGAACGCGGAATAGATCCAGTTGCCGTTGCGCTGCGCCTCCGGCACGTCGACGCCCCAGCCGGCGTTCTTGCCCATGACGAACACGGCGGCCAGCTTGTCCTTCACCAGCTTGCCGTCGGCGCCCTTGACCGCCTTGCCGTCAGCATCGAGCTTGATCGACCAGTTCTCCATCACGAACACCGACCCGTCCGGGAAGCCCTTCTCGGCGCTGCCCTTCTTCGCATCCGCGTTCATGTAGATGTCGCGTATCTGTTTGACGTCCTCGCGCTGCACGGCGGTCAGGAAAGCGGGCCAGGACTTGTAGTCGGCAGGCAGCGGCAGCTGGCCGTCGTCGAGCCGGGCGACCGGCGTGCTGCCCATCTGGCTGCAGCCGGCGACCAGCGTCCCGAAAACGATTGCGGACAGCAGATTCTTCTTCATCGGATAACTCCTCGCATGGCACGGGTGGTTGAACGGGTGCCCGCGCTGCATCGCATCTGCAGCGTCGGCACCCTGCGTGCCCTGTCTACGCGCGGGAGGCGTTTCCGGATGCAGTCGAGGTCGGGGAAATCTGCGCACGACGTCGACGCAGGCCTTCGACCGACAGCAGCAGCAGGCCGACGCCGATCAGCAGCATGCCGGTCAGTTCGTTCGCCAGTGGCCGCTCGCCCAGCTGCAGCGCCGCCGCCAGCACGCCGATCACCGGCGTCAGCAGTGACACCATGCTGGTGGTGCCGGCCGACAGCCGGCGCAGCGCGTACAACCACAGCAGCCAGGCCAGTGCGTTCGCCAGCACGATGTTGAAGCCGAGCGCGCCGATCAGCGACGGTGTCCAGTTCGCTTCGCGCGCCGGCCAGAACAGCGCGACGGCGACCAGCGGCAGCGAACCGAACAGCATCTGCCAGGCGGTCATCGACAGCAGGTCGATGTCCGGCGCACGGATCTGCAGACGCTTGGCGACGATGACCGCCAGCGCCCACAGCGCGCCGGCACAGGTGGCCAGCGCCATGCTGGTCAGGTCACCACCCAGGTGCGCCGGATCGAGGATGAACAGCAGGCCGGCCAGCGTGGCGACCGCCGACGGCCACTGCCAGCCGTGCAGCCGCTCGCCCAATAGCGGCCAGGCAAACACCATGACCCAGAAAGGCATGGTGTAGGTGAGCACCGCCGTCTTGCCGGCGCCACCGCTGACCAGCGCGAGGATGATCAGTCCGGTGAAGCCGGTGGTCTGCAGCACGCCCATGGTCGCCACCCAGGGCAGGTGCTGTGGCCGGAAGGGCCGGCGCAGCACCGCCATCAGCGCGAACAGGCTCAGCGCGCCGCCGAAGGTGCGCCAGGCGCCGAACTGGAAGGCGTCCATGTCGACCAGCGCGATCTTCATGACCACCCAGTTGTAGCCCCAGATCACCGCCAGCAGCAGCAGGGCGGCGACCGCGCGCAGCGACGGCGAGCGGGTATTCATGCCGGTGCTCCTCAGTTCCAGGTATGGGTCAGCGCGCGCCAGTTGCCATCGGGCTGGCGGCGATAGACCACGGAGATGTGGCCGGAGAAGGTCTGCAGTTCGCCATCGGCGTTCTTCGCCTGCGCACTCCAGCGGCCGCGCTGGGTGGCGAGCGCGTCGTCGCCGGCGACCGCATGCAGTTCGATGCGGTGGTTGTGGATGCCACTGGCGATGGCACCGGCAAACAGCGCCTGGATGGCCGCCGGACCGATGGCCGCCTCACCGCCGGCGGGCAGCACGGCCGCTTCGGCGTCGTACAGCGCGGCGACGGCTGCGGCGTCGCCGCGGTTGAAGGCGGCGTCCCAGCGGGTGTTGATGTCGGCGATGGCGGTCTGGAGTGCGCTCTGGGTCATTTCAATATCCTTTCGGTGTGCAAGGTTGATACGGAGGCTAACTATTCAGGCAAATTTTTTTACGGGTCACGTGAATGCATCGAGCCCAGCATGCACGGCACCCAGCATCGACTGCAGCAGCACGCGCTGGTTCTCGTCCAGCCCGGCCATCAGCGTGCGCACCCGCCGGTAGTAATCCGGCATCACGGTATCCAGCACGCCCTGCCCCGCCGGGGTCAGCCGCACCGTGGTGCGCCGCCGGTCGGCGGTGTCGAACACCCGTTGCACGAGCCCGTCGCGCTCCAGTCCATCGATCAGACCGGTCATCGTCGCCCGCGTCACGCCGGCCTTCTCCGCCAGCACCGACGGTGAGGATTCCAGCGTCTCCTCGCGGAACAGCAGGATGAGCACCCACCAGCGCCCCTGCAGCAGCCCGTGCCGCGCAAGGAAGGCATCCAGCGCCTGCGACAGCTCGGTCGCCGTACGCAGCAGCGTCAGAAAGCCGGTGACGGCGCTGACATCGGCGTCCGGATAGCGCTGCGCAAAGCGACGCAGGATGTCGGGGGTCGGAAGATCACGTACCTGAAGCATGTACGGAACAATATCATAAGCCACCTAACCATAGCAACACGGGCAAGTCGGGAAACCCGGTGCGATGACAGCACGGGACAAAAGAGTTCACTTCGCGGCAGCATTTCCGTGATAATTAACGAGAATCATTCTCGAACTCATTAAAACAAATAGCCATGACTGCCCGAACCCATCCTCAGCGCCTCCACCTGCTTGCCGCTGCGATCGCCGCGCTGCTCGCCCCGCTCGCCTCTGCCGATGAGGCGGTCGCAACGCTGCCTGCCGTCCGCGTCGACGCCGCTGGCGACGTCGGCTTCACGGCGCGCAAGGCAAGCAGCAGCACCTTGAAGTCGGACTTGCCGCTGAACGAGACCGCACAGTCGGTCACCGTCGTGACACGCGAACAGATGGACGCACGCGGCGTGCAGTCGTTGACCGACGCGCTGCAGGGCGTGGCCGGCGTGGTGTCCGGCTACTACGGGCGCCGCGGCTGGGACGACTTCATCATCCGCGGCCAGCGTGCGACCGAATCGGTCTACGTTGATGGCCTCAGGGTGGAGATGGATGCACGGGTCGCACAGGAAACCTTCGGCGCTGAGCGCATCGAGGTGCTGAAGGGCCCGGCCTCGGTGAACTTCGGTCTGGTGCAGCCGGGCGGCATGGTCAACATGGTGAGCAAGCGGCCGCGGGCGGAGGCGTTCACCGAGGTCGCCTTCACCGGCGGCAGCGACAACTTCCGCCAGTTCACTTTCGACTTCGGGCGCCCGCTGTCCGACACCGGCCGCAGCGCGCTGCGCATCAACGGCCTGATGCTCAACAGCGACGACCCGACAGACTTCGTCTATTACAAGAACCGCTGGATCGCGCCGTCGATGTCGCTCGACCTCGGCACGCGCACCGACTTCACGATACTGACCAGCTTCCAGACGCGCGAGTACGTCCGGCAGCAGGGGCTGCCGGTGCGCGGCTCGGTACTGCCGAACCCGAACGGCCGCGTGGACCGCAGCCTGTTCATCGGCGAACCGGGCTTCGGGCCCTACGAAGCAAGCCAGGCGCGCATCGGCTACGCGCTGGAACATCGATTCGACAGCGGCTGGACACTGCGCCAGAACTTCCGCTGGCAGGACTACGACATGGACGGGCGCCTGGTCGCCGTAGATAACGGTGCTTCGGGCGGCCTGCAGGCGAACAACAGGCAACTGAAGCGCCAGGGCACGCTGCAGGACTTCCGGGGCCACGGCTTCGGGCTGGACACCCATGTGTCCCGTGCGTTCGATACAGGCTCGATACGTCACACCTTGCTTGCAGGCGTCGACGTGAACCGGCACGCCAAGCGTGAAACCACGACTCGTTGCGCAGTCGGAATGCTCGACGTCTTCACGCCCGTGTATGGCTCGACGGTGAGTTGCAACGTCACGCCGCTGACTGATCTGGACGAAACCATCCGCTACACCGGTTTCTACCTGCGTGATCAGGTGCGTCTGACCGATCGGCTGAACGCCTCGGTCACACTGCGCCGTGACTGGGCGTCGATTGAATCGGTCAACATGCGTACCGGCACCTCGATCACCGACGAGAACTACGCAACCACCACCGGCAGCGCCGGCCTGATCTGGGAAGTGATCGACGGCGTATCACCGTACGTGAGCTACGCCGAATCCTTCCTGCCGCAGGGCGGGTATTCGGTGAGCGGGCAGGCGGTGAAGCCGGAAAGCGGCAAACAGACCGAAGTCGGCGTCAAGTTCAGCTTCGCGCAGGGGCGCATCCAGGCGACCGTCGCCCACTTCGATCTTGAACGACAGGACGTGCGCGCGAGCGACGCCTCCAACCCGGGCTTCTACATCCTGATCGGCGAGCAGCGCACGCGCGGCTACGAACTCGAACTGCTGGCCGACCTGCGCAACGGCTGGAACCTGTCGGCTGCCTACGCCAACACCGATGGCGAAGTGGTGCGTGACGTCATTGCTGCCAACGTCGGCAAGCCGCTCGACAACGTGCCGCGGCACAGCGCCTCGCTGTGGGCGCAGTACCGCGTGCGCAGCGGCGCACTGACCGGCCTCGGCCTCGGTGCCGGGCTGCGCTACGAGAGCGAAAAGCAGGGTTACAGCTTCAACTACACGATTCCGGACTACACCGTGTTCGACGCCAGCGTGAGCTATATCGGCCAGGGTTACCGGCTGAGCGTGATCGCGAAGAACCTGTTCGACCGCGACTACTTCGCCGGCGGCCTCAACAACAACGTCGTTCCGCTCGGCGACCCGCGCCGCGTGCTGGCGTCGGTCACGCTGGACTTCTGAGTGTGGCTTCGCAACGCACGCTCACCCTGCTGTTTGCGGTGCACTCGTGGGCCGGCATCGTCACCGGCGTACTGCTGTTCGTGATCTGCATGTCCGGCGCGCTGGCAGTGTTCAAGCACGAGATCGACCTGTGGGGCAATCCGTCGCTGCGCCACCTCGAGCACGCGCCGTCGCCGGTCGGGCCGCAAGCCGTCCTGGCGGCCGTGCAGAGCGCGTTGCCCGGCAGCAAGGTCGAGAACATCGTGCTGCCGACCGCCACCAGTCCGGCCTACTTCGCGCAGGTGCGACACGACGACGGTCTGCGCAGCAAGATCGCTGTCGATGCCGGCAGCGCCGCCGTCATCGGCCCGGCGGACAGCGAACTGGGGCAGTTCGTGCGCATGCTGCACGTGTTCCTGTTCTTCGCGCCGCGCTGGATTGTCGGCTTTCTCGGTGCCGTCATGCTGGTGCTGGCACTGACCGGCATCGTGATCCACCGCAAGATCATGCGCGAGCTGTTCACGGTGCGCTGGCGCCGCAGCAGCCGGCTGGCGGCGTCCGACCTGCACAAGGCGTCCGCCATCTGGGGCCTCGCCTTCCATCTGCTCATCGCTTTCACCGGTTGCTGGCTCGGCCTCGCACCGGTGTTCGAACAGAGCTGGCGTTACCTCAGCGGCGGCGCCGACCCCGCAGTCGCGCTGCCGAAGGACGCGCGCAAGCAGCCCATGCAGTCGCTGGACACCCTGCTGCTGCAGGCGCGTCGAGACCTGCCCGGTCTGGAGCCGGAAACGATCTCGCTGCGCAACGTTCAGCGCGCCGACGCCATCGTCACCATCTCCGGCGACCTGCCACAGCATCTGATCAGCAGCGCCCGCGTCAGCTACGCCGGCGCGGACGGTCGCACGCTCGACCTGCGCGACCCGCGCCAACGCGGATTCTGGAGCCGCTTCGACGGCTGGATGGAGCCGCTGCACTTCGGCGATTTCGGCGGCCTCATGCTCAAGGCGCTGTATTGCGTGCTCGGTCTCAGCGCTGCCGGCCTGGCCATCAGCGGTACCGTGATCTGGGCCGACCGACGCCGCCAGCAGCACCGCTCGGGCGACGCCGCTCACCGTTCGGCCATGGCTGGAGGGCGCCTTGTTTGAGCGCATCATGGCGGCACTGCTGACCGCCGCACCGACTGCGCTGCTGCTCTGTGCCGCGACCAGCCTGTGGCTGGGCCGCCGTCTCGAACTGCTGCCAGGCAATCAGGGCCTGGGCCCCTGGCTGTTCATCCTGCTCTGGCTGCTGCTGACGGCGCTGAATGCGCGGGCCACACAGCCCGTTGCGGTCTGGCGGCGCGGCCTGCACGGCAACGCCGTCGGCAGCGCGACGGTCGCACTGAGCGGCCTGCTGCAGCATTCGCCGCAGGCCGGCGCCATGGCCGTCGCCTGTGCCGTCGCAGCACTGGCCTGTTCCGCCGGCGCAATGGCGCTGCCCCACGCCGGCACTGCACCCGTGCGGGCCCCTGCCAGAGCGCGCCGCCCCACCCTGCTGCGTCGCTGCATGAACGGCCTGCCCTGGTGGGTGGTCGCGGCCTGTTTCGTCGAAAGCTTCCGCATCGCCCAGACCGGCGGCGATGGTCGCGGTGCTGGTCACACCGGCATGCTCCTCGCCTTCTTCGTACTGCTGCCGGCGCTGTCCCTGGTCAGCTGGTTCCGTGGTCCGGCCCGGCTCGCGTGGTTGATCGGCAGCGCCCTGCTCGGCTGGCTCGCACTCGCCGCCGATCGCCCGGTGCTGGCCGCGCTGGCGCTGACGGCGCTGCTGTGCGCGCGCCCCTTGGGCGGACGGACACTGCCCTCGACAGGCGCGGCCACATGATCGCCGGCTTGACCGAATGCGGACTCGCACTGACCGGCGCGGTGCCGGTGGCCGCACTGTTCGCCGCCGGCAACGCACGCTCCGCCGCCGACGCTGCGCCGCCGCGCTGGCTGATCGAACACGGTCGGCAACTGGCGCTGGCGAGCGCACTGGTGCAACTGCTGCTGGCGATGGCGAGCAGTGGCCCGATGGCCGGCAGCGTGCTGGTGCTGACGGCCTGGATGGTCGGCGGCAGCCTGTTCGTTCCCCTGGTGAATGCGTGGCCTGCGATCACGCTCAGGTCCTCGGCAGCGCTGGCCGTCGCCGGTGCGTTGATGGCGCTGACGGGTGCGCTTGCCTGAGGCGGCGCTGTTCGGCCCCGCGCGCTTCGGCTAGCATGAAGATCGAGTGCCGCATGCCGGTCGGGCATGCGAGCGCGACGCCCGATAACCGAAGCGATGCCCACGCCATGGACCTGACCGAAGCCATTGCCGCCGCCGCCGGCCTCGCCTGGGCCAGCGGCCTGCGGCTGTACGCCGTCATCTTTCTCGCCGGTCTGGCGGGGCGGATGGAATGGGTCGAACTGCCCGGCGAGCTGGACGTGCTGGAACACCCGCTGGTGCTGGCCGCCGCCGGTTTCATGCTGTGCGTCGAGTTCCTCGCCGACAAGGTGCCGGCGCTGGACAGCCTGTGGGACGGGCTGCACACCTTCATCCGCATTCCGGCCGGCGCACTGCTTGCCGCCTGGGCGCTGGCCGATCAGAGCACACCGGTGGTGCTGGCCGGCGCGCTGCTCGGCGGTACGCTGACCGGCGCCACTCACCTGACCAAGGCGGGCAGCCGGGTGGCGATCAATGCCTCGCCGGAGCCGGTCAGCAACGTGCTCGCCTCGACCAGCGAGGACGGCCTGGCGGTCGGCGGACTGTGGCTGGCCTTCGCCTACCCGGTGTTCTTCCTGGTGCTGCTCGCCTTCTTCGTGCTGCTCATGCTGTGGCTGCTGCCGCGCGTGTGGCGCTTCCTGACCGGATTGCTGTCCTGGGTGGCGGGCAAGCAGGCGCCCGGTTGACCTGCAGCAGCCCGTCATGACCCGGCCGGCGCTTCAATGACGAAAACACGTCGAAAGGGAGGGAATCATGAAAGCGCTGTCCGATCTGCTGTCGACCGACTACGGGCTGATGAGTCTGGTGGTGATCGCCATCGTCATCTTCATGAGCATCTGGTTCGGCCGTTTCTTCAAGCGGCATATGGACGAGGATGCGGCCGCGGCGGCCAAGGCCGAACAGTCCGGCCGACCGGCGCCGTGAGCGCGCCCGCGTTCAGCGGGTAAGCACCTTCCACACCAGGCCGACGCCCGCCACCAGCAGGTCGGCCACGTCCAGGCCGCCGGCATCGCGAGCGCCTTCGATCTGGCGCTGCCGGTCGGCGCGGGCGCGCGTGCGCTCGCTCTCGACGATGGCGTCGGCCATCGACACCGGGTCGCGGGTGGTGCGTTTCACTTCCGCCTGGTGGTAGCCCTTCAGCGCATTTTCGACGGCGTCCGGATCGAGCAGCGAAAAGGCCGAGCGGCAGTGCGGGCAGGCGTGGTCCTTGCGGATGTCGACCGGCGCCCCGCAGCCGGTGCAGTAGATGGCGCCGACCCGCTTCGCCAGATCGGCGATTTCGGCCATCGTCATCTGCCGCACGAAGCCCTTCTCGACCATGAAGGACGAAAAGCTGCTGTAGCGACCGTGCTTCTCCGGGCAGCGGTAGGTCATGTAACGCCCGCTGCGCACCAGATCGTAGCCCTTGTCGAGCTTGCGGCTGCAGCGCGGGCAGGCCATCACGTTGGCGACCGGATGCTGCATTTCGTCGCGGTGCGCGTGCAGTTGCTTGAACAGTTCGTTGACCGAGCCCGGCGACAGCTGCAGGTTCTCGAAAGTGTCGAACCAGATACCCTGGCAGTGCCAGCAGATGTCGAGCTCCATGTCCTCGCCGCCGTGATTCTTGAAGCGGTGCACCTTCATCGGCACACGGCAGGACGGGCAGTGCGGCACGGAATTCTGCATGGCGGTCGGTATGACGTCGGCTGTCGATCTATCGGCGCGGGCAGCGCCCGCATGGTGTTGTCAGCGGCATGCGGGCGCGCAAGGTTGAGGGCGATCAGCGCGCCGAGCGTGTCACCTTGACGCCTTCCGGCGCGCTGCGGTGGAAGGTGACCGGCACCGCCTGCGCCTTCAGCACGTTCTTGCGGATGCGGCCGACCACGTGCATTTCGCACTTCTTGCAGTCGAAACGCAGCGTGAGCTTGTCGTTGCCGTTCATCAGCGTCATCGGTTCGGCCTTCACCATGCCGCGCAGGTCGTAGTCCTTCAGTTCCTTCGGGCACAGGTTGTGGCTGAAGCGCAGGCAGTGCTTGGTGATCATCAGCGACACCTCGCCCAGTTCCTGATTCGCCTCGTAGGCGTCGGCGATCAGTTCCACGCCATGCTTGCGGTAGAAGGCGCGCGCCTTCTCGTTGTACACATTGGCCAGATAGGACAGTTCGGTGTCGGTGAAACGCACCGGCGGTTCGACCGGCACGCCGGGCTGTGGTCGCTGATGAGCGGCGATGCGCTTCGTCTCCAGCAGCGCCACCGCGTCGCGGCGCAGGCCGTTCAGGGCCGACGCCGGCAGGAAGCGCGCTTCCGGCAGATCGATCGCGATGTCGCCCGCTTCGAACAGCGTGTTGCCCAGCTTGCCCAGGCTGTCGCGGATGCCTGACAGCGCCCGTTCGGCGTCACGCGCCGGCTGCTTGTCGTGCACCAGCTCGACCCGGGCGCTGACGCCGTCCTCGTCGGTCATGGTCAGCGCGAAGCCGTCCGCGGTTTCCTCGAAGCGCAGGTCGGCGCGGATGCGGCGGTCGGCCGACTTCTTCTCCAGCGCGCGTTCGAAAGCCTGGTCGCGGTTGCGGTACAGCGTCATGCCCGGCTTCAGATCGTCAGGCATCGCGTTCGGGTAGAGCTTGCGGCCCTGCGCGACGTTGATGCGCAGGCCCATCAGTTCGCGGTGGCTGTCGTAGTAGCTCAGGCCGTCGCCGTTGTGGATGTCGACCTCGGCCTCGACCTCGATGTGGTCAGCCGCCACCTTGCTGATCGTCGCCGCTTCCTCGCCGACGAAGCTCGGCGATTCGAACGCCTCGATGCCGTGCTGGCGGCCGTTCGCGAAGTAGTCGGTCGAGCCGCGGTTGAAGGTTTTCTCCGGCTGCGGCACGAAGGTGTAGGTGCAGTGGCCGCTGGAGGCACGGCGGTAGCCCGGCAGATCGGCCAGCAGTCCGTTCAGCAGCGTGCTGTAGTGGGCGGTGATGTTCTTCACGTAGCCGAGGTCCTTCAGCCGGCCCTCGATCTTGAACGAGGACACGCCGGCATCGATCAGCGCACGCATATTGGCCGACTGGTCGTTGTCCTTCATCGACAGCAGGTGCTTGTCGTGCGCCACCACCCGGCCCTGCGCGTCGGTCAGCGTGTAGGGCAGACGACAGGCCTGCGAGCACTCGCCGCGGTTGGCGCTGCGGCCGGTATGCGCGTGGCTGATGAAGCACTGGCCGCTGAAGGCCACGCACAGCGCGCCATGCACGAAGTATTCGAGCGTACAGGAGGTGTTCGCCGCCACCTTGCGCACCTCGTCCAGCGTCATTTCGCGCGCCAGCACCATCTGCGTGAAACCGACGTCCTGCAGGAAGCGCGCCTTGGCCGCGTCGCGGATGTCGGTCTGCGTGCTGGCGTGCAGCTGGATCGGCGGCAGGTCCATTTCGAGCAGCGCCATGTCCTGCACGATGAGCGCGTCGACACCGGCGTCGTACAGTTGCCAGATGGCGCGGCGGGCCGGTTCGAGCTCGTCGTCGCGCAGTATGGTGTTGAAGGCGGTCAGCACGCGCGCGTGGTAGCGGTGCGCGTGCGTGCACAGGCGGGCGATGTCGGCGATGTCGTTGTCGGCGCCCTTGCGCGCACCGAAGGACGGGCCGCCGATATAGACGGCGTCGGCGCCATGGTTGATGGCCTCGATGCCGAAATCGGCATTCCTGGCGGGCGCGAGCAGTTCGAGTGTGCGGCGGTCGGCGTTCATGGTACGAGGCACTGCGGGAAAGACGGGATTATCCCCGATCCTGCGCCTCAGGCCATCGCCACGCGATCACGGCCGTCGCCCTTGGCCGCGTACAGCGCGCGGTCGGCACGGTCGACCAGCCGCACCGGCGTGTCGGCGGCGGCGAAGGCGGTGACGCCGACACTGACCGTCGCCGTTACCGCGGTGCCGTCGATACTCAACGGACTGGCGCCGATCAGCGCGCGCAGGGTTTCCGCCCGCTGGCGCGCGTCATCGGCCGCGCAGTCCTTCAGCACCACCAGGAATTCCTCGCCACCCCAGCGGCAGGCCATGTCGGATGCGCGCAGGCCGCTGCGTATCAGCGCCCCGACGTGCTCGATCATGCGGTCGCCGGCAAGATGGCCATAGCGGTCGTTCAGGGACTTGAAGTGATCGATGTCGATCAGCAGCACGGTCGACGGACGGCGGCTGCGCTGCACCTCGGCCACCGCGTGTTCGAGCATGATTTCGAAGGCGTGACGGTTGAGCAGGCCGGTCAGCCGGTCGGTGGTGGCCATCTGCTCCAGCCGGCGCTGGTAGCCACCCAGCGTCAGGCTGGCGAGCCACAGCACCGCCGCCGTCACCGCGGCGCAGATGAGCAGGTTGATGTAGAGGGTGCGGCGGATGTCGGCCAGCGCCTCGTTCTCGACCTTTTCGACGAAGAGGTACCAGTCCAGCTCCGGCACGTAACGCACGTTCAACAGGTAGTCCTTGCCGCCCTCGCGGTACTGGTAGGAACCGCTGTCGCGGGCCAGCACCTCGTGCGCGATGTCGCCCAGGCCTTCGACGTCGCCGATGCGCAGCGTGCCGTGCGAGGGCTGGTCGCCGTACAGCACGATGTTGCCACTGCGGTCGACGAAATAGACGCCGCGGTGATAGCGCTGCTGGTAGCCAGACAGCAGCCGCCGCACCGTGTCGACGGTGAGGCCGACGCCGGTGACACCCACCGTCTTGCCGGCGTAGTCGAACACGCGGTAATTGACGAACACGGTCAGCGTGTCGGGCGAAGCGGTGTCGGAATCGACGTTGATTTCGTACGGCGCGTCGAGGTCGCGCGAACGGAAATACCAGGCATCGCGCTCGCTGCCCTGCTCCACCCGGCGCAGCAGGCCGTCCGGGTGATAGTAGTTGCGGGTCGCTTCGGAGACGAAAAAGCTGGTGAAGGTGCCGTAGCGCGTGCGGATCTCGCCGAGGAACTTGGTCATCGCCGGCACGTCGCGCTCGCCCTGCAGCACCCAGTCGCGGACGAAGGTGTCGCCGGCCATCACGGACGACACGAACACCGGACGGATCAGATCCTTCTGGATTTCCGAGTAGATGGTGTCGGAGGTCAGCGGCAGTTCGTTCTCGACGATGGAGCGCTGGATCTCTCGCTTCGACACCGAGTAGCTCAGCAGCGTGTTGGCCAGAAAGCCGAGCGCGAGCAGCAGGCCCAGCATCAGCACCAGACGGCGGCGGCCGGTCACACCCAGCGAGGCGCGCACCTCGGCGCCCGGCACGACGGCCGCCGGGTCGGTGCCGGCAGGGACCACCGTGGCCTCTGCCTGAATCTTCATCGTTTCGGACATGAGGCCGCGCACAGGAGATTGACGTCCCCTGTTTTCGGCAATCCGGCGCCGGACTTTACCGCCGTGTGCAGCGGGCGCGCCGTGGCATCAGGCCGCACGGCGTCGGGCGGAGGCGCCCACCAGCAACAGGCCGCCCGCCATCAGGCCCCAGGTGGCCGGCTCGGGTATCGGCGCCGGCACGGTCGCCTGCAGGCTGGCCACCTCCCACCCGATGTCGCGCAGCGCCGCCCAGTCGAGTTCGGTCATGTAGCGGCGCGCGCCGGCGGGAATGACCGGCGACAGCAGCGGCACCTGATCGACACCGTTCGCGGCCGCCCGCAGGGAGGTATCGAAATGCGCATCGCTGCCGTCGTTGCGCAGCAGCGGCGCGACACCGTCGTTGATCGCGGTCGCGCTGGCGCCGATGAAGCTGCGGTCGCTGACCAGGGCGAACCAGCTGTCGGCGGTACCTATGCCCAGCACGTGCGCCGTTTCGTGCGCCGCCACCGTATACAGGTCGAACAGTCCGGCGAAGTTCTCGACGGTGCCGACATCGTCGTCGGCGTACCAGCCGACGTTGGTGCCGAAGGTGATGGTGCCGCCCCAGGGCGCGAAGTCGGTGGGCGGCGACGTCAGTGCCCCCGGCTCGCCACGCCCGTCGGCCAGCGCAACGAAGTCGCCGCTGCCGCTCGCCACGTGAAAACCCGGCCCGCCCACCCCCAGCGTCTGTCCGGAAAAGGCGCGCGCGCCGACGAAGATGCGGATCTCGTCGGCAGCCACGGTCAGCCCGGGCACCACCACCGTGCTGTTCAACGGATCGACCGGATCGAAGATGCGGGCCTGGAACACGTCGTCGCCGGTGGGCGCAATGGCCGCCAGCGTGTCGTCGAGATTGCTGCTGAACAGGCGCGCCACATCGTCGAGCACGGCACGTCGGTCGTCGGTGAAGAAGCCACCGCTGTCGTAGCGGTAGTCGAACACCACGTCGACCGCCCGCACAGGCGCGCTCAGGCACAGGCTTGCGAGTGCCGCAGCAAGAAAAGTCCGCATCATCATCCCGGCTCCCGGTTACGGCCGCACACGGCGCGGCGCATGGAAGCGCGAAGCGTACGCCCTCGCCGCCGCAAACTGAAGCGTGCGAGATCCGCCGGCGCACCGGCAGCTGCAGCGCCTGACCGGCGGCACCAATTCACAGACAGACACCTTGCGAAATCGGGAAGATTGACCTTGCGCAGCGAGAACGACTTTGTGCGGCGCTACGCTGGTTCCCGAGATGAGTGCGGTGTGCACACCGCCTGCCCGATGCCAACGCCGGCCGGGCATTGCGGACGAGGAACGGATGGACACGAAAAAGGACAGCCCTGAGCCGCCGTTCGACGCGCCCCCGCCGGGGCACGCGCCCGCGCGTTGGCTGACTCTGGTGCTGGACGACGAGCCGCGTCAGCGCCTGCGCATATCCCGCGCTTTTACGTCCATGCTGGTGTACGTGATATGCATTGGGCTGGCCGAGTACGCGCTGGCGCACGGCATGGCCGACCCGGTCGCCACCCGCCTGCTGCAGGGCGGCATGATCGTCTGGATGGTCATCGTCTACGCCACGCTGCGCAGCGGGCTGAACCTGCGGTTTCGCGATCCTTCGCTCACCTTCCTGCAGATCATGGCGGCAGGCGCCTGGATCACCGCCGCCTACATCGTGTTCGCACCGGTCCGCGGTGCGCTGCTGATGCTGCTCGCGCTCACTCTCGTGTTCAGCATCTTCAATCTCGACCGCAAGAGACGCCGCATCTACAACGGGTGCGTCGTCGTCGGCACCGGACTGACGATGTTCACGCTGTCCGCGCTGCGCCCTGACGACTTCCCGGCCGAGGTGGAAATGGTGCACTTCGTGCTGACGACGGCGGTCCTCGCGGTCATGGGCCGGCTGAGCGAACAGCTGCTGGCGATCCGGGCGCGCCTGCGCACCCAGCGCAACGAACTCGAGGCGGCGCTGACGCGCATACAGGAACTGGCCACGCGCGACGCCCTGACCGGACTGCCCAACCGCCGCCACATCACCGACCTGTTCGCGCAGATGGCCAGGGGCGCGGAACGGACCGGCTCGCCGCTCACCGTCTGCCTGATCGACCTCGACCACTTCAAACGAATCAACGACAGCTACGGACACAAGGCGGGTGACATCGTGCTGCAGCGCTTCGCCGACACCGCGACCGGCGCGCTGCGCGAGTCGGACGTGCTGGCGCGCTGGGGCGGCGAGGAATTCCTGGTGCTGCTGCCCGACACGCCGGCGCAGAAGGCCGATCAATCGATGACGCGGGTGCGCGCTGCACTGGCGCAGATAAGGCTGGTCGCCGCCAGTGACGCCGCCAAGGTGACATTCTCGGCAGGACTGGCTCAGTTCCGCCCGGGAGAGTCGATCGAACACGCGGTCGAGCGGGCGGACTTCGCGCTCTATCGCGCGAAGTCCGCAGGGCGCGACCGCTGCGTGATCAGCGACTGATGGGCTTGTAGCGGATGCGCTTCGGTTTGGCGCCCTCTTCGCCGAGTCGCTTCTTCTTGTCGGCTTCGTATTCCTGATAGTTGCCGTTGAAGAATGTCCATTGCGAGTCCCCCTCGGCCGCCAGGATGTGGGTGGCGATGCGGTCGAGGAACCAGCGGTCGTGCGAGGTGACGAGCACGCAGCCGGAGAACTCGAGCAGCGCGTCCTCGAGTGCACGCAGCGTTTCCACGTCGAGGTCGTTCGACGGTTCGTCGAGCAGCAGCACATTGCCACCGGAAATCAGCGTCTTGGCCAGGTGCAGCCGGCCGCGCTCACCGCCCGACAGGTTGCCGACGATCTTCTGCTGGTCGCCGCCCTTGAAGTTGAAGCGGCCGATGTAGGCGCGGCTGGGCATTTCGAAGCGGCCGACAGTCAGGATGTCCGCGCCGTCGGACACCGCCTCGAACACCGTCTTCGAGCCATCCAGCCCGTCGCGGGTCTGGTCGACGGCAGCGATCTTGACGGTCGGGCCGACCACGATTTCGCCCGAGTCCGGCGTGTCCTTGCCCTGGATCATCCGGAACAGCGTCGACTTGCCGGCGCCGTTCGGGCCGATGACGCCGACGATGGCGCCCGGCGGAATGCTGAAGCTCAGGTTGTCGATCAGCAGGCGGTCGCCGAAGCCCTTCGAAACATTGTGGAATTCGATCACCTTGTCGCCCAGGCGCTCGCCCGGCGGGATGAAGATTTCGTGCGTTTCGTTGCGCTTCTGGTACTCGACGCTGCTCATTTCCTCGTAGCGGGCCAGACGCGCCTTGCTCTTGGCCTGACGCGCCTTCGGATTGCCACGCACCCACTCCAGTTCGGTCGCCAGCGCCTTCTGCCGCGCAGATTCCTGCGACTCTTCCTGCCGCAGGCGCTCGCCCTTCTGGTCCAGCCAGCTGGAGTAATTGCCCTTCCACGGAATGCCGTGGCCGCGGTCCAGTTCGAGAATCCACTCGGCCGCGTTGTCGAGGAAGTAGCGGTCGTGCGTCACCGCCACCACGGTGCCCGGGAAGCGCACCAGGAACTGTTCCAGCCAGTCCACCGATTCGGCGTCCAGGTGGTTGGTCGGTTCGTCCAGCAGCAGCATGTCCGGCTTGGACAGCAACAGCTTGCACAGCGCCACGCGACGCTTCTCGCCGCCGGACAGCGGGCCGATCTTCGCGTCCCACGGCGGCAGGCGCAGCGCGTCGGCGGCGATCTCCATCTGCGTCTCGACGTCGGAACCGGCTGCCGCCAGCACCGCTTCGTACTTCGCCTGCTCTTCCGCCAGCTTGTCGAAATCGGCGTCCGGTTCGGCGTAGGCGGCGTAGATCTGCTCCAGCTTCTGGCGCGCCTCGACGATTTCGCCGAGGCCGGATTCGACCTCTTCCTTCACCGTCTTGTCCGCGTCCAGTTCCGGCTCCTGCGGCAGATAGCCGATGCGCACGCCGGGCTGGTGCTGCACCTCGCCGTCGTACTCGCGGTCGGCGTTGGCCATGATGCGCAGCACCGTCGACTTGCCCGAACCGTTCAGGCCGAGCAGGCCGATCTTGGCGCCGGGAAAGAAGGACAACGATATGTCCTTGATGATCGTGCGCTTCGGGGGAACCACCTTGCTCACGCGGAGCATGGACATCACGTATTGGGCCATTTTCTGCAACTGCACCGACAGGGAAAGGGCGCAAGTATACGCCGGGGTACCGGCATTGGTCCGCCGGACGGGGTCAAGACGGGCTTGCTGGCGGTCGATAAGTGCTTGACGCACCAGAAAGCTCACTGCGGCGCACCGCGGCCGCCCCGAGTTTGGTGACATGCCCGGAAAATGCAGGTTCAATGCCCGACATGAGCGCAGCGCCCGACACGCGAGCTTCAACGGACCGTTCTGTCTGGCAGATCGGTCTGCCCGTGCTGCTCGCCACGCTCGGCGCAACGCTGGCCGTCTATCTGGTGTGGAACGAGATGGATCGCCGGCACCGCGAGCGCGTCGACGAACGTCTGGCCTTCGAGGCGCGCGACATCACGCAGCAGGTCGAACAACGGATGCGCGCCTACCGTCAGGTGCTGCGCGGCGCACGCGCGCTGTTCGACGCGTCGGACGAGGTCACGCACGAGGACTGGAAAACCTATGTCGGCGCACTGTCGCTGCAGGAGGACTTTCCCGGCATACAGGGCGTCGGCTTCTCCGCCTACGTGAAAGCGGAGGATCTGGACAGCCACATCGCGTCGATGCGCGCCCGCGGCCAGGCCGATTACAGCATCCGTCCGCCGGGCAAACGCCCGGAGTACAGCAGCATCGTCTATCTCGAACCGCAGGACTGGCGCAATCAGCGCGCCATCTCCTTCGACATGCTGTCCGAGCCGGTACGCCGCGAGGCGATGCAGCGTGCCCGACTGACCGGCGAAGCGGCGCTGACCGGCAAGGTCAGGCTGATCCAGGAAGCCGACCGCGACATCCAGACCGGCGTACTGCTCTATCTGCCCGCCTACCGCCGCGGCCTGCCCACCGGCACCGAGACGGAACGCGCGGCGGCGCTCAGCGGATGGGTGTACAGCCCCTTCCGCATGCTCGACCTGATGGCCGGCACACTGGGTCGCATGCAACCCTCCTTGCGCCTGCGCATCTACGACGGCAGCTCCGCCGAACCCGAAGCGCAACTGTTCGACAGCCACCCGACCGATCCGGTCCGCTTCGACGCGCCGACGCATTCCATTTCGCGCGACATCGACGGACGGCGCTGGCTGCTGGTGTTCGAGCAGCGGCAGGAGGCGGCGGCCGACGTCGATCGCTGGCACACCGAACTGGCGCTGGTCGTGCTGTTCGGCGTACTCGTGGTGGCACTGACCGCCAGCCTCGGACTGGCCCGCCGCCGGGCCGCTCGGCTGGCCGAGTTGGGCGCTTCGCTGGCGCGCAGCGAAGCGCTGTACTCGACCCTGGTCAATCTGTCCGGCGAAAGCATCCTCGCGCTCGACCCACGGGGCCGCATCGAATATGCCAACCCGGGCCTGCACCGGATGCTCAACCTCGACGCGCGCGACGTCAGCGGCCGCTCGCTCGGCGAACTGGCCTTCGACGGCAACCGGCATGCGCTGCAGTCGATGGCGGACGCACTGCTCGGCGGCGACACCGTGCGCATGGAACTGACGCTGCAGAGCCGCGACCGCGGCGAAGTCGCCGTGCTCGCCTCCGGCGTGCCGCGCACCGACGGCGCCGGCCGCGTCACCGGCGCCATCATCGTCATGGCCGACATCAGCGAACGCAAGGCCGACGAGGCGAGGATCGCCTGGCTGGCCACGCACGACAGCCTGACCGGTCTGCCCAACCGCTCGCTGCTGGTGGAGCGACTGAACCGGACGCTGACGTCAGCGCAGCGCTACCGGCGACGTTTCTGCCTGCTGTTCATCGACCTCGACCACTTCAAGGAGGTGAACGACCGGATGGGGCATCACGCCGGCGACGAGGTGCTGATCGAAGCGAGCCGTCGCATGCTCGCCTGCCTACGCGCAGCCGATACGCTGGCCCGCCACGGCGGCGACGAATTCGTCGCCCTGCTGCCGGAAACCGGTTCGATCGAGGCCGCCTGCGCGGTGGCGGAAAAAATACGCTTGCGTCTCGGCGAGCCCTTCACGCTCGAACAGGGGCAGGCGCAGATCTCCGCCAGCCTGGGCGTCGTGATGTGCCCGGACCACGGCGACGACTTCGACACCCTGGTCGCCCGTGCCGATCAGGCGATGTACGCAGCAAAGGCAGCCGGACGGAATACCATCGCGGTCTGGACCGCCCCGGACAACAAGGACAAGCAATGATCGGATCGATCGGCCTCATCGTCATCGGCGCACTGCTGCTGGCTTCCAACCTCAACCTGTTTTCGCTGCGCGAGCTGGCCGAACTGTTCGGCACCTGGTGGCCGGCCCTGCTGATCGCCGCCGGCGTCGCCGGCCTGATCAAGCGCAAGTAGCGCCGTCCGGCGCCAACCGTTAAAGATTCCACGTTTTCTCCCGATATTCAGGCACTTGCCTCTGGAGTGCCCGACATGAACGGACTGAAAACACTGCGCGGCCGCCTGCTGGCCCTCGGCTTCGTCGCCCTCGCCGGACTGCTGGCCGCCGGCGGCTTCGGCCTGCTCCAGCTCTACCGCCTCGACCGCGGCGTCGGCGACGATCTGGCGCGTCTGCAGCGCACGGTCGCCATTGGCCTCGACGTGCAGAACGCGAGCATCGATTTCAAGACCCAGGTGCAGGAATGGAAGAACATCCTGATCCGCGGCAACGACGTCGAGCAGTTCCAGCGCTACAGCAAGAGCTTCGGCAAGCATGCGCAGGACGTGTCGTCGCGCCTGCAGGACATCGCCGGCCGACTGCAGGCGGAAGGATCGCCGCGCGTCGCCGAGGTGAAAGCCCTTGCCGCCGCGCACGCTGCGATGCACGAGCGTTACGTCACCGCACTGAAGGACTTCGACGCCGCCGATCCCGAATCCGGCAAGAAGGTCGACCGCGCGGTGAAGGGCATAGACCGCAGCGCGACCGAAGCGATGACCGCGCTGACCCGGCTGATCGAACAGGACGTGAAGGCGCTGGGTGACGACACGCGTGCCCGCACCAGCGCGCTCTACCGCACCGGCCTGATCACGCTGAGCGTCGCCATCGCCGTGCTGTCGCTGCTGCTGATCGTCGGCATCGTGCTGACGCTGCGCCGTCTGACCACCAGTCTTTCGTCGCTGCAGGGCGCGCTGGGGCAGGCACGGGCGCGGATGGACCTTACCGTACGCGCGCCCGACAGCCGTGGCGACGAGCTGTCGGCGGCCGGCGCGTCGATCAATGCGCTGTTCGCCGAGCTGCAATCAACCCTGAAATCGATGCGCGACAACGCGCAGCAGGTCGCCAGCCACTCCTCGTCGCTGCACGGCTCGGTCGACACGCTGGCCGACGCCGTCGCACAGCAGAACGATTCGACCTCGAGCATGGCCGCGGCGGCCGAACAGCTCGCCGTCAGCGTTGCCCACGTCAGCGAAAGCGCCGGTCACGCGCGCGACGTGTCGCGCAGTTCGCTCGAGCGCGCCGACTTCGGCGGCAACGTGATCGAGACCACCGCGTCGTCGATGCGCGACGCCGCGGTAGACGTACAGGCGGCCGCCGGCGGCATGGAAGAACTGAGCCGCCAGGTGGAACAGATCGGCGAGATCGCCGGCACCATCAAGGGTATCGCCGACCAGACCAATCTGCTGGCGCTCAATGCCGCAATCGAGGCGGCACGCGCCGGCGAACAGGGCCGCGGTTTTGCGGTGGTGGCCGACGAGGTGCGCAAACTGGCCGAGCGCACGACCGAAGCGACCAAACAGATCGACAGCGTGGTCGGCAACGTGCAGTCGGTGACCGAACAGACGCGTACCAGCATGCAGGAACTGGTGTCGCAGTTCGATCAGATCGGCAGTTCGACGCAGCAGGCAGCGCAGGCGATGGACGACATCAAGAGCGAATCGCGCAACGCGGTTGGCGCCACCGACGAGATTTCACGTGCGCTGCGCGAACAGACCAGCGCCAGTGAGAGCATCGCGCAGCAGGTCGAGCGCATCGCCGGCATGAGCGAGCACAACAGCGCGGCCGTGCGTCAGGTCAGCCACGCGGCCGACGCGATGAACGCGCTGTCGCAGTCGATGCGGCAGCGGCTGGAAACCTTCGTCGTCTGATCCGGCGACACGGCCCGCTCGCGCGGGCCGGCGCCCTCACTTGCGACCGTAGGTGTCCTCGAAGCGGACGATATCGTCCTCGCCCAGATAGCTGCCGGACTGCACCTCGATCATTTCCAGCGGCAGCTTGCCCGGGTTCTCCAGCCGGTGCGTGGTGCCCAGCGGAATGTAGGTGGACTGGTTCTCCGACAGCAGCAGCACGTTGTCGCCGCAGGTCACGCGCGCGGTGCCGCTCACGACGATCCAGTGTTCGGCGCGGTGGTGGTGCATCTGCAGCGACAGCGAAGCGCCCGGATTGACGACGATGCGCTTGACCTGGAAGCGCGGGCCGGCGTCGATCGAATCGTAATAGCCCCACGGGCGATACACCTTGCGGTGGTTTTCCGCCTCAGGGCGCTTCCTCGCCTTCAGCTCGGTCACGATGCGCTTGACGTCCTGCGTGCGGTCCTTGGCCGCCACCATGACCGCGTCACTGGTTTCGACCACGACCACGTCCTTCAGGCCGAGGCAGCTCACCATGCGGGTTTCGGCGAACACCAGACTGTCCGAGGTGTCCTGCAGCAGCACGTCGCCGCGCGCCACATTGCCGTCGGCGTCCTTGTCGGCCACCTGCCACAGCGCATCCCACGCACCGACGTCGGACCAGCCGGCATCCAGCGGCACCACCACCGCCGGCGCCACACGCGGTTCGCCGGCGGCCAGCGGTTCCATGATGGCGTAGTCGATCGAATCGGACGGGCAGGCGGCGAAGGCGGCCTTGTCGACACGGTAGAAGTCGCGATCGGCGGCGCCGCCCTCGTAGGCGGCGCGGCTGGCCGCCTCGATGTCCGGACGGAAACGCTTCAGCAGATCGAGCGCCACGCCGGCCTTCATCATGAAGATGCCGGCGTTCCACAGATAGTTGCCGCTTTCCAGGTAGGACTGCGCGGTCGGCGCGTCCGGCTTCTCGACGAAGCGGTCCAGCGTGCGCGCCGGGCTGCCGGCCAGTGCGGCACCGACCTTGATATAGCCATAGCCCGTCTCCGGGCGGTCCGGCGTGATGCCGAAGGTGACCACCGCGCCCTGCTCCGCCTGCGCCGCGCCGATGGCCACCGCATCGCGGAAGGCCGGGGTGTCGCGGATCACGTGGTCGGACGGCATCACCAGCAGCACGGTGTCGGGGCCGGCTGCGGCCAGCGCGGCAAGTGCCAGCGCCGGCGCGGTATTGCGGCCAACCGGTTCGAGCAGCAGCGCGGCCGGATGCACGCCGATCTGACGCAGCTGTTCGGCCGTCAGGAAGCGGTATTCCTCGTTGCAGACGACCAGCGGCGGCGCCAGTTCGATGCCGGGTGCGCCAGCGCGCAGCGCAGTGTCCTGCAGCAGCGTGTTGTCACCATCGAGCGGCAGCAGCTGTTTCGGATAGCGTTCGCGCGAAAGGGGCCACAGGCGGGTGCCGGAACCGCCGCACAGGATGACGGGCTGCAGGGACATGACGGAAACCTGAAAGGATGTCGGAAGCGCCCGAGTTTAAGCGACGCCTGCGCGCCGTCTGCGATAAATCCGTTACAGCCGGTGTGCAGGCCGCAGTTCAGGCGAGCCAGCGCTCCATCTGGTGCACCGGCGCGTTGCGCAGCAGATGGAGCTGCGGATTGTCGCGCTGTGCGCTCTGGCCGGATTCGATCACCCTGACCGGCTCGCGCTCCAGTATGCACAGCCGGCGGCTGATGCAGTCGGCGCGCCACTGCGCATTGGCGGTCCGGCCGCGCTCCTCGACCGCGATCCGGGTCAGCGCGAACTCGTCCTGCGGGTTCTCCCGCTCGATGCGCCGGCGGATGGCGGCGTGCGCCTTGTCCAGACTGCCCTGCTGCACGCACAGGTCGTACAGCGCGGCCAGGCAGCGGAAATTGCGTATCGGTATCGGCCGCACGCCTTTAAGCCAGGCCAGCGCGACGACCAGCTTGCGACCGTAGGTGTCGTAGGCGTAGCGCAGCCATTCGGCGCGGAACACCGGCTGCCGGCCGACTGCCTGCAGCGCCTTCGTCCACGCCGGATCGAAAGCGGCCTTGCGCGGACCGCGGCTCAGTGCATCGGCCCAGCGCACCTGCGCCGCGCGCGACGGCAGGCGCAGCATGCGCTGCCATTCGTCCCACAGCGCGCCGAAGCAGGCGCGCAGCGTCGCCTCGTCGCGCGCCGCGAAGCGGCGGAACAGCTCCTGCAGCGTGCCGGTGCCCAGATTGACCTGCAGCGGCCCGAAGGACAGACCGGCGCCGTCGAAATTGCCGGTCACCTGCAGATAGGGATCGCCGCTGGTTTCGAATGCCGCCGTCACCGCGATGGCGAGGTCGAGCGCGCGCTCGGCGGACAGCGCTGGCAGCTTGGACGGGTCGTGCATCTCGACATAGACCTGCTCGCCGCGCGGTTCGACTCGCGCCAGCCAGCCGTCGCGCGCGACACGGCGGGCGGCGTCGGCCAGTGCGGCCGGATCGGCCGCTTTCAGCCAGACGAAGCGCCCCTCGATCCCTGCGCCCAGACCACCGCGCGGCACAACGCCGGCAATGCTGACGCCCGTCCCGAGCTCTTCGCGTACCCGTTGCACCGCTGCCAGCAGCTCGCGATGCACGCGCACCGTACCGTCGGCGCGCGCGTATTCTGACAGCTGGAAGTTGGGCGTGACGCGGGCGCGCGCCGGGCCGCCGATCAGGTAGTCGTCCGCGTACTTCAGTCCGCTGGCCATGTGTCCTCCTTGAGTCCCGGTCAGGCGCCGAGCGCCTCACGCACCTTTTTCAGGCCGCTACGCAGCACGCCCAGGTCGATCAGGAAATCGACCTGATCGAGCACCGACGCGCGTTCTCTTGCGCTGCCGCCGCGGCCGAAGGCGGCGCGATAGGCGCCGACGATGCTCGCCTGTTCGGCGGCAGCCAGTCGCCCGTCGAGCAAGGCGCACAGCAGTTCGCAGTCGCCGACCACGGCCGTACTCCAGAAGTCCGGATGCGGGTGGGCGGCGGCATCCCGTTGCACGCGCTCGCATCCGTCGCGGACGGTGCGCGCGTCATCCGCCGGCAGTACCGCACCGCTCAGCCGCGCATGCAGCAGTCGCGCCGTCCACAGATTGACGAAGGCATAGCTGTCCACGGTCTGCCCCTCGTTGCGCGCGGCCAGCTCGAACGCCCGCCCGTAGTGCTTCGCCATGTCGGCCAGCGCCGCCAGCCGCGCGTCGCCGTCCAGCATCCAGGCCAGCCGCTTGTGTGCACTGCCGAGCAGCGCGCAACGCTTGGCCGACGGCGTCAGCAGTTCGAGGTCGGCGATGGCGCGCCGGATGCCAGCAACCAGGTCGGTTACGTCACCGCGCTTCTCGCGCATCAGCGCCCACTCGTCGTCGGCCGCCCGAACCCTGAAATTGGCCGACTGCTCGAGCACGCGCAGCGGGCAATCACCGTCGTCAGCCTCGCGCGCGCGGTCCAGCCACTGCGCCGCCAGCGCGTAATGGCCGGACTCGCCGAAACAGAGACCGATCGCCGCGGCGACGTCGGCGCGCGCCAGCCAGGCGGCACGGGCGGCGGCCGGCACGCGCGCGGTGTAGCTGTCGAGCCAGGCCGACGGATCGGCATCGCCACCGTTCGCCGCAGCGCCGCCGCTCATCAGCGCGCTGCTGCGGTTGTCGATCTGCACCACCAGTTCGGACGGTGTAGTGAAGGGCGGCGGCGCGCTGTCGCGGCGCGCAGGGCCGGTCGGGTCGAGGCGGTAATCCGGATCGCCGTAACACTGGTAGGCGCCCCAGGTATTCACCTTCGGGTGACGGGTCCAGGTCGCCTCGCGCGCGATGCGCACCGCGTCGCCGAAGCCACGGCCATCGAGCAGGCTGCCGTACAGGGTCTCGGCGAAACAGCGCGCGGCCGCGTCATCGACCGCCCAGCCTGCGGCGACGACGGCGCGCACGCCCATGCGGATGAACTGCGTCGCCAGGTTCGCGGCCAGTCGATTGAGGTCGGGTGAGCCGCCGGCATCGTCGCCGCCGGTATTGCCGAGATGGCAGCAGTTGATGAACACCAGTTCCGGCACGTAGCGCATCTGCTCGACGTCGCCGGGTGTCAGAAACCAGCCGTCGCCGATCACCATGCCGGACACCTTGCGCGTGCCGCCGCCGCCCTCCGCTGGCGTGGTGGTGGGCACCACGTACTCGTGAACGCCGTGGCCGGCCAGATGCAGGATGCGCCATGCGTCCTGGTGCAGCGCCGCCATGATGGCGCGACCTTCGGCGTGGATCAGCTCGGTCACCGCGCAACCGCCGGACGACAGCACGCCGGCCACCGCACGCGCCTCGGCGGCGGCGTCCGGCAGTGCGGAAAACCCGCGGCCCAGCGGCGCCGGATCGCCGATCACCAGTGCGCTGGCGCGTGTCGCACCCAGCGGTCGCTCGCGATACTGCGACGTGCGCAGCTGGCGCAGCATGCCGGAGGCCACGGCCGGCGGACGCTGACCGGCCTGCCAACGGTCCTCCAGCAGTTCCCACGGGAAACGGCCGGACACCTCGTCGACCAGCAGCACCACGCTGCGCCGCTCCGGGGCCAGCTGCTTCATCCGGTGCGGCAGCAGCATTTCGAACAGCGTGCGCGACGTGTCGGCATCGGCAGCGCAGGAGCGGCAGGCCTGGCTGACGAAGGCATCGACCTGCTGCAGCTGGCCGCCGACCAGGCTGATTTCGGCACGCGCGCGGTCGGTCAGCGCGATGAAGCGCAGTTCGTCGCGACGCGCGTCGTGGGATATCTCCAGGCGGTGCCACCAGCTCGCGTCCTCGTCGAAGCAGACGCGACGACGCCCACCGTGACCCTGGCCGAGCACCTGCTCCGGCCATACGAAGTCGCCGGCCAGCGGACCATCGACCACCTCGCGCAATGCGCCGGCGGCCTGGATGGCGATGTCCTCGTACAGCTCGATGAATTCGACCTCGCCGATGACAACGCGACCGGCGAGCGCACCCTCGCGCAGCGCGCGCTGGGCGTCGCCGGTGCCGCGCAGGATGGACTCGACCGAATCGCGCGTGCGCATGCCGCCGGCACCGGTGCCAACCAGCAGCGTGGACACGCAGATGCTGCGCGTCGCGTCGGCCGGGCCGAAGCGCTCGTCCGGCCACTCGATCACCTGCAGTGCAAGATCGAGCAGCGCGCGGCGCACGCCGTCCTGCAGCAGCCCCGGGCTCAGCTCACCCACCTCGCCCAGGCCGACCACGATGGCGCCCTGCGGGTGCTGGTGCATTTCGCGCGGAATGAAGATGCCGTGAGTGCCTGCCGCACCCGGATAGCGCCCCAGCTGCAGGCTGCGCGACAGCGCACCGTGCATGCGCCGGTCCATGCTCGCCTCGGCACTGACGATGGTATCGCCGGCATAGTGACCGACCATCACCGGGTGGCGCGCATAGCTCAGTTCGCAGTGGCGTACGCGCACGGTGATCGGCGTGCGCGTGCTTCGCTCGACCCGACGCGGCGGCGTCCCGCCGCCGAAGCCGAAGCTGGCGATGTCGGCCGCTTGCGGAATGCCGTCGGCCGGCGGCAGCGGCTTCAGCACGAACAGCTCCTCGCCAGCGCCGCCCGTGCGCGCGCTGGCCGGCGGCGCCGACGGCAGCCGGGTCGTGCTGCCGGTGGTCAGGATGTCGAGGTAGCCGTCGAAGGCGCGCGTCTGCGCGCACAGGAAGTCGTGCGCGGTGTCTTCGGCGTACCACATGGGCACGCCGGGCAGCGCGCCGGAGGCCCAGCTCACCGTGCCATCGCCACGCGCGGTCGCAACGAAGTCGATGCGCTTGCGGCCAAGCGACCAGGGGTCATCGACATCGTCGACACGGTAGTCGATGACGGTGGCCGGCTGGCAACCGGCCACGTAGCGGACAACGCGCGTATCGACCGCGATCGCCTTCAGCTGCGTCCAGGTGTCGCGCACGGACTTCAGTGTTTTCGCGTCGGCCGGCTTCCAGCGCGCGCCGAGCTGCTTGCGCAGCGCCTCCCAGCGCGCCACGTCGGCGAAGTCCGGATCGCTGTCGGCAAAGGGCAGCAGTTCGAGCAGGCCTGGGTAGGTGCGCACCAGGTCGATGATGTCGGTGGTGCTCTGCGTGAAGTCGAGCAGCGCAAGACGCGCCTGCGTCGGATTGTGACCGGTGAGCCAGCGCACTGCCTCGTGCGAGCCTGCGTTCGGTGTACCGAGCATCAGAAATCGGCTGCCCGGCAGCCGGGTGATGCGCGCCCACACGGCCGCACCGCGACCGCCGTCGCTCATCAGCGCGCGCACCACCAGTCCGCCCATCGAGTGGGCGACGATATGCACCGGCTGCTGTTCCGCCTCGGCGCGCGCGACCACCGCCTCCAGCCGCTCGGCCAGCCGCGCTGCGGCAGCGCGCACCGACTGGCGCCAGTCGTAGGCGAAGAATTCGACGCGGTGACTGCGCGCAAGGAATTCGAGCAGCGGCCCGTAGAACTGATCGACCAGTCCGCCCGGCTCGACCTGCGCCGCCGCCATGTGCAGGCGCTTGAGTCCGCCCTTGAACAGCGCGAGATAGTCCAGCCAGACGCGTTCGCCGTCGACGCTCAGCTCGCTGCCCATGGTGCCCGGCAACACCACCGCCAGCGGCCGCGGTTCGGCGGCACTCTGGCTGCGCGCCAGCGCGCTGCGCCAGCGCGGCGGATCGTGCGGCGCCTCGGCGATCGGCTGGAAACCGGCATCGTCACCCTCGACGCGCAGCAGGCCGGCGGCCAGCCAGCGCACGCTCTTCTCGTTGACGAAGTAGCGGAAATGATTGACCTGAGCGCCCGCGTCGCGACCGAAGCGCGCGCCGTTCGCCGGACGGCGCAGCCCGCCGCTCATCGATCCGGTGTTCACCACCAGATCGTGGTCGGCTCCGTAGAACCAGTCGGTGGCAAGCAGCTTGATCTTCTGCCACAGCGATTCGCCCTCGACGTCGCCGGCGATCACCGTGAGGTCGGCAGCGGTCTCGAGTTCTGCGTGATTGAGCAGCCGGGTCAGCGCCGAGCCGGGCATCATCGCCTCGGCACCGGGCAACGTGCGCGGATCCGTGCGTTCCTTCACCACGGCGAGCAGGAAGTCGACGGCGTCGCCGAACAGCGCCTTGCCGGACACGAAGTCGAGCACCGACAGCCAGCGGTCGAGGCGGCCGGACGCCAGCGTGGTACCGCGCGCCGGGCAAGCGACGCGGACGAAGCGGCTGACGCGGAACTGCTTGGCTTTCAGCTCCGCCAGCAGCGCCGCCAGATCCGCACGATCGGCCTGATAGGCGGCGTGGCGCGCCGCCTCGGCGGCATCGTCGAGCGCGCCGAGGCCGATCTGCTCGGCCAGCGTGCGGTCGGCGGCGAACAGTTCATCGAGCCGGCCGACGACCGCGTCCAGCCCGCGACATTCGCCCAGGCACATCAGTTCACCCACCATGCCGCCGCGCGAATGACTGACCAGATGCAGCTCCGCCCCCTTGGGCAGGCGCTTGGCCAGCGCCAGCGCATTGCTGATCGGGCTCTCGGTCAGCGAACGGTGTTCGAGCGCGAACACCCGCTCGCCGTAGCGCGCACCGAGCCGGCGGCGCAGCGCGGCGCCCTCGCGATTGGCAGCGTCCCACAGTCCGCCGAAGCTGCCTTCGCAGCTCGAGCCGGTGCCATGCAGGAAAACCAGCAGCGGTCCAGCGTCGACGGCGATGGCCGTGCGCGCGGCCAGCGGCGTCAACGCGAAGGCGTCGAGCGTGCAGTGATAGACGCTGGGCGCGCGTCCGAGCCGCTTCTCCTCGAACCACTTGCCGAGCGCGGCGGCCGACTTCTTCTTCAGATCGATGCCGAAGAAGTCGAGCACGCGAATGCCCAGCCCGAGCAGACCGCGCGAGGTCGGCGCCGCTGCGGCGGTGTCGAGCGCGTCGAATTCCCAGGCGCTGTCGCCATCACGCGACACCGAACGACGGCCGTGCTCGCGCACCAAGTCGTCGGTGCGGCTCCACAGCACGAAGCCGTTGTCGAGTTCGATGCGCACGACCTCGTCGGCAGCCACCTCCAGTTCGCCGGTCACACCGTCGCGCGCGCGGCCGGGAATCAGCCGGCGGCCGTGCAGCACCGCGACACCGGCGCCGGCGTCCAGCGTGGCCGCGTCGCTGACGGTGCCGCGTATGCGGTATCGGGCTGCACTCATGTTCCGTCTCCTCGGTTCAGGGTCGGCGCGACAGCACGACCGTATTCTGTTCGCCACTGTTCAGTTCGACCTTGCCGGCCATCACGCGGCGCTCCGGGCCGATACGCAGCGTGAGATTGCCGCTGTCGACGAGAAAGCTGCCGTCGGCGCTGACAACACGCACGGCAAGATCGGCGAGTTCGCCGAATACGGCGCCCTCGGCGGTAAACACGATATGGGTGAGCGGCGGCCCCTCCATCGCGGCAAGCGATGCGATGTAGTCGCGCCAGGCAGGATCGTTGTCGACGCGCACCGGCTCGGAGCGCAGCGACAGCCGGTCGTCACGGTGACGCAGGTGCAGCGGAATGCGCTCGCCGTTCTGCGTGGTGAGCAGCCAGCGGCCCTCAAGCGATGGCCGGTCGGTGGCGAGTGCAGCCACCGGCTGCGTGGCGTCCGCCGGTTGCGACGGCGTGGCGGTGTCGACGCCGGCCGCGGTGGGCGGCAGCGGCAGCTCGGCGTCGTCCTCGACGGCAAGGCGGACGAGCGCGGTGATCGCCAGCACGCCCACGGCGGCAAGCGCCCAGCGACGTGCATTGCTGCGCACCGGCCGCACGCCCTCCGCCACAGTGGCGCCGCTACGCGGCACGCCCAGCCGCTCGATGTCGGCGACGATGCGCGGCAGATCGAGGCGGGTCCAGTCGTCGGTGCGCAGCGGCAGCGCGTGGCGCTCGGTGATGACGCGCAGGGGTTCGGGCAGGCTGGCGGCCGACGGCATCGGCGTGCCATCGACGCGCAGTGGCATCAGCACTGCGCCGGCGTCGATGGCCGACTGGATTTCCATGCGCACGGGATCGTCGGGGTCGTCGATGCGCAGCCGCCCGTCAGCGTGACGCGCGCCGGCGAAACCGGGCGTCACCAGCAGCAGCACGATGGGCCGGTGGCCGATGGCGCGTTCGATCTCCTGCCGCCAGCTGCTGCCGCCGCGCAGATCCTGCCGGTCGAGGAACACATGGTCGGCGCCGAAAACGCGACCGAGGTCGTCGGCCAGCCGGCTGGCGTCCTTGGCCCCATCGGCACTGCGGTAGCTGATGAAGATGCGGTTCATGGCCCGTACCGGACTGTGACATCAGACTGTCCGGGCTTCAGCCTCGAAGCCGCGGATCCGTCTTCAGTCTATGCCCGATGCAAGACGAGAACCACCCCGACCGATGGACGATGCGCCGGGCCGTTCAGGACCTGCCGGCGCCACTCATCGGGAATGTCCGTGCGCAGATGTTCCGCGCACGGTGAACGGATCAGAGCACGCGGCTCAGCCGGGCAAGCACACGGTCGCGGCCGAATGCTTCGAGCACTGCGTCGATCGACGGCGTCTGCGGCTGGCCGAGCAGCGCCACCCGCAGCGGAATTGCGACCTGCGGCATCTTCAGGCCGCACTCGGTACAGGTTTCCTTGATCGCGGCGGACAGCGCGGCCTTGTCCCAGGCGGCCGCTTCGAGACGGGCGGACAGCTTGCGCAGCGCCTCGCGCGCGGGATCGGTCAGATGCTGGGCGAGCAGTTCGGGCGCCACGTGCAGGTCGATGTAGAACGCTTCGAGCGCATCGGCCAGTTCGACCAGCGTAGCCACGCGATCCTTGTACAACGCGATCAGCGGCTCCAGCGCGGGCCCGGCTTCCGGATCGACACCGCGGCGCGCCAGCCGGCTGGCGACGTCGGCGGCCAGCCACGCGTTGTCCGCCTGCTTCATGTAATGGGCGTTGAGCCAGCGCAGCTTTTCGGTGTTGAACTGGGCCGCCGATGGCGTGATGTGGTCGAGATCGAACCACTGCACGAACTGCTCGCGCGAGAAGATTTCGTCGTCGCCGTGGCTCCAGCCCAGACGCGCCAGATAGTTGATCACCGCCTCCGGCAGGTAGCCGTCCTCGTCGTACTGCATCACGCTGACCGCGCCATGACGCTTGGACAGCTTCTGCCCGTCATCGCCGAGGATCATCGACAGGTGCGCGTACTGCGGCACCGTTGCACCCAAGGCGCGCAGGATGTTGATCTGGCGCGGCGTGTTGTTCACGTGATCGTCGCCGCGGATGACGTGGGTGATGCCCATGTCCCAGTCGTCGACGCAGACGCAGAAGTTGTAGGTGGGTGTACCGTCGGCGCGGGCAATGATGAGGTCATCCAGCTCTTCATTGGCGATGGCGATGCGGCCCTTTACCTGATCATCCCACGCGACGACGCCGTCCACCGGATTGCAGAAGCGGATGACCGGCTGTACGCCAGCTGGCGGTGCCGGCAGCGTCTTGCCGGGCGCCGGGCGCCAGCGACCGTCGTAACGCGGCTTCTCGTTGTTGGCGCGCTGGCGTTCGCGCAGCGCATCGAGTTCCTCGGGCGTGGTGTAGCAGCGGTAGGCGTGGCCCTGCTCCAGCATCTGCGCGATCACCGCCTTGTAACGGTCCATGCGCTGCATCTGGTAGAACGGGCCCTCGTCGTGGCCCAGATCCAGCCACTTCATGCCGTCGAGAATCGCCTGCACCGCCTCCGGGGTCGAGCGGGCAACGTCGGTATCTTCGATGCGCAGGATGAACTGGCCGCCATGCCGGCGCGCATAGGCCCAGGAGAACAGCGCAGTGCGGGCGCCGCCGATGTGCAGATAACCGGTGGGGCTGGGGGCGAAGCGGGTACGAACGACCTGGGACATGGCTGGAAACACGTAAAAGTGAGCGCGCGATTGTAGCGCGTCGCACAACAGCATTTGACGCGCCGACGTTCACCGGCTAGTATTCGCGCCCTGTCACGAATACAGGGCAGTTAGCTCAGCGGTAGAGCACCGCCTTCACACGGCGGGGGTCAGTGGTTCGATCCCACTACTGCCCACCACATTCAGGGCTCAGACCTCACGGTCTGGGCCCTTTTCTTTTGTCCCGACGCCACGCTGCCCTAGGCGGCGCCGACAGCACGTCGTTTCAAGCTTTTTGCCATGCACGCCGCGATGGCCGCTGTTACGCTGCGCGCCTCGCAGCTTGTTGCACCACTTTGACGCGGGCGCGAAGAAAATATACATTCACGTCTGTTTGTATAAATCCCTTACAGCTCATATGGTCAGACGCACCAAGGAAGAAGCCGAAGCGACGCGCATTCAGTTGCTCGACGCGGCGGAGCGCTGCTTCCGCGAAAAGGGGGTCGCCAGCACCACGCTGGACGACATCGCCAAGAGCGCCGGTCATACGCGCGGCGCCGTGTATTGGCATTTCGAGAACAAGGCCGACATTTTCGAAGCTGTATGCGAACGCGTGAGCACGCCGATGCAGGCCATGCTCAGCGATCTGGCTGCCGACCCCGGCAACGACCCGCTGGGCTATCTGCGCAACGATGCGATCCACGTGCTGCGCATGCTGGCCGAGTGCGAACGCGTGCAGTCGGTGTTCGAGATCAAGTTCTGCAAGCTCGATGGCGGCCCCGACTTTGATCGCCTGCGCTCGCGCGAACTGGAGACGCACACGCGCTGCCTGTCCATGCTGGAAGTGGTCTTCGCGGCGGCCGTGCGCCAGGGTCAGTTGCCGGCGCACCTGCCGCCGAAGGAAACCGCCGAGGCAATGCACGCATTCATCGGCGGGCTGATGCGCAGCTGGATAGAACGCCGCGATTTCGATCTGCGCGCCCGGGCGCCCTGGCTGGTCGACACCTTCCTGACCGGTCTGCGCAACGCGCCCGACCCCGCCGCCTACGCCTGAACACAGGACTGAACCTCAGCGACGAAAAAAAGGCCACCTTCGAGGTGGCCTTCTTGTTCCAGCTGCCCGCGCTCAGGGCTGCTTGACGTTGTCGATCAGTTTGCGATTGACGGTCACCGGATACTCCTTGCGCAAGGAAGCAAGATAGGCGGCGAAATCGTCCTGCGACACGGTCTGTTCGAGTTGCGCCTTGATTGCTTCGACGCGCGCCGGATCGAGCGCTTCCTTCGGCTGCTTGACGGCGGTGATGCGGAAGATCGCAAAACCACCGTTATCCATCGGGAAGCCCAGATAGGCCGGCAGCTTGTTGGCCGGTGCATTGAAGATGGCGCGCACCATGGTGGCGGCCGGACCCTGCGCCTGGGCGCGCGAGATGTCCTGCGGCGGCGACCAGTTCAGCGGCGCCTCTTCGCCGGCACGCAACTTGGCGAGCGACGCTTCGCCCCGCTCCAGCGCCATCTTGCGGCCCGCTTCGAAGCCCAGCTTCTTTTCGATGTCGGCCTGCACGGTTTCGAAGGGTTTGATGGACGGCGGCAGTTGCTCGATCACGCGTGCCGACACGAGGGTGTTCGACGCCGTCTCGATCGCCTGCGTATTGCGACGGTTCTTGACCGCGTCTTCCGAGAAAATCGCCTCACGCAGCTTCTCGTTGTCGAACGGCGCCGGCATCAGCAGCCCCTTGGGGATCAGCGGACTGATCTTCACCTGCAGACCAAGCTTCTCGGCGGCCGGCGCCAGACTGTCGGCCTGTTCATAGACGGTATTGCTGAAGGTTTCCGCAAGTTCGGCAAAGCGCCGACGGGCCGCCTGCTTCTTCAGATCGTCGGTGATTTCGGCACGCGCCTCTTCCAGCGTCTTGCCCTGACCACCGCGGACGTCCTCGACCTGGATGATGTGGTAACCGAAATCGGTTTCGACGACAGCGCTGACTTCGCCCTTCTTCAATGCGAAGGCGGCTTCCTCGAACGGCTTCACCATGGTGCCGCGGCCAAAGAAGCCCAGATCACCACCGTTGTCCTTCGAGCCCGGATCTTCGGAGTTGGCCTTGGCCAGCTCCGCGAACTTCGACGGATCGGCCTTGACCGTCTTCTGCAGGGCCTCGGCCTTGGCCTTGACCGCCTTGCGATCCTCGGCGCTGGCACCCGCGTCGACGGTCAGCAGGATATGACGAACCTTGCGCTCCTCGCCCTGCATGTAGCGCGACTGGTTGGCTTCGAAGGTCTTGCGCACCTCTTCCTCGCTGACCTCCTGTGTCGCGGCAAGCGCGGCTTCGCTGAGCACCAGATACTCGACCTTGACCTGCTCCGGGACCGAGAACTCCTTCTGATTGTCGTCGTAGTACTTGCGCACCTGCTCCGGCGTGATCTTGAACTGCTCGATGAACTCGAAGGGGGTGATGATGGCTTCGCTCACCTCGCGCTCTTCCTGCTGCATCTGCGCCCAGCGACGGGCAAGCGAGGCGGGCACGAAGGAACTGCCGGCGACACCGGTGTACAGCTGGCGGATCACCAGATCCTGACGGATGCGGGCCAGCAGGCCGTCGCGACTGTAGCCCTGCGTCTGGGCAACCTGGTCGAAGCGTGCTTCGGAGAACTTGCCGTCGATCTGGAAACCGGGAACGCCGGCGATGATCTGGCTCATGCGCGCATCGGAGACGGTCATGTGCTGACGCTGTGCCTCCTGCAGCAGGATGCGCTGGCTCACCAGGCCGTCGAGCGTCTGCGCACGCGCCTGCGGCGTCTCCATCATCTTCGGGTCGAACTGTTCACCCGCCATGTCGCGCAAGCGATCGGTCTGATCTCGCAGCGCCTGCTCGAACTCTTCCGGAGCGATCTTCAGCTTGCCAACGACCGCCGCGTCCTCGCGCACCGCGTCGTTGTTCATGTAGGACTCGACGCCAAAGAAGGCGAAGGGCAACACCATCAGCAACAGGACGACCTGGACCACGCGCTTGTTGTTGCGGACTGCATCGAACATAGGAACCTTTCGCGGAGCCCGGGCTTTTCGGGCGCAGGAAATGAAAAAGGCGAACATCCGTTCGCCCGCTGTCAGTTTTGGCGGAGTGGACGGGACTCGAACCCGCGACCCCCGGCGTGACAGGCCGGTATTCTAACCAACTGAACTACCACTCCAGTTTTGCGGGGCAACGAGGCAGGGAATGGTGGGTGCTGACGGGCTCGAACCGCCGACATTCGCCTTGTAAGGGCGACGCTCTACCAACTGAGCTAAGCACCCGCTGCCTGAAAGTCGCTGCAAAAAACAGCCCGCGATGATACCTCACAAGAGGTGGTTCGCGGGCTGTTGTCAGGCAGCGATCAGTGCGTAACGACCGAGCCGGCCGCTGCGGGTTCCTCGACCTTGGCGACTACGGCTGCCGGATCGGCCTCGGGCAGTGCGTCGGGCTTGCGCTCGAGCGCGCGCTCCAGCACCTCATCGATCCACTTCACCGCCACGATCTCGATCGAGTTCTTCAGCGTGTCCGGCATGTCGGCCAGATCCTTCACGTTCTCCTGCGGAATCAGCGCCGTGCGGATACCGCCACGCACTGCTGCAAGCAGTTTTTCCTTCAGGCCGCCAATACCCAGCACCTCGCCACGCAGCGTGATTTCGCCGGTCATCGCGACGTCGGCACGGACCGGAATGCCGGTCAGCGCAGACACCAAAGCCGTGGTGATCGCGATACCCGCCGACGGACCGTCCTTGGGCGTCGCGCCCTCAGGGAAGTGAACGTGCAGATCGGACTTCTCGAACACTTCGTCCTTGATGCCAAGGCGACGTGCGCGCGAACGCACCACGGAGCGCGCGGCCTCGACCGATTCCTTCATCACGTCGCCGAGCGAACCCGTGCGCTGCACGGCGCCCTTACCCGGCATGGTCGCGACTTCGATCGTCAGCAGTTCGCCACCGACTTCGGTCCAGGCCAGACCGGTCACCTGACCAATCTGGTTGTCCTTCTCGGCGATGCCGAAGGTATAGCGACGCACGCCGAGGAACTTGTCGAGGTTCTTTGCGTTGACGATCACCTTGGACGAACGCTTGCGCATCACCAAGCCCTTCACCACCTTGCGGCAGATCTTGGACACTTCACGTTCAAGCGCACGTACGCCGGCTTCGCGGGTGTAGTAGCGCACGATGTCGCGCAGCGCGTCTTCGGTAACCGACAGCTCTTCCTTCTTCAGGCCGTTGTTCTTCATCTGCTTCGGCACGAGATAGCGCTGGCAGATGTTGACCTTCTCTTCTTCCGTGTAGCCGGACAGCCGGATCACTTCCATCCGGTCGAGCAGCGGCGCAGGAATGTTCAGCGAGTTCGCGGTCGCCACGAACATCACGTCCGAGAGGTCGTACTCGACCTCGACGTAGTGGTCGACGAAAGTCGAGTTCTGCTCCGGATCGAGTACTTCGAGCAGCGCCGACGACGGATCGCCACGGAAGTCCTGGCCCATCTTGTCGACTTCGTCGAGCAGGAAGAGCGGATTCTTCACCGCGACCTTGGTCATGTTCTGCAGGATCTTGCCCGGCATCGAACCGATATACGTGCGACGGTGGCCGCGGATTTCGGCTTCGTCACGCACACCGCCCAGCGCCATGCGCACGAACTTGCGGTTGGTGGCCTTCGCGATCGACTGGCCGAGCGAAGTCTTGCCGACGCCCGGAGGGCCGACCAGGCACAGGATCGGTGCCTTCAGCTTGTCGACGCGCTGCTGTACCGCCAGGTATTCGAGAATGCGTTCCTTCACCTTCTCCAGACCGTAGTGGTCCTTGTCGAGAATCTTCTCGGCTTCCGCCAGATCCTTCGAAATACGCGACTTCTTGCGCCACGGCAGACCGACCAGCGTCTCGATGAAATTGCGCACGACGGTCGCCTCGGCCGACATCGGCGACATCAGCTTGAGCTTCTTCAGTTCGGACTGCGCCTTGGCGATGGCTTCCTTGGTCATGCCGGCAGCCTTGATCTTCTTCTCGATCTCCTCGAGATCGGCGCCGTCCTCGCCCTCGCCCAGTTCCTTCTGGATGGCCTTGACCTGCTCGTTCAGGTAGTACTCGCGCTGGCTCTTCTCCATCTGCCGCTTCACGCGACCACGGATGCGCTTCTCGACCTGCAGGATGTCGAGTTCGGTTTCCAGCTGCGACAGCAGGCGCTCGATGCGCTCGGCGGTGCCGAACAGTTCGAGGATGTCCTGCTTCTGCTCGAGCTTGAGCGGCAGGTGCGCCGCCACAGTGTCCGCCAGTCGGCCCGCTTCCTCGATGCTGGACAGCGAGGTCAGGATTTCCGGCGGAATCTTCTTGTTCAGCTTGACGTACTGATCAAACTGGCTGATCAGCGCGCGCCGCATCGCCTCGATCTCGTGCGAGGTCTGCTCGACGGCAGGCACCGTGGTGACCTGGGCCATGAACAGCGTCTTGATATCGACGATGTCCTCGACCGTCGCACGCTGCGTGCCTTCGACAAGCACCTTCACGGTGCCGTCCGGCAGCTTGAGCATCTGCAGGATGTTGGCAACGCAGCCAATACGGTAGAGATCTTCGGGATTCGGCTCATCCTTGGCGGCGGACTTCTGTGCCACCAGCAGGATGCTCTTGCCGGCTTCCATGGCCGACTCGAGCGCCTTGATGGATTTCGGGCGACCGACGAACAGCGGGATCACCATGTGCGGGAAGACAACGACGTCCCGCAGTGGCAGAAGCGGCAGTTCGAGTTGCTCGGGAACGGTTTGGAGGCTGGACATTGCTATTCCTTAACGCGACAGTGTCAGACAGATTGGGGCGGCACTTCCCGAATCAAGCCGCCCCGGCTCCGGCACCCGCGCAGCGCGCAAACCGACGCGCGGGTATCAGTTCGAACCGGACACCTTGGGCTGATCGGCGAACAGCATGATCGGCTTGGTCTCGCCGTCGATCACGCCCTCGTCGATCACCACCTTTGCGACATTCTCGATGCCCGGCAGTTCGTACATCGTGTCCAGCAGCGCAGACTCGATGATGCTGCGCAGACCACGTGCCCCGGTCTTGCGCTTCAGTGCCTTGCGTGCGATCGCCTGCAGCGCACCCGGGCGCACCTCGAGCTCGACGCCTTCCATCTGGAACAGCTTCTGGTACTGCTTGATCAGCGCGTTCTTGGGTTCGATCAGGATCTGGATCAGCGCTTCCTCGTCGAGCTCCTGCAACGTTGCGACGACCGGCAGACGGCCGACGAACTCGGGAATCAGGCCGAACTTGATCAGATCCTCAGGCTCGACATTGCGCAGCGCCTCGCCGGTGCTGCGGTTATCGCGGCTTTTCACCTCGGCACCGAAGCCGATACCCACTTGCTCGGTGCGATTGCGAATGACCTTCTCCAGACCATCGAACGCGCCGCCGCAGATGAACAGGATGTTGGTCGTATCGACCTGTACGAAGTCCTGGTTCGGGTGCTTGCGCCCGCCTTGCGGCGGCACGCTGGCGACCGTGCCCTCGATCAGCTTGAGCAGCGCCTGCTGCACACCTTCGCCGGATACGTCGCGAGTGATCGACGGGTTGTCGGATTTGCGCGAAATCTTGTCGATTTCGTCGATATAGACGATGCCCTGCTGCGCACGCTCGACTTCGTAGTCGCACTTCTGCAGCAGCTTCTGAATGATGTTCTCGACGTCTTCGCCGACGTAACCCGCTTCAGTCAGCGTCGTGGCGTCAGCCATCACGAAGGGCACATTGAGCAGGCGCGCCAGCGTCTGCGCGAGCAGTGTCTTGCCCGACCCGGTCGGACCGACGAGCAGGATGTTGCTCTTCGACAGTTCGACCTCGTCCTTGCGCGACATGTGGCGCAGGCGCTTGTAATGGTTGTAGACGGCAACCGCAAGGATGCGCTTGGCCGGAGACTGCCCGATCACGTACTGATCGAGAATCTCGCAGATTTCCTTCGGCGACGGCAGATCACCGCGCGCACTCTTTCCCGCCTGCTCGCTGCTGATTTCGTCTCGAATGATGTCGTTGCAAAGGTCGATACATTCGTCGCAGATGAAGACCGACGGCCCGGCGATGAGCTTCTTCACTTCATGCTGACTCTTCCCGCAGAACGAGCAGTAGAGCAGCTTTTCGGAACCCGATTTCTTGTCGGTCATGACTCAACTCCAAACTTGACAGGTACACCTGCGTTGCATGCGGACACCCGCACTCAGGCGGCACTCTCCGCCCGCGTTGTCAGTACCTTATCAATAATGCCGTACTCGCGCGCCTGTTCCGCCGAAAGGAAATTGTCGCGATCCGTGTCGCGTTCGATTGTTTCGATCGGCTGACCGGTGTGGTGCGCCATGATGTTGTTCAGCTTGGCCCGCAGCGTCAGGATTTCCCGGGCGTGGATTTCGATGTCCGACGCCTGCCCTTGAAAACCGCCCATCGGTTGATGAATCATCACGCGCGAATTCGGCAGGCAGAAGCGCTTGCCCTTCGCGCCGGCCGACAGCAGGAAGGCCCCCATGCTGGCGGCCTGACCGATGCACAGCGTGGACACATCCGGCTTGATGAACTGCATCGTGTCGTAGATCGACAAGCCCGCGGTGACCGAGCCACCCGGCGAGTTGATGTAGAAGAAGATGTCCTTGTCCGGGTTTTCCGACTCAAGAAACAGCAACTGCGCAACGATCAGGTTGGCCGTCGTGTCATTCACGGGTCCGACCAGGAACACCACGCGTTCGCGCAGCAGACGCGAGTAAATGTCGTAAGCGCGCTCGCCCCGACCACTTTGCTCGATGACCATGGGCACCATGCCCAGACCGACAGTTTCCGACATCATTCGACACTCTCCCGGACGAGGCCGCCCGTGCGGCCTCTCGTATTCATACAAGCAAGCATCGGACCCGACACGTCGTACCGATCAGTTCGTTGCCATCAGTTCGTCAAACTCGACAGCCTTGTCCGACACTTTTGCGACGCCCAGCACCCAGTCAACCACGTTGTCTTCGACAACGAGCGCTTCGACTTGTGCCAGACGCTGCGTATCGCTGTAGTACCAACGAACGACATCGGCCGGATCTTCGTAACTTTGAGCCTGCTCTTCCACCACGGCGCGGATTTGTTCCGGCTTGGCATACAGCTCGTTCTTCTTGACGATCTCGGCAACAACAAGGCCGAGACGGACACGGCGCACAGCTTGATCGGCAAACCATGCCGGCTCGACCGGAATGTCCTTCACGTTCATGCCACGTGAGGCAAGATTTGCACGCGCTTCTTCCGCCATGCGCTGCGACTCCTGCTCGACGAGCGCGCTCGGCACGTCAAACTCATGCGTTTCGAGCAGCAGGTTCATGACCTCGTTCTTGACGCGCGCCTGCAGGCGCTTCTTGACTTCTCGTTCGAGGTTGGACTTGACGTCCGCCTTGAGCTGTTCGACGTCGCCGGACGGAACACCGAGTGACTTCGCGAAATCGGCGGAAAGCTCAGGCAGCACCGGAGCCTCCACCGACTTGATCTTGACCTCGAACTGAACCGTCGTACCAGCCAGATCCTTCGCCTGATAGTCCTCGGGGAAGGTCAGCGAAAACGTCTTGGAATCGCCCGCCTTCAGGCCTTCGACATTACTCTCGAACTCGGGCAGCAGTGCGCCTGCGCCAAGAACGACAGGAAAGTCCTCCGCGGTGCCACCGTCGAAAGCTTCTCCTTCTCGCGTACCGCGGAAGTCCATGACAATTCGATCATCCTTGGCAGCAGCCTTATCCGCCGCAACGTAGCTGACACGCTGCTTGCGCAGAACTTCAAGCGTCTTCTCGACCTCTGCATCGCCAACGGTCAGTACCGAGCGCTCGAGCGCCTTGCCGCTGAGGTCGGCTGCAACGATCTCCGGGTACACCTCGAAGGTAGCACTGAAGAAGACCTTGCCAGGCTCGGTGGATTCGGCGGGCTCGATCTTCGGGAAACCTGCAACGCGGAGGTTCTGCTCACGTACTGCTGCGCCGAAAGCTTGTTGAACGGCTTCGGTGAATGCCTCGGAGCGAGCCTGGGCCGAGTATTGCTGCTCGACGATCTTCATCGGCACCTTGCCCGGACGGAAGCCGGGCATCTTGACCGTGCGAGCCATCCGCGCGAGGCGAACCGCAACGCTCTTTTCGACATCCGCGGCGACCACCGACATATTGATCTTCCGCTCGAGTGTGTTCACGGGTGAGGTGTTCTGCGCCATTAGCGAATGTCCTTGAATCGTAGGGAAAAATTAGGCGTGGTTGTATGAGATTCCGCCGTTGCGGATAGCTTTCTAGGATAACACAGCAGGCGACGCTCTGAGCCTCGTGGCTGGTGCTCCGATCGACCAGGTCGGGGCTAATTCGAGCTTGTACCGGCGAGCCGGCGCCCACGTTTGTCCCACCGCGATGATGTTGATATTTTGTATAGCGTGTCTGGAGATTGCTTCGGCGGCCCATGATCCGACGCCGCCGATGCCGACGATGGTGACGGATGCGTTGTGGAGTTTTGCGTAAGCGCCGTTGCCGTAGAGGCGGTCGATGCCGGAGAAGGCGCGTGGGGTGTTTTGATCGGCCATGGGACGGATTGTGGTCCGGTTTTGGTCGTTTGCGGGGTTGGTGAGCTGTGGTGGAGCGGGGTGTGGACGCACAAACGCCCGATCACTGGAGGGTGATCGGGCGTTGTGTTGTGGGGTAGCCTGGCGCTGACCTACTTTCGCGAGCGAGGTGCTCACTATCATTGGCGCGGCTGCGTTTCACGGTCCTGTTCGGGATGGGAAGGGGTGGTTCCACAGCGCTATGGGCACCAGGCTGAAGCTTTTCATGCAGGCGCGAGGTGCATCGGGCCTACATGTGGAAGAAGTAAAGGATTTGGGGTGATTGTGTGCGCGAGGCACTTGGGATCACCGGTGCGATATCAACGATTGTTGAGCACACGGTTATAGGGTCAAGCCGCACGGGCAATTAGTACTGGTTAGCTTAATGCATTACTGCACTTCCACACCCAGCCTATCAACGTGGTGGTCTTCCACGACCCTTCAGGGGGATCGAGTCCCCGGGAAGTCTCATCTTGAGGCGAGTTTCGCGCTTAGATGCTTTCAGCGCTTATCTCTTCCATACTTAGCTACCCGGCGATGCCACTGGCGTGACAACCGGTACACCAGAGGTATGTCCACTCCGGTCCTCTCGTACTAGGAGCAGGCCCCCTCAAACTTCCAGCGCCCACGGCAGATAGGGACCAAACTGTCTCACGACGTTTTAAACCCAGCTCACGTACCACTTTAAATGGCGAACAGCCATACCCTTGGGACCGGCTACAGCCCCAGGATGTGATGAGCCGACATCGAGGTGCCAAACTCCGCCGTCGATGTGAACTCTTGGGCGGAATCAGCCTGTTATCCCCAGAGTACCTTTTGTCCGTTGAGCGATGGCCCTTCCATACAGAACCACCGGATCACTATGTCCTGCTTTCGCACCTGCTCGACGTGTCAGTCTCGCAGTCAAGCTCGCTTTTGCCATTGCACTTTAGGTACGATGTCCGACCGTACCAAGCGAACCTTCGAACTCCTCCGTTACCTTTTAGGAGGAGACCGCCCCAGTCAAACTGCCTGCCATGCACGGTCCCCGACCCGGATTCACGGGCCTAGGTTAGAACCTCAACGACACCAGGGTGGTATTTCAAGGATGGCTCCTCGTGATCTGGCGACCACGTCTCACAGCCTCCCACCTATCCTACACAAGTCCCGTCAAAGTCCAATGCAAAGCTACAGTAAAGGTTCATGGGGTCTTTCCGTCTAGCCGCGGGGAGATTGCATCTTCACAAACATTTCAACTTCGCTGAGTCCCAGGAGGAGACAGTGTGGCCATCGTTACGCCATTCGTGCAGGTCGGAACTTACCCGACAAGGAATTTCGCTACCTTAGGACCGTTATAGTTACGGCCGCCGTTTACCGGGGCTTCGATCAAGAGCTTGCACCCCATCACTTAACCTTCCGGCACCGGGCAGGCGTCACACCCTATACGTCCACTTTCGTGTTTGCAGAGTGCTGTGTTTTTATTAAACAGTCGCAGCCACCGATTCTCTGCGACCCCGTTGGGCTCCGTCCGCGAGGGACTTCACCTACTAGGGGCATACCTTCTCCCGAAGTTACGGTATCAATTTGCCGAGTTCCTTCTCCTGGGTTCTCTCAAGCGCCTGAGAATTTTCATCCTGCCCACCTGTGTCGGTTTGCGGTACGGTCAATCCATGACTGAAGCTTAGAGGCTTTTCCTGGAAGCGTGGTATCTAGCACTTCAGAGCACGTGGCTCCTCGTCATCACATCTCGGCTAAGCCGCGCGGATTTGCCTACGCAGCACGCCTACCTGCTTAAACCGGGACGTCCAACACCCGGCTGCTATAACCTTCTCCGTCCCCCCATCGCATCATGGATTGGTACAGGAATATTGACCTGTTTCCCATCGACTACGCCTTTCGGCCTCGCCTTAGGAGCCGACTCACCCTACGCCGATGAACGTTGCGTAGGAAACCTTGGGCTTTCGGCGAGCGGGCCTTTCACCCGCTTTATCGCTACTCATGTCAGCATTCGCACTTCTGATATCTCCAGCATCCGTTACCAGACACCTTCGCAGACTTACAGAACGCTCCCCTACCATATGTCTTACGACATATCCGCAGCTTCGGCTCGTGGCTTGAGCCCCGTTACATCTTCCGCGCAGGACGACTCGACCAGTGAGCTATTACGCTTTCTTTAAAGGATGGCTGCTTCTAAGCCAACCTCCTGGCTGTCTATGCCTTCCCACCTCGTTTTCCACTTAGCCACGCATTGGGGGCCTTAGCTGGCGGTCTGGGTTGTTTCCCTCTTGACGATGGACGTTAGCACCCACCGTCTGTCTCCCATGCTCGCACTTCTCGGTATTCGGAGTTTGCTATGGCGGGGTAGATCGCAATGACCCCCCCAACCATTACAGTGCTCTACCCCCGAGAGTGATACATGAGGCACTACCTAAATAGTTTTCGGGGAGAACCAGCTATTTCCAGATTTGTTTAGCCTTTCACCCCTATCCACAGCTCATCCCCTAATTTTTCAACATTAGTGGGTTCGGACCTCCAGTACCTGTTACGGCACCTTCATCCTGGCCATGGATAGATCATCTGGTTTCGGGTCTACGCCCAGCAACTGAATCGCCCTATTCAGACTCGCTTTCGCTACGCCTCCCCTATTCGGTTAAGCTCGCTACTGAACGTAAGTCGCTGACCCATTATACAAAAGGTACGCAGTCACCCCTTTCGAGGCTCCCACTGTTTGTATGCATGCGGTTTCAGGATCTATTTCACTCCCCTCCCGGGGTTCTTTTCGCCTTTCCCTCACGGTACTGGTTCACTATCGGTCGATCACGAGTATTTAGCCTTGGAGGATGGTCCCCCCATCTTCAAACAGGATTTCACGTGTCCCGCCCTACTTGTCGCACGCTCAGACCCGCCATCTACTTTTCGCATACGGGACTATCACCCTGTATCGTCGGACTTTCCAGACCGTTTTGCTAAGTAAATGGTTTAGTCGTGCAGGCTACTCCCAGTTCGCTCGCCACTACTTTGGGAATCTCGGTTGATTTCTGTTCCTCGAGCTACTTAGATGTTTCAGTTCGCTCGGTTCGCTTCCTCTGGCCTATGTATTCAGCCAGGGATGACCCTTACGGGCCGGGTTTCCCCATTCGGACATCTGCGGATCAAAGCTTCATTGCCAGCTCCCCGCAGCTTTTCGCAGGCTTGCACGTCCTTCATCGCCTGTGATCGCCAAGGCATCCACCACATGCACTTATTCACTTGACCCTATAACGCTGTGCTCGACTTGCGTCTCACACCGCACTACAGGATAGTTCTCAAGCGCTCGCGCTATCTATCCCACCGCTGGTTCAAAGAGGTGGGACGATGCAATCACTACCCATGAGATGCCGACGCGGTTGAAACGCCGACATCCCTTTACTTCTTCCAAATTTTTAAAGATCAAACTTCGCACCCTTGCGGGTGAGGTCTGGGCAGCATTTCTGCACCCCACGCCTCACACTCAAAGCTACGGCAACAAGAACAACCGACGTCCCATCAAAGGAAGTGGTGGAGGATGACGGGATCGAACCGACGACCCCCTGCTTGCAAAGCAGGTGCTCTCCCAGCTGAGCTAATCCCCCAAAGACTGCACTTACTCATGCAGGCAATCTGGTGGGTCTGGTTGGGTTCGAACCAACGACCCCCGCCTTATCAAGACGGTGCTCTAACCAGCTGAGCTACAGACCCGGTCCTTCCAGGGTCGGGTGCTCAACGCGGGCTCGTCATCGCTGACTCGCCCGAGCTCCTTGCCCTTGTTGCTTCTTTAACAGCCGATAGGTTGTGGACACGACCTGATTGTGACTCTAGAAAGGAGGTGATCCAGCCGCACCTTCCGATACGGCTACCTTGTTACGACTTCACCCCAGTCATGAATCTCACCGTGGCGACCGCCCCCCTTACGGTTAGGCTAGCCTCTTCTGGTGAAACCCACTCCCATGGTGTGACGGGCGGTGTGTACAAGACCCGGGAACGTATTCACCGCGGCATGCTGATCCGCGATTACTAGCGATTCCGACTTCACGCAGTCGAGTTGCAGACTGCGATCCGGACTACGATCGGCTTTCTGGGATTGGCTCCACCTCGCGGCTTGGCAACCCTCTGTACCGACCATTGTATGACGTGTGAAGCCCTACCCATAAGGGCCATGAGGACTTGACGTCATCCCCACCTTCCTCCGGTTTGTCACCGGCAGTCTCATTAGAGTGCTCTTGCGTAGCAACTAATGACAAGGGTTGCGCTCGTTGCGGGACTTAACCCAACATCTCACGACACGAGCTGACGACAGCCATGCAGCACCTGTGTTACGGCTCTCTTTCGAGCACCCCCACCTCTCAGCAGGGTTCCGTACATGTCAAGGGTAGGTAAGGTTTTTCGCGTTGCATCGAATTAATCCACATCATCCACCGCTTGTGCGGGTCCCCGTCAATTCCTTTGAGTTTTAATCTTGCGACCGTACTCCCCAGGCGGTCGACTTCACGCGTTAGCTGCGGTACTCAATGAGTCTCCTCACCGAACACCTAGTCGACATCGTTTAGGGCGTGGACTACCAGGGTATCTAATCCTGTTTGCTCCCCACGCTTTCGTGCATGAGCGTCAGTATTGGCCCAGGGGGCTGCCTTCGCCATCGGTGTTCCTCCACATCTCTACGCATTTCACTGCTACACGTGGAATTCCACCCCCCTCTGCCATACTCTAGCCGTGCAGTCACAAGCGCAGTTCCCAGGTTAAGCCCGGGGATTTCACACCTGTCTTACACAACCGCCTGCGCACGCTTTACGCCCAGTAATTCCGATTAACGCTCGCACCCTACGTATTACCGCGGCTGCTGGCACGTAGTTAGCCGGTGCTTCTTCTTCAGGTACCGTCATTAGCGAGCTATGTTAGAGCTCGCCGTTTCGTTCCTGCCGAAAGAGCTTTACAACCCGAAGGCCTTCTTCACTCACGCGGAATGGCTGGATCAGGGTTGCCCCCATTGTCCAAAATTCCCCACTGCTGCCTCCCGTAGGAGTCTGGGCCGTGTCTCAGTCCCAGTGTGGCTGATCATCCTCTCAGACCAGCTACAGATCGTTGCCTTGGTAGGCCTTTACCCCACCAACTAGCTAATCTGACATCGGCCACTCCAATCGCGCGAGGTCTTGCGATCCCCCGCTTTCTCCCTCAGGACGTATGCGGTATTAGCACTTCTTTCGAAGTGTTATCCCCCACGACTGGGCATGTTCCGATGTATTACTCACCCGTTCGCCGCTCGCCGCCAGTCCGAAGACCGCGCTGCCGCTCGACTTGCATGTGTAAAGCATTCCGCCAGCGTTCAATCTGAGCCAGGATCAAACTCTTCAGTTTAATTCCCAAAACTCGTCAGAATTCACAGGTATAAGCTTTCGCTTAAAACCTTTGATTCGTATGAGCACTTCAATTTAGTTGTCATGCGATCAACCACCACCCCAGGAATCCCTGAAACGACAGCTACTCGCCGTTACAACCACGCCGTGCCCACACCTATCGGCTGTTTGTTTTGTTAAAGAACGTTCGCTGCTTTGTTACTGTTTTGCTGCCGCTTTCGCTGCAGCACAGAAGTGAAACTATAGCACGTTTTCAGATCTGCGCAAACATTTTTGAAACTTTTTCTCGCTCACCGCCTTGTTGAATCGGTGGTTGCGGGGACAGGATTTGAACCTGTGACCTTCGGGTTATGAGCCCGACGAGCTGCCAGACTGCTCCACCCCGCGTTCGAGAGAAAAAGATTATGGGGGTTTTCCAACAACAGGTCAACACCCACCGGGACTTTCTTTACAGCGAGGTTACTGCAGCTGAAATGTCAGGGCGTCAGTGTGTGGCAGCATCGGTAACTCGAACAAGCCGTGAATGCCGGGTTAGGGATACATGCATATATATAGGGCGGTGCACACGGGCACCAAGTCATCGGCACGCCGACGGCGACTCGAAGGCGCGCTGATAGGTACGACTGCGCTGCTCACCTTTCTGGTGAGTTCACGCACCGAGCTCTACGAAAGGCTCCACGCCGAGCTCACTCGTTACGAGGGCTTCCAGGCAGACGAGCTTGTGTTCGTGCTGCTCAGCGTGCTGGCAGGATTGGCCGTTTTCTCCTTTCTTCGCTGGCGTGAGGCTCGCAGCGAACTCATGTCGCGTGTGGCGGCCGAGCACGCACTGCAGAGGCTCGCAGCACGGAACAGAGAATTGGCGCAAACATTGATTGGCCTGCAGGAGGCCGAACGCCGGCGCATTGCGCACGAACTTCATGATCACTTCGGACAGAGCTGCAACGCCATCAGGATCGATGCGGTGTTCCTGCGTACGACGCTTCCGGATGCTTCGTCGGAACAGGCGGCGGCGGCACGCATTGCAGAGACTGCGGACGAGTTGTACCAGACCGTCCGCGGACTACTTTACGAACTGCGCCCGGCGGCACTCGACAGCCTTGGCCTGGTGGGTGCTCTGCAATCACTATGCGAGTCCTGGGAGGAGCGCTCCGAAGTAAGCTGCGCGCTTCTTCCGTCCGGCGAACTGGGCGAGCTCGGGGAGCAGGTCAATATCGCGCTGTATCGCATCGTGCAGGAATCGTTGTCGAACGTCATGAAGCATGCCCACGCCGGTCACGTTCGAATCCTTCTGCACGGTCACCCGGAATCAGGTCGGATCGATCTGACCATCGAAGACGACGGCATCGGTCATGACGTTGCAAGCGTTCGTGCGGGACTGGGCTGGCTTGGCATGAAGGAGCGGGCCTCCATGTTGGGCGGCAGCCTTTCGATCGGGCAAAGCCGTCTGGGGGGCGTGCTCGTCACGTGCTCGATTCCATGTCGACCGCCGGTTGAACAAGATAAGGAGGACACTTAATGATCGACGTATTGCTGGTGGACGATCATCCGGTCGTGCGCTCGGGCTACGCAAGACTGCTCGAAGCAGGTGGAGACATCCGCGTGGCCGCCGAAGCGCCGGATGCAGAGGCGGGCTACACCGCTTACGTGCAATGCACGCCGAAGGTTACCGTGACCGATCTCTCGCTTCCCGGATCGAGCGGCATAGAGCTGATACGGCGCATTCGTGCTCGGGATACGAGCGCGCGCGTACTGGTGTTCAGCGTCCATGACGAGGCCGTGGTGGTTGATAAGGCCATCCAGAGCGGCGCCAGCGGGTTCATCAGCAAGCGCAGCGCCCCTGAGGTGTTGCTTGAGGCGGTTCGAGCGGTCGCGAAAGGTGAGCGCTACTTCAGTGAGGACGTACGACGAGTGGTCGAGCACCGCTCGCCCGACGCCGAGCGCGAGGTCATCAACGCGCTTTCGGCACGCGAGTTCGAGGTCTTCCGCCTGCTCGCACGCGGCATGTCGCCGGCAGAATGTGCGCAGATGCTGAACCTGAGCCAGAAGACGGTCGCAAACTATCAGGCGCTCATCAAGGAAAAGCTGAACGTCAGCACGTCAGCTGCGCTGGTGCACCTCGCGCTTCGTCTGGGGGTGGTGTCCGGCACCGGCCCGACCCAATTGCTCGGCCCGAAAGACGGCAATCATTGACGCGGCAGGCGCAAGGCATATGTGCTCTACGGACAGACAATTAGCGCACTAAGCGATAAACGAGCCAGCCCGCCCACCTCGGGAGTTTTTCCCGATCCTTGCTTACAGCTCTTGGCTATCTTCCGATCGGACCCTGCCTGTAGGGTCGTTTCAGTGACGCACTTCAGAGAACGAGTGCGCACTCCCCAGAAACGAGAGGAGTAACCCCTTGAGAAAGCATACCGACGCACAACGTCTGCGTCTGACCCCGCTCGCCGCAATCATCAGCGGCGCCTGTACGATCGGCCTGCCGTTTGCCAGCCATGCGCAGACAGTTGCCCCCACTGTTGAGGTTGTCGGCACGTCGCCGGTGCCCGGTCTGGACCGGCCGAAGGACGAGATCCCTGCCAACGTGCAGTCCATCCGTCGTGAAGCGCTGCGCGATACCGGTGCTGCGGGCCTGCCTGAACTCCTTGGCAGTCAGCTGCAGAGCGTCAACGTCAATGAGATCCAGGGCAATCCCTACCAAGCGGATGTGAACTACCGCGGCTTCACCGCCAGCCCGCTGCTCGGCACGCCGCAGGGCCTGTCGGTCTATCAGGACGGCGTGCGCGTAAACGAGCCCTTTGGCGATGTGGTGAACTGGGACCTGATCCCGCGCAACGCGATCGCCTCGATCGACCTGATTCCGGGATCGAACCCGCTGTTCGGCCTGAACACCCTGGGCGGCGCGCTGTCGGTGCGTACCAAGGACGGTTTCAGCCACGCCGGCACTGGCATCGAGGCCTACACCGGCAGCTTCGGCCGCAGCGCGGTGACCGCCGAACATGGCGGCAACAATGGCGAACTGGGCTGGTACTTCACCGCCACCCGCTTCAAGGAAGATGGCTGGCGCGATCTGTCGCCGTCGGACGTGAACCAGTTCTTCGGCAAGATTTCGCATCGCTCGTCCAAGCACGAACTCGATCTGAACCTCACGCACGCAAACAGCGACCTGATTGGCAACGGTCTGACGCCGCTTTCCTTCTACGAACAACGCCGGCGTTCGATCTTCACCTCGCCCGACAACACGAAGAACCGCATGACCATGCTGTCGCTGAATGGCGGCTACTGGCTGGACGACGTGCAGAAGCTGTCGGGTACTGTCTATGTGCGCAAGAACAACGTACGCACGCTCAACGGCGACGCCAACGACGAGTTCGCCGCGCCGGGGGATCCGGAAGGCGTGCTGAACCGCACGCGCACCCGCCAGACCGGCTACGGCTTCAGCGCGCAGTGGGCGCATATCCTCGAAGACCGTCAACTGGCCGTCGGCACGACCTTCGACCACAGCCGCACCCGCTTCCAGCAGACCGAGCAGGAAGGCGATTTCCTGCCCGACCGTTCGGTCACCCCGACAGACAGCGAGGAGGATCCGGAACCGAAGCTGCGCGGACGCAGCCGTACGTGGAGTCTGTTCGCGACGGGCACCTGGAAACCGATCGCCGACGCAACCGTATCGCTGTCCGGTCGCTACAACCACACCAGCGTGCGCACGATGGACCAGCTGGATGCCACGTCCAGCCTCAACAGCGACTACACCTACAGCAAGATCAACCCGGCTCTGGGCGCCACCTATGCGCTGACGCCAGCCGTTACGCTGTACGCGAACGCCCAACAGGGCAACCGCGCGCCGAGTCCGATCGAACTGGGCTGTTCCGATCCGAACGAGCCGTGCAAGCTCCCGAATGCGATGCAGGCCGACCCGCGTCTCGATCAGGTGGTCACCCGCAGCATCGAGGTCGGCGTCCGCGGCGTCGCCGGCCCGATCCGCTGGAATGTCGCCGCCTTCGGCGCGGTGAACCGCGACGACATCCTGTTCGTTGCCAGCAACACGGTCGGCCAGGGGTACTTCAAGAACTTCGGCAAGACCCAGCGCAACGGCGTCGAGCTCGGTCTGGGCGGCGACTACGGCAGCCTGATGTGGAACGCCGGCTATACCTGGGTCGACGCGACTTACCGTTCGAGCGAGTGCATCGTGTCGCCGGAAAATTCGGCGCTCGATCCGAGTTGTGGCGCCGACAACATCCGCGTGCAGTCGGGCGACCGCATCCCCGGCATCGCCGAACACTCGTTCAAGCTCGGCGTGAACTGGCGCGCCACCGACTGGCTCACGCTCGGTTCGGACGTGGTTACGCACTCCGGCGTGTATGTTCGAGGCAACGAGAACAACGAGCACGACGAGAACGGCAAGACGTCCGGCTTCACTGTGGTGAACATGGTGGCGGACGCGAAGCTGGGCGGCGGCTGGTCGGTGTTTGCGCGGGTGAACAACGTGTTCGACAAGCGCTACTTCACAGCGGGCCAGATCGGCGAGAACCCCTTCGTCGGTCCGAACAACAGCTTCGACAGCAACACGGCGAACTGGGAAGACGAAACCTTCTACGCACCGGGCGCACCGCGTTCGGGCTGGCTGGGGGTGCGCTACCGCTTCGGCGGCTGAGTCACTTCCTCCGGGTCACCTCGGTGATCCGGAGCAGCAAAGACAAAAGGCACCTCGCGGTGCCTTTTGTCTTTGCTGCTCGTCGAGACGCTGCGTCCCGACGTACCTACTTTGCTGCAGGCGGTGCCGCGGGCGCTGCAGCCGGCGGGTTTGCCGCCCCTGCAGGTGCCGCCGGAGCGGCCGGTGGCGCGATCGGCGTGGGGGTCACGGTAACGCCCTTCGCCTTCATCTGCTCGATGTACTTCGCCGCTACGCGGTCCTGCGACGCGGCGAGCTGCTCGTTGCCCTTCTTGGTCGCTTCGTCGGCCTTCGCCTTCTTCTCGGCGGCGGCCGCTTTCTGCTCTTCGGTCAATTCAGGCAGCTTTGCCAGCGCGCCGGTCGATAGCAAGGCGCCGAGCAGCAGCACGATCATCCTGTTCATGCGTAGTCCTCCGTTCAGACGCGGGCCGGTGCAGGCATGCTGCCTGCCGGCTTCTCCGCCGGTTGAGCCTTCTTCGCCGCGTCGTACCACAGCTCGTGGTGCTCCTTGGCCCAGGTTTCGTCGACATAGCCCGTCCTCATGCCGTCGAGCGCGCCTTCCATGCCGATGCTGCCTATATATATATGGGCGAGCGACAGCGTCATCACGATCAGGCCACCGATCAGATGGATGATGTTTGCCGTCTGCATGATGGCGCGGCCCTGTTCGAAGTTCGGGAAGTTGAGCACCAGACCGCTGATGCCGACGGTCAGCGACAGGAACACCACACCGAGCCAGAACCAGGTCTTCTCGCCGAAGTTGAAGCGATGCGACGGTACGTGCTCGCCGGTCAGCAGACCACCGGCCTTGCGTATCCACAGCGCGTCGATGGCCTGCCACACGTTGTCCTTCACGAACAGCACGATGAACAGCAGCACCGACAGGATGAACACCGGCCCGACGAAGTTGTGGATGTTCTTGCACACCAGCGCCACCGTCGCGAACAGCGAGTAGCCGAACACCGGCAGCAGCACGTGCTTGCCGAACAGCATCACCAGCCCGCTCACCATCAGCACGCAGAACGAGATCGCCATGGCCCAGTGCGACATCCGTTCCATCGTGTTGAAGCGCTGGATCATCCGGCCGGTCTTCGCCTCTGACAGCCGGATCGGGCCGCGCAGCTTGAAGAACACGGCCAGCAGAACCAGCATGGCGCAGAAGGCGATGCCGCCGTACAGCATCAGCGGACCGTTGCGCAGCGCCCGCCAGGTCTGGCCGCCGGACTGGATCAGCACGCCAGTCTCGACGCCCTGCACCGTGGTGTAGTGCTGCTCGCCCGACCTCACCTCGCGCCACACCGGCGCGTTGTTCAGCGGCTGCGACTGCTGGCGCAAAGCCTGGTCGGCCGCCGTCGCCGGCGGCGCGTCGGCGGCGAACACCGGTCCGCCGGCCAGTGCGCACAGCGTCAGCACCATCCACAGCAGGCGCTTCAGTACAGTCATGTCATGACTCATGAACGCTCTCCTAACCGTTGATGCGGCGATATTCGTTCTGGTTCTGGTTGCGCGCCTTGATGGTCGCCTCCCAGTTCCCCTTGTCGCCGGAGAAGGACTCGTTATCCCAGGGCTTGCCGTCTGCCTTGCCCTGGTAGTGGCCCTGCTTGTAGACCACCACCTGCTCCTTCTCGCCGCAGCCGGCGAGCGCGGCTGCAAGTGCGACCAGGCAGACGGCTCCGCTCAGCGGCTTCATGATTTGCCTCCCGCCGCCGGGGCGGTGGCCGGTGCATCCGGCTTGCCATAGGCGGTCGACCAGCCCCAGATGTCCGCACCCTTGCCGCGAGTGAGCACGCGCTGGCGATAGATGTCCGCCAGCACGTCGGCGTCGCCGCCGAGCAGCGCCTTGGTCGAGCACACTTCGGCGCACAGCGGCAGCTTGCCCTCGGCCAGACGGTTGCGGCCGTACTTGCGGAACTCCTCTTCCGAGTTGTTCGTTTCCGGGCCACCGGCGCAGAAGGTGCACTTGTCCATCTTGCCGCGCAGACCGAAGGCGCCCGCCTGCGGGAACTGCGGCGCGCCGAACGGACAGGCGTAGAAGCAGTAGCCGCAGCCGATGCACAGGTCCTTGTCGTGCAGCACCACGCCCTCATCGGTGCGGTAGAAGCAGTCGACCGGGCACACCGCCATGCAGGGCGCGTCGGAACAGTGCATGCAGGCGACCGACATCGAGCGCTCACCCGGTACGCCGTCGTTGATGGTCACGACGCGCCGGCGGTTCACGCCCCAGGGCACCTCGTGTTCGTTCTTGCATGCGGTGACGCAGCCGTTGCACTCGATGCAGCGCTCGGCGTCACAGATGAATTTCATTCTTGCCATGGTGTCCTCCGTTCTCCGGGGCGACGCGCGGCTGACGCGCCGCCCCGTGTTGTTTCATCGCGCCCGCGTCAGGCCTTCATGATCTGGCAGACCGTGGTCTTGGTTTCCTGCATCATGGTCACCGAGTCGTAGCCGTAGGTCGTGGCGGTGTTGACCGCCTCGCCACGCACGACCGGTGCAGCCCCTTCCGGGTAGCTGTCGATCAGGTCCTTGCCCATCCAGTGGCCGGCGAAGTGGAAGGGCAGGAACACCGTGTCCGGCCCGACCCGCTCGGTCACCATCGCCTGCACCTTGATCTGCGCGCCGCTGGGCGACTTCACCCACACCATGTCCTTGTCGCGGATGCCGCGGTCGTTGGCCGCCCGCGGGTTGATCTCGACGAACATGTTCTGCTGCAGCTCGGCCAGCCAGGGGTTGGAGCGCGTTTCGTCGCCACCGCCCTCGTACTCGACCAGACGGCCCGAAGTCATGATCAGCGGGTAGTCCTTGCCGACGTTGGCGAACTGGTCCTGCACGCTCTTGTACAGCGTGGGCAGGCGCCAGAAGGCCTTCTTGTCCTCGTGCGTCGGATACTTGGCAACGAGGTCGGCACGCGGCGAGAAGAGCGGCTCGCGATGCACCGGCACCGGGTCCGGGAAGTTCCACACCACCGCGCGCGCCTTGGCGTTGCCGAAGGGGTGGCAGCCGTGGTTCTTCATCGCGACGCGGATGATGCCGCCCGACGGGTCGGTCTTCCAGTTCTTGCCTTCGGCCTTCTTCTTCTCGTCCTCGGTCAGCTCTTCCCACCAGCCCAGCTTCTTCAGCAGCACGTGGTCGAACTCGGGGTAGCCGAACTGCAGGTCGGCACCCTTCGACGCGGAGCCGTCGGCCGCCAGCAGGCTGGTGCCCTCCTTCTCGACGCCGAAGTTGGCGCGGAAGTTGCCGCCCCCGTCCATCACGTGCTTCGAGGTGTCGTACAGATTGGGCGAGCCCGGGTGCTTCATTTCCGGCGTGCCGTAGCAGGGCCAGGGCAGACCGAAATACTCGCCGTCGAGCACGTAGCCGGTTTCCTTGTCGATGCCGCCCTTGGCCTTCAGCGTCTTCGGATCGAACACCTGCATGTTGCGCATGTGGATCTTCAGGCGCTCCGGCGACTGGCCGGTGTAGCCGATGGTCCAGGTGCCGCGGTTGATTTCGCGCAGGATGTCTTCGACGCTGGGCTCGTTGTTGGTCACCTTCACGTTCTTCGTGAACTGTTCGGCGAAGCCGAACTTCTGCGCGAACAGATACATGATGGTGTGGTCGGGCTTCGACTCCCACAGCGGCTCGATCACCTTCTCGCGCCACTGGAGCGACCGGTTCGACGCGGTGCAGGAGCCTTCGCACTCGAACTGCGTCGCGGCCGGCAGCAGGTAGACGCCGTCCTTGCGCGCGCTGGCCGCCATCGCGGCAGTAGCCGACGGATAGGGATCGATCACCACCAGCGTGTCGAGCGCCTTCATCGCCTCCAGCATGTCCTTGCCACGCGTCTGCGAGTTCGGCGCGTGGCCCCAGAACACGACTGCGCGCAGGTTCGGGTCCTGGTCGATCAGTTCGTTCTTTTCGGTCACGCCGTCGATCCAGCGCGATACCGTGATGCCCGACTTCTCCATCAGGGCCTGCGACGCGAAGCGGCCTTTCAGCCACTCGTAATCGACGCCCCACACATTGGCCCAGTGCTTCCACGAACCGGTCGCGATGCCGTAGTAGCCGGGCAGCGAATCCGGGTTCGGGCCGACGTCGGTCGCGCCCTGCACGTTGTCGTGGCCGCGGAAGATGTTGGTGCCGCCGCCCGCCACACCGACGTTGCCGAGCGCGAGCTGCAGATTGCACATCATGCGCACGATGGCGTTGCCGGTCGTGTGCTGGGTCTGGCCCATGCACCACACCACGGTCGAGGGCTTGTTCTTCGCCATCGTTTCGGCGATCAGCTTCACCTGATCATCCGGCACGCCGCTGACTTCCTCGACCTTGTCGGCGGTCCACTTCATCGCCTCGTCGCGGATCTTGTCCATGCCGAACACGCGATCCTCGATGTACTGCTTGTCCTCCCAGCCATTCTCGAAGATGTGGCGCAGCACGCCGTACAGGATGGCGATGTCGGAGCCGGAGCGGATGCGCACGAAGTGGTCGGCCTTGGCTGCGGTACGCGTGAAGCGCGGGTCGGCGACGATGATCTTCGCGCCGTTCTCCTTCGCGTGCAGGATGTGCAGCAGCGACACCGGATGCGCCTCGGCGGCGTTCGATCCCATGAAGAAGATCGCCTTCGAGTTCTGCATGTCGTTGTAGGAGTTGGTCATCGCACCATACCCCCACGTGTTGGCCACACCGGCCACCGTTGTCGAGTGACAGATGCGCGCCTGGTGGTCGCAGTTGTTGGTGCCCCACATCGACACGAACTTGCGCATCATGTAGGCCTGCTCGTTGTTGTGCTTGGACGAGCCGATCCAGTACACGCTGTCCGGGCCGCTCTCCTCGCGCAGCTTCAGCAGGCGCGCCGACAGTTCGTTCAGCGCGTCGTCCCAGGACATGCGCACCCACTTGCCGTCGACCAGCTTCATCGGGTAGCGCAGCCGGTGCTCACCGTGGCCGTGCTCGCGGATGGACGCGCCCTTGGCGCAGTGCGCGCCCATATTGATCGGGCTGTCGAACACCGGCTCCTGGCCGACCCACACGCCGTTGACGACTTCGGCGTCGATGGCACAGCCGACCGAACAGTGGGTACAGATCGTGCGCTTCACTTCCACCTTGCCGCCGGCCGCCGACGGGTTGGCGGCCTGCGCGCGCTCGACCATCGAGAAAGGCAGTGCCGACGCGAAGGCGCCGGCGCCGGCAGTCATGCCGGAACGCTTGAGGAAGGTGCGGCGGTCCATCGTGCGCGGCGAAGCCGCCGATGCCGGGCGCGCCAGACGCGATTGCGCGCGCGCGCCACCAGCCGATTTGCGGGTCAATGTCATGTTGGCTCTCCTCGGGATCAGACGCGGGCGGTGCGGTAGTAGGCCGCGATGTGCTCGGTCATGCGGTATCCGCTCCTGTCGGTCTGCGCGGTGGTGGCGGTCGCGCCGGCATCGCTGCCGGTCGACCGCACCGCCACCACGGCCGCCGCGGCGCTCACGCCGCCGACGCCCGCGGTCAGCAGGAACTGACGGCGTTTCAGGTTGGCTTTTTCGGTCATTGCTCTGTCCTCCTCGTGATGACTGCCCGGTTCAGGGTGTTGGCTCTTCAGTTGTAGGTCACTTCATCGATCTATGGTGAGCGCCGCCGCCTCGACATCGAGGAAGCTGCGCGCGTACTGCGAAACACGGCGGTAGAAATTGGCGCCTGCGGCGGCATCCAGCGCGTCGCACAGCGCGCCGTACCACGGCTGGATGTGGGTGGCGAAGAAGCGGTCCTGCTCGAGCGCTCGCTCGGCGGCGCTGCGCATGGTGTCGGTCAGCAGCAGGCGCATCACGTCGCATACCGCGGCGATGTGGTCCTCGGGCAGCGACTCGCCCTGCGTGCGCGCCAGGCCCAGCGCCGCCAGGTCGTCGCGCAATTTCACCAGCGGCTTCTCGTTGACGAAGCCGGCCAGGTAGAAGGAGCCGAAGACGACGATCTCCGGCCGGCCGACGCCGCCGAACAGCGCGTCGAACTCGTCCTGCGCGGCAGCCGGGTCCATCGCTGCCGACGCCGCACACAGTCCGTTCCAGGCCTGCGCCATCAGCACCGCCTCGGCCGACGGCGCGTCGTCGATCTGCCAATCGCCGGAGGCGGCAAGCATGCCGAGCAGAGAGGCATCGGGCGCCGCGTGCAGCAGCCGCGACAGCAGTGCGTAGTGATTGGCGCGCGCGGTGTCCTCGTCACTGACCGGGTCGCGCACGAAAGCGAGTGTTTGCGGAGTGGGTGCGTTCATGTGTCGAACACCGTGGTTTCGCCGCCCTTCGCCTTCATCATGTCGATGACGCGACAGTCGGCGCACATCTGCAGCCGGCGCAGCGCGTCGCCGCTGGCGAACATCGAATGCGCCGACAGCCTGCCGGTCATCGCGTCGATCATCTGCTTGGTGCCGAAGGGCGTACCGCAGCTGATGCAGTGGAAAGGCTCAGTCTCGTTGAGCACGCGTTCGCGCCGCACCGCGTCGCCGATCAGCAGTCGCGGTTCGAGCGACAGCGCGTACTCCGGACAGGTGTTCACGCACAGGCCGCACTGCACGCAGTTGCGTTCGAGGAAGCGCAGCGCCGGCCGTTCGCCGCCATCCATCAAGGCCGAGGCCGGACAGGCGCCGACGCAGCTCATGCACAAGGTGCAGGCGGCCTTGTCGATATTGACCGCACCGAAGGGCGCGCCGGCGGGCAGCGCGATGGCCTCGACCTTCTGCGCCGCGTGGCGGGCCAGGTGATCGATGCAGAACTCGAGCGCGCCGCGCTTCTCGACCGGCAGCGCGAAGCTGGCCGGCGGACAGGACTGCGCCAGCGCAGCCGTCGCGCCCAGAGCGTGGATCAGCGTCGCCGCATCGTCGGCGACCACGGCGCACAGCGCCGACGACGGATGGCCCAGCGCGGAGAGGATGGTGCGACCGAGCGCGATCTGCCCCGACGTCGCTTCACGGTAGGCGTCGGGCTGATCGTCGTGAGACAGAATGACGCATTGTGCGGCGCCGTAGCACAGCGTCGCGAGCATCAGTTCCAGCCCGACCGAGGCGACGTCATGCACGGCCACCGGCAGCAGGTCGGCGGGCAGTCCGCGACGGCGTCCAGCCAGCGCCAGCAACTCCTCACCCTGCGTCTCGTTGTGGAACACGACGCGCGGTGCGCGGCCGCCGGCGGCGCGCCAGGCCTGCAGAGCCGTCTTGAGGCGCACCGCAACATCGGACGCCGATGGGTAGGCGTAGCGCATCGCCCCGGTGGGACAAACTGTCGCACAGGCACCGCAACCCATGCACAGGTGCGGCTCGACGAACACGCCGTCACCGTCGGCGCGGATGGCCGAGGTCGAACAGACGTCGATGCAGCGATTGCAGCCCTGCTTGCTGTTGCGGCTGTGTGCGCAGATCGAGGACTTGTAATTGAAGAACTTGGGCTTTTCGAATTCGCCCACCATGCCGGCGAGCTTCTGCAACGCCAGCGACTGTTCGAGCGGATCGCGGCCCGGTGCCGCGTAACCCTGCGGCGGGTGCGGAATGCGGATCAGCGCCGGCTCCGACAGGTCGAGCACCAGGTCGTAGCGCTCGCTGCGCGGGCTGCCCACGGCGGCGAAATCGATGGCGCCGATGTCGGCACAGGCTTTTACGCAGGCGCGGTGCCCGGTACAGCGGGCGGCATCGACCTGATAGTCGTAGCCGATGGCGCCCTCCGGACAGGCGTCGATACAGGCATTGCAGCGCACGCAGGCGTCGAGATCGATCGCGTTGGCGCGCGCCCAGCTCACGTCGAATGCGCCGAGCCAGCCGCTCACCGTCACGTCGCGGCCGGTCATGACCGGCCAGTCGCGGCGCACCGGCAGTTCGCTGCCGTCGCGGCCGGTGACCAGCACGCTGACGGCGATGCTGTCGCCGTAGCGGCGCTGCGCTTCCTGCGCCCAGCCGAGCGCGGCACCGGCCGGGCCGATGATCAGCAGCTGACCGGACGACGCGTAGCTGACCGCAGGCACCGGGGCCGGTTCGGCCATGCGCGCCATCGCCAGTTGCGCGGCGACCGACGGCGTCGCGTCGCTGCCGCGCGGGCTGCGTCCACCGATGTCGCGCAGATTGATGAAGGTGAGACCCGCCGTCGCGTCGGCCTCGTCGGCCACTTCGCGCAGCAGCGCGGCTTCCTGCGTGCAGCCGACGATGGCGTCGGCCGCGCCACCCAGGGCGGCGGAAAACGCGGCGGCATCGCGACCACACAGCTGCGTCGCGGCATGCAGTACCGGCAGATCGGCGGCGTCCAGCGCCAGCGCGTCACCCAGTCTTCTGATGTCGATCTCAACCGTGCCATTGCAGCTGCACAGCTGGATCGCCTTGTGGGCGTTGTTCATGTAGTCAGGCTCCTCCGGCAAGGCTTTTGCAGCCTTCGTGCCAGATCGCCCGAGAACAGAACGGACTATTCCGACCTGGAATTACTTTCGGCGTTGTCGGACGACACGGGCAACTCGCTCGGCAAGCGCTCGATTTTGTCCGACTCGGTCGCAACACCCTCGTCTTCGTCCGCCGGACTGTCCAGCGCAGGCGCTGCCGCCTGTTCCGCGGGGGCCGCGGTCGTCTCCGGCACGGCGGGCGGCGTCTCGTCCGGTACCGAGGTGAGCCAGTTGTCGGGCAGCGTCGGGTTCAGCGTTTCCTTCGCATGCGCAAGCTGCGACACCATGGATGCCGGCAGCGGCTCGTACAGGTTGAAGTCCTCGATATAGACGTCCAGCCCGTCCATCGTATTGAAGTGCGGCGTGTGGAACAGCTTCTTCAGCGCCGCGCGTTTCAGTCCCTCGTCCACCTTCTGGCCGAGGAAGGCGCGGTAGTCGGAATCGAAGCCCAGCGATTCGAGCGGTGGCGGTTCGGCTGGCACATCGCTGTCCGGCCTCGCCGCCTGCCCCGCGTCCGGCGCCGGCGGCGGCACGATGGCGACCGGCGCCTCGACCGGCGGCAGCGGCTCCGCGGCGGCCGCTTCCCGCTTCAGCCGCGACCAGCGGCCGAGGAAGCCCTTCACCGGATCATCGCTCACGTTCATCTCCATTGGCGCCTGCGCGTACCCCGCCGCTCATGTTTCCGTAATGCGTATTGCCATCGCCGGTCTTCGCGAAACGCTTGGGCTTGCGCGGTTCGGGTGGTCTCTGGAAACGGCGCGCGAAATCCTCGACCCAGTCGCGCATGTCGGCCGGCATCGGCAAGCCATCGACCTTCTCGCCCGAATCCATCCAACGCGCGGCCTCGCCGTAGCTGGCGCTGATCTGCATCGGTCGCACCGGCGGTTCGGCCTCGTCGTCAGGCCGCCACATGACGAAGATGCGCGGCTCGGCGGCGGTCACGTTGAGCAGGTAGTTGTCGGCCTCGTCGGTGTAGAGCGTCAGGTCCAGCGGCGGGAACAGCCACTGGGTCGCCTCGTCGGTCTGCGCAAAAACCCTTGGCGCATCAGGGCTTTCCGGGCCTTCGGGCAAAAGCGCACGCGCTTCCCAGGCATGGTCTGTCCACTTGTTGTGCAGTACCCTGCGCTCCATAATCACGGCCAACCTGAGGGTGACGGGGCTGGTTTCCACGAAATCTTCCTCTGCCTTTCTGTCAAACGGAGCCGGAGCAAGGAAACGGCTCACGCCGCACCGCCCATGAGCGAAAAGATCATACATCTGCTGGACATCCGCACCGCCGGACGCGCGACCGCACTGGTGCCGGAGACGCCGATTCCGGCGACCGGCACGCTGCTCGACACGCGTGGCCGCGCCGTGCGCGATCTGCGCATCTCGGTCACCGACCGCTGCAACTTCCGCTGCATCTACTGCATGCCGAAAGAGGTGTTCGACAAGGACTACCCCTATCTGGCGCGCAGCGATCTGCTCAGCTTCGAAGAGATCGAGCGCATCGCACGTCTGTTTGTCGCGCACGGCGTCAACAAGTTGCGCATCACCGGCGGCGAGCCGCTGCTGCGCAAGGACGTCGAGAAGCTGATCGAGCGGCTGGCGAAGCTGCCGGTCGAACTGACGCTGACCACCAATGGCGCGCTGCTGAAACAGAAGGCGCGTGCGCTGCGCGACGCCGGCCTGACCCGCGTCACCGTCAGCCTCGACGCGATCG